>NZ_CYTY01000023.1:0-5828 GCF_001298995.1 Achromobacter sp. 2789STDY5608615
GAGCGAACGCTCCGGACCGCAATCGTAGCCCCGCCATCCCCCACCGACCCCGCCACGCGCGCCTAAAGCACCCACTCCGCCCCAAAAAAAACTACTCAGCCGGCCCCAACTTAGGCCGAATAAAATCCATAAACGCCCGAGTCTTAGCCGGCTGAATACTCGACGGATACACCACGTAGATCGAAATAGGATCCACCGACCACCCCGGCAACACCCGCCGTAGCGAGTTCCGCTTGATGATCGGATCCAGCGCCTGGCAATGCGGCATCCGCGTGATCGCCAGATCCAGCCCCGCCAGCGTCCCCGCGATGCTCATGTTGTTCGCCGCCAGGTGTCCGCTCACCGGCACCTGTTCGCTCACCCGCCCGTTATGCAGCGTCCAGTGCGAATGGGCGTCGTCGATCGTCGTGCGCAGGCATTGATGCTGCGTCAGGTCCGACGGCGTCTTCGGTTCCCCGAAACGTTCCAGATAGCGGTCCGAGGCGTAAAGATAGTTGTCCAGCGACACCAGCTCCTGCACCACCGCGCCGTCGCTGCGGGGCGCCGGCGCGGCGCCGTTGCCGTTGTCCGCGCTGGCCACCGGATAGTCGCTGTTGCGGCCGAATCGCAGCACGATGTCGAACGGCGCGCCCTGGGCGTCCGAGGCCGTCATCATGCTCAGGTCGAACTCGCACTCCACCTCGGGATAGCGGTCCGTGAAATCGTTGATCGTTTCCGGCAGCAGCCAGATCGCCAGGCTGTAGGGCATCGACACCCGCAGATTGCCCGAGGGGCCGCCCGACAGCGCCTGCAGCTGTTCGTGCGCCAGGCGGGCCTCGTCGATCAGGCCCTGGCAGCGGCTCATGTAGGCCGCGCCGGCTTCCGTCAGGTCGAGGCGGCGGGTGTTGCGGTTGATGAGGCGCAGGCCGATCGCGCGTTCCAGCTCATTGATGCGGCGCGACAGCGTCGAGGTCGGCATGTTCAGCGCCCGGGCGGCCAGGCTGAAGCTCTTGCGCTTGGCAACTTCTACAAACAGGGCGATGTCGTTGAGCTGGACGGTCGGGGCTTCCATAGGCGTTCCGGTGTGGGCCGCCCGAGTTTACGCCACTCCGGCGCCCGTCCCAACGCCGGCGCGGTGGATGGGAATCAGTCCGGGAATCCGCACCTTGTCAGATTTGATTGCAAATTTGCATGCCGTGGCATCAGTTGCCGTGGGCATATCCCCTACACTTCAGGCGAAACACCATACCAAGACCGCAGCGGTTATCCGGAATCGCCAAGGGGCCCAGTTCGCATGATCGATACGCCGACGTTCTTCACCGTCCTGACGCCCACCTACAACCGGGCGGGGACGTTGCACAGGGTGTACGAATCGCTATCCCGCCAGACATTCCGGGATTTCGAGTGGGTGATCGTGGACGATGGGTCCACCGACAACACCCACGAAGCGGTGCTCGACTGGCAGCAGCGGGCCCCTTTCCCCATCCGCTACATCTGGCAGAACAACCAGCACAAGAAAACCGCCTTCAACCGCGGGGTGCGCGAAGCGCATGGCCAGTTGATCGTGGCGCTCGACAGCGACGACGAGATGCCGCCCGAGGCGCTGGCGACGTTCAAGGCGGCCTGGGAGGCGATTCCGCCGGCGCGGCGCGATTCCTACGTGGCGGTGACCGGCCTGTGCGCCCGGCCCGACGGCAGCATCGTCGGCGACCGCTATCCGCAGGACGTGTTCGACAGCACGGCGGTGGACGTCTATTTCCGCTACCGCATCAAGGGCGAGAAATTCGGTTGCATGCGCACCGACGTCCTCAGGAAGTATCCCTTTCCGGAAAACGTGGCGGGCTTCGTGCCCGAGAGCCTGGTGTGGTGGGCGATCGCGCGGGCCGGCTACCTCAGCCGCTTCATCAACCAGGTGGTGCGCACCTATCACGACACCCCGGGCGGGCTGACCCGGGGCGCGACGTCGGTGGCCAACAATGCCCAGGGCCTGTACCTGCTGGCCTGGGACATGCTGCAGCACCACCTGGAATTCTTCCGCTTCCGGCCGCGTGAATTCATCATGGCCGCGGCGCGCTACACCCGTTTCCGGCTGCATCTGAAGCACTCCGGCGTGCCGACGGCGCTGCAGGCCTATCGCCTGACCAATCCGTGGGCGCGGGTGATGGTGGGGGCGATGTGGCCGCTGGGCTACGCGCTGTACCGCCGCGACCGGCGGCGCGGCGTGGCCTGAGCGCCGGCCGGGCGGTCGCCACGGCCGTCCGGCGATGCTACGCCGTTGCCGGCGCGGCGTGGCCCAGCCCCAGATAGACCTCGACCACGCGCGGGTCCTCGGCGACCTGGGCGGCGGGGCCTTCCAGCGTGACGCTGCCGGTCTCCAGCACGTAGGCGTAATCGGCCACCTGCAGCGCGGCGCGGGCGTTCTGCTCGATCAGCAGGATCGACACGCCCATGCCGCGCAGCTGTTCGACGATGCGGAACACTTCGCGCACGATGCGCGGCGCCAGGCCCAGGCTGGGTTCGTCCAGCATCAGGAGGCGCGGCTTGGCCATCAGCGCGCGGCCCACGGCCAGCATCTGGCGTTCGCCGCCGGACAGCGTGCCCGACAGCTGCGCGCGGCGTTCGCGCAGGCGCGGGAACAAGTCGTAGACCTCGGCCAGCGTCTGGTCCTGGTCGCGCAGGCCGCGACGGAAGTGGTCGAAGGCGCCCAGCATCAGGTTGTCCTCCACCGACATCTCGGCGAACAGCTCGCGCTTTTCCGGCACCAGGTTCATGCCGGCCGCCACCATTTCCTCGATCTCGGCGTGTTCCTGGCGCTTACCGCCGAACACGATCTCGCCGCGCGAGGGCAGCACGCCCATGATGGCCGACAGCAGGGTGGTCTTGCCGGCGCCGTTGGGGCCGATGACGGTGACGATCTTGCCCTCGTCCACCGACAGGCTGACGCCCGAGACCGCCTCGACCTTGTCGTAGGCCACGCGCAGGTCGCGCACTTCCAGCAGTTTCGCGCTCATCATTCCACTCCGCCCAGATAGGCTTCCAGCACCGCGGGGTTGTGCTGGATCTCCGCCGGCAGGCCCTCGGCGATCTTTTCGCCGAAGTCCATCACCACCACGCGATCCACCAGGCCCATCACGAAATCCATGTCGTGCTCGACCAGCAGGATTGCCATGCCCTCGGCCCGCAGCTTCTTGAGCAGTTCGGCCAGTTCGCGCTTTTCCTGGTAGCGCAGGCCGGCGGCCGGTTCGTCCAGCAGCAGGATGCAGGGATCCGACGCCAGCGCCCGCGCGATCTCCAGGATGCGCTGCTGCCCCAGCGCCAGCGAGCCGGCCTCGTCGTGCAGGTGTTTGCCCAGGCCGACGCGCTCGACCTGGCGCGCGGCCTCGGCCAGCAGGCGGGCCTCCTCGGTGCGGTCCAGGCGCCAGGCGGCCGGCAGCACGCCGCGATGGCCGCGCAGGTGGGCGCCGATGGCGACGTTCTCCAGCACGCTCATGCGGCCCAGCAGGCGCACGTGCTGGAAGGTGCGCGACAGGCCCAGGCGGGCGATCCGGCGCGCGCCGGCGCCGGCCACTTGCTGGCCCAGCAGCGTGACCTGGCCGGAGGTGGGCGTGTCCACGCCCGAGATCTGGTTGAACATGGTGCTCTTGCCGGCGCCATTGGGGCCGATCAGCGCCAGGATCTCGCCGGCGCGGATCTCCAGGTTCATGGCGTTGTTGGCGACCAGGCCGCCGAACTTGCGGGTCACGTCGACCGCCTTCAGCACCACCTCGCCGCGCGGCGGCATCGGCTTGCGCGGCAGCGGCTCGGCCTGGGCGTCGATCTGCCGCTGGCGCTTGCGCACCGGCACGCAGCGCGCCAGCACCGGCCACAGGCCGCCGCGGAAGCGGTGCAGCAGCAGCACCATGCCGAAGCCGAACACGATCACTTCGAAGTTGCCGGTCTGGCCCAGCAGCTTGGGCAGCCAGTCCTGCAGCCATTGCTTGAGCACCGTGAACACGCCGGCGCCCACCAGCGCGCCCCACACCTGGCCGGCGCCGCCGATGACGGTCATGAACAGGTATTCGATGCCCATCTGCAGGCCGAACGGGTTCGGATTGACGAAGCGCTGCATGTGCGCGTACAGCCAGCCCGAGGCGCAGGCCTGCAGCGCGGCGATGATGAAGATCACCATGCGCGAGCGGGCCGTGTCCACGCCCATCGACTCGGCCATGACACGGCCGCCCTTGAGGGCGCGGATGGCGCGGCCCTCGCGCGAATCGAGCAGATTGCTGGTCGACCACATGGCCACCAGCAGGAAGGCCCAGATCAGGTAGTAGATCTCATCGCCCTGCGTCAGCGCCCAGCCGAACAGGTGGATGGCCGGCACGTCGGGGATGCCGGTGTGGCCGCCCAGGCCTTCGACCGAGCCGAAGGCGAAGTACAGCGACAGGCCCCAGGCGATGGTGCCCAGCGGCAGGAAGTGGCCGGACAGCTTGAGCGTGATGGCGCCCAGCAGGTAGGCCACCACCAGCGTCAGCAACAGGCCGGCCAGCAGCGTCAGCCAGGGCGAGGCGCCGAGCCACGCCAGCCAGGCGGGCAGGGCGTCGGCGCGGGTGGTGAGCAGCGCGGTGGTGTAGGCGCCGATGCCGACGAAGGCGGCCTGGCCGAAGCTGGTCAGGCCGCCGACGCCGGTCAGCAGCACCAGCCCCAGCGCCACCATGGCGTACAGGCCGATGTAGTTCAGCAGCGTGACGTAGAACGGCGGCAACGCCAGCGGCGCGGCCGCCAGCAGCGCCAGGAACACGAGGACGAGGTGGCGCGGGGTCATTCTTCTTCTTCCTCGACGTGGTGGCTTTTCAGGGAGCGCCAGAGCAGCACGGGGATGATCAGCGTGAAGACGATGATCTCCTTGTAGGCGCTGGCCCAGAACGAGGAGAAGGCCTCGATCAGGCCGACCAGCACGGCGCCGGCGGCGGCCAGCGGATAGCTCACCAGGCCGCCGATGATGGCGCCGACGAAGCCCTTCAGGCTGACCATGAAGCCGGAATCGAAATACATGGTGGTGATGGGTGCGATCAGGATGCCCGAGACGGTGCCGATCAGCGCCGCCAGGAAGAACGTGGCCTTGCCGGCGAACACCGGCGATATGCCCATCAGGCGCGCGCCGAGCCGGTTGAAGGCGGCGGCGCGCAGCGCCTTGCCGTACATCGAGCGCTCGAAGAACTGGTACAGCACCACGATCAGCAGCGCCGACACCGCCACCACCCACAGCGCCTGGCTGTTGACGTTGACCGGACCCAGCGCCAGGCTGGCGTCGCTGAACGGCGCGGTGCGCGCGCCCTCGGCGCCGAAGGCCAGCAGGCCCAGGCCGACCAGCGCCAGGTGTACGGCGATCGACACGATCAGCAGCACCAGCGTCGAGGCCGAGGCGATCGGCTGGTAGAACAGGCGGTACAGCTGCGGGCCCATCGGCACCACCAGCAGCAGCGTCAGCAGCGCCTGCACGGCCATCGGCAACTGCGCCAGCGGCAGGCGGTAGAACAGCGCGGCCAGCAGCATGGGATACGCCACCTTGGCGATGATGCGCCACAGCGGCGCGCGGCGTCCCGGCCGCCTGGCGCGCGCCATCAGGTCGGCCACGGCCTCGGCCAGCGCGAACGCCAGCAGCAGCCACACCAGCAGCACCGGCTTGCCGGCCTGCAGCGCGGCCATGGTGAGCGCGCCGAAGGCGACGAACTCGCCCTGGGGGATGAACAGCACGCGGGTAACGGTAAAGACCAGCAGGATGGACAAGGCCAGCAGCGCGTAGATGGCGCCGTTGGTGATGCCATCCTGCCCGAGTATCAGGGCGATCTGAGCATTCATCGGTACTT
>NZ_CYTY01000023.1:6090-51076 GCF_001298995.1 Achromobacter sp. 2789STDY5608615
CCTTGGTGCCCGGCTTGCCGGCCTTCTCGGCCAGCGGGATGGCCTTTTCCAGCAGTAGGCCGGCGTCGTAGACGTTGGCGCCGAAGGTGGCGGGCTTGGAGCCGTTGAGCTTCTCGTAGGCGGCGATGTAGTCGCTGGCGACCTTCTTGGACGGATTGCTGTCGGGCATTTCCGGCAGCACCAGCATCAGGCTGGCGGCCAGCACGGTGCCTTCGACCTTCTTGCCGCCGAGCTTGAGGAAGTCGGGCAGCGCGGCGCCGTGGGTCTGGTAGAACTTGCCCTTGTAGCCCTGGTCGAACAGCGTCGTCTGCGGCAGCACGCTGGCGGCGCCGGGGGCGGCGATCAGCACGGCGTCGGGCTTGGCCGCCAGGATCTTCAGCGCCTGGCCGGTGACCGAGCTGTCAAAGCGCAGGTAGCGTTCGTTGGCGGTGAGCTTGATGCCCTTTTCGGCCGCCATGGCCGAGAACACCTTGTACCAGTTCTCGCCATAGGGATCGTTCAGGCCGATGAAGCCGACCGTCTTGATGCCGGTCTTGGCCATGTGGTCGACCAGCGCGCGGGCGATGATGTCGTCGTTCTGGGTGGTCTTGAAGACCCACTTTTTCTGCTCGTTCATCGGCAGCACCACGGCGGCGGTGCCCACCGGCGCCAGCATCGGCACGCCGGCCTCGGCGGCGAACTGGATCACGCCCATGGCGTTGGGTGAGCCCGACGGCCCGATCAGGGCGTCCACGTTCTGTTCGGTGATGAGCTTCTTGAAGGCCGTGACCGAGTTGGTGGAATCGCTGGCGTCGTCCAGCGAAATGTATTCCACGGTCAGGTCGCCGATCTTCTTGGGCAGCAGCGGCACGGTGTTCTTTTGCGGAATGCCGACCAGCGCGGTGGGGCCGGTGGACGAGGTGACCACGCCGACCTTGACCTGGGCCAGGACGGGCAGGGAGACCAGCGTGGCCAGCACGGCGGCGGCCAGGGGGAGTTTCTTCGACAGCATGGCAAAACCTCCGGATAGGGGGCAGAGTGGGTGCGGCTGGAAAACGGAGAAAACGGATACCGCGGAAATTGCTTTTGGCTTCAACTTTCTGGCACTGCACTGTAGACGCGGTCTGCGTGCTTACCTATCCGTCAAAACCCGAAGCGGATGCGTGGGACGCCGGTCAGATGGTGATGGAACTGACGCTGGCGCCGCCGCAGACGAACAGCGTCTGGCCGGTGACAAAGCTGTTGGCCGGGTCGGCGAAGAACATCACCGCCCGCGCCACGTCGTCCGAGCGTCCCAGGCGCTTGACCGGGATGCCGTTGGCCAGCTGCTTTTCGCGTTCGCTGCCGGGTTCGATCACTTCGTAGAACATGTCGGTCTGGATCGGGCCGGGCGCCACCACGTTGACGGTGATGCCGTAGGGCGCCAGTTCGAGCGACCAGGTGCGCGCCATGCCGACCATGCCGGCCTTGGTGGCCGAATAGGCGGTGCGGGTGGGCAGGCCCAGCGCGCCGCGCGAGGACATCATGACGATGCGGCCGAAATGGCGCTCCTGCATGCCGGGCAGGGCCGCCTGCACCAGGCTGATGGCCGCGCCCAGGTGAATCTGGGTCAGGCCGTGCAGTTCCTCCTGGGTCACCTGCGGCAGCAGGTTGGGCCAGATGACGCCGGCGTTGTGGATGACATGGCTGACCGGAAAGCGCGCCGCGATCTCGGCGCCGGCCTGGGCCGTGGCGTCGGCGTCCAGCAGGTCCACCTGCACGTTGTGCAGGCGCGGGTGGCTGAAGTCGGCGGCGCGGCGCGCCATCGAGATTACTTCGTAGCCCGCGTCGAGCATGCTGCGGCAGATTTCGGCGCCGATGCCGGCGCTGCCGCCGGTGACGATGGCGACGTTGGTGTGCGTCATGGTGGATCCCCCTGTGTTCTTTAGTTATCCGCCGCCGCTCAGGCGCGCGGCGCCAGCGCCAGCACCCGCAGAGGGCTGCCCGAGCCGCTGCGGATCTTGAGCGGCGCCGAGAAGATCACGGCGCCGGTGGGCGGCAGCTGGTCCAGGTTGGTCAGGCACTGCAGGCCGTAGCGGTTGTTGCCGTGCATGAAGTAGTGGCAGGGGTAGGGCGGATTCAGGTGATGGGCCTGGCCGGCGTCGGCGCCCACCGATTCGGTGCCGAAGCCGTGCACGTCGCGTTCCTTGATGAGCCATGGCACCACCTCGGCGTCGGGGCCGGGCGAGTGGGCGCCGTCTTCCTTCATGTTCAGGTATTCGGCCGGCTTGGCGCGCTTGGACCAGTCGGTGCGCATCAGCACCCAGGAACGGGCCGGGATGCGGCCATGCTTTTCCTCCCACTTCTTGACGAAGTCGATGGTCAGCAGGAAGTCGGGGTTGTCGCGCGCCTCGGCCGAACAGTCGATGACGCTGGTGCCGGCGATGAACGCCTCGACCGGGATGGTGTCGACGGTGTTGTCGGGCTGGTCCTTGCCGGTGACCCAGTGCACCGGCGCATCGAAGTGGGTGCCGGTGTGCTCGGAGCAGGAGAAGTTGTTCCAGTACCAGGCCGGGCCGCGCTCGTCATAGCGCGAGATTTCCTCGATGCGGAACGGCCAGGCCTGGCCGAATTCCGGCGGCAGCACGATGGTGGGGAATTCGGGCGTCAGCGTCTCGGTCAGGTCCACCAGGCGGATGCGGCCCGACACCAGTTCGGTCATGAATTGCGCAAGTATGGGTTGGCTCATCTGTTGCTCCTTTGGTTTTCGTCTCGTCGGGCACGGCGGCCGCCGTCAGGCGCCCAGTTCTCGTTCCAGTCCCTTGGGGTTCTCCGCCAGCCGCGCGCGGAATTCCTGTGCCACGTCGCCGACGTACACATCCTCGACGCCTTCCTTCAGCGCGCGCACGATGGCGCCGGCGATGGCCGCGGGCGCCACGCGTGGGGGCGGCGTGCGCTGCTCCCATTCGTGGTCGACCGGGCCGGGAAACACGTTCACCACGCGCACGCCGGCCGGCCGCAGCTCGGCCCGCAGGCATTGCGCCAGCGACAGCGCGGCGGCCTTGGAGGCCGACCACATGCCGCGCGCCGGCAGGTTGACGTGGGCGTAGATCGACAGCACGTTGACCCAGGCCGTGGCGTTGTTGACGCCGTCGGCGGCGCGGCCGCACAGCGCCGGGCCGAAGCCCTGCGCCAGCCGCATCAGGCCCAGCACGTTGACGTCCAGGGCGTCGCGCGCGGTGTTGACGTCCTTGCGGCCGAGCAGGCCGCCTTCGCGTTCCAGGTCGGCGGTGTTGACCAGGATCTCGACCTTGCCGCCGATCGACGCCGCGGCGCGTTCGACCGAGTCGCTGTCGGTCACGTCCAGCGCCAGCGCCTGCACCCGCGGATCGGCCGCCAGCGCGTCGAAGGCGGCGTCGCGGCGCCAGGCCTGCGGGTCGCCCAGGAACACGGTCGGGCAGCCGGCGTCGAGCAGGGCGCGCGCCACCGCCTGGCCCACCGCCGACTTGCCGTCGGTGACCAGCGCCCGGCGGAATTTCGGATCGCACGAGGTCTCGCGCAGGGTCTTGTCGTCTTCCATATTGGGCGTATTCCTTTCGGGCAGGGCGATCATCACGGCCTGGCCGCTGCGGTCGAGCTTGAGCGCCAGCCGCACGCGGGCGCCGTCGGCGCAATCCTGGTGCACGTGCGCCACCACCGACGGGCCGGCGTCCATGCGCACCGTGCCCACCCGCCACGGCAGGCGTTCACGGAAATAGAGGTCGTTGCTGTGATGCAGCGTGGTGCTGACCAGCAGCACGCCGTCGGGATCCACCGGCCGCCACGGCAGGCGTTCCGACAGGCAGTGGCCGCAGACCTCGCGCGGCGGATATTGCACCGCGCCGCAATCGGCGCAGGCCTGCAGTTCGAAGCGGCCTTCGGCGGCCGCGGCCGTCAAGCCCAGGGCGGCGCGGCTGCGGGCGCCGGGCGGCAGGGTCGGCTGGCGCGTGCGCGCCACGGGGTTCTTGCGCGGCGGCTTGGCTAGCGGCTCGGTCATGCGTCGCTCCTGGCCAGGATGGCCGCGGCGGTGCACAGGCCGCGGTCGTAATTGATCATGCCGAAGCCGCTGACCAGGCCCAGGCGCGCGTCGGCCACCTGGGTGCCGCCGGCCGTGCCGGTCAGCTGGCGCAGCGCCTCGACCATGCCGAGGTAGCCGCCGGCGGCGCCGGCCTGGCCCACCGACAGCTGGCCGCCATTGGTGTTGAACGGCAAGCTGCCATCGACGGTGAAGGTGTTGGCGCGCACGAACCCGGGCGCCTCGCCCTTGGCGCAGAAGCCCAGGTCTTCCATCTGCATCAGGTTGATGACGGGGTAGTCGTCGTAGGCCTGCAGGAAGTCCATGTCGGCCGGCGCCGCGTCCGCCATGCCGTAGAGTTCGTCGATGTCCATGGTCCAGCCGCCGCGGGTCTGGATCGGGTCCTCGATCCAGGCGTTGTGGCGCTCGATGGTGGACAGGATGCGGGCGTAGGGCAGGTTCAGCGCCCGCGCCCGGTCTTCGCTCATCACCAGGAAACCGTCGGCGCCGGCGCAGGGCATGACGCAGTCGAACAGGTGGATCGGGTCGGTGATGACGCGCGCGTCCAGGTACTGCCTGAGCGTCAGCGGCTTCTTCATCAGCGCGTGCGGATAGCGCAGGGCGTTGTCGCGCTGCGCCACGCAGACCTTGCCGAAGTCTTCGCGGGTGGCGCCGGTGCTGCGCATGTAGTGCGCGGTCAGCAGCGCGAAGCTGGCGTTGGGGCCGCCCGCGCCATAGGGATAGACGGCGTCCTGGGCGAAGCGCGAGAACTGGCTGACGGTGTTGCGGAACGAGTCGACCTGGTTGGTGTCGCCCGCGATGCAGGCGACGATGCCGGCGTCGCCCGCCTGCACCGCGCGCGCGGCGCGGCGCAGCGCGGCCACGCCGCTGGCGCCGCCCATGGGGATGTGGTCGAGCCAGCGCGGGCTCATGCCCAGGTGCTGCGTCAGGCCCACGGCGGTGTCCGGCGCCAGCGTGAAGCTGGACACGCACAGGCCGTCGACGTCGGTCTTGGCGATGCCGGCCTGGCGGATCAGCGCGCCCAGCGCGCGGCCCAGCCACCAATGCGCGGCATGGGTGGAGTAGCGCTCATACGGAATGCTGACGGGCAGGGCCGCCACCACGCCGTCGTAGCGGGCGCGCGTCGGGGTCATCGGGCCGGCTCCTGGCGCTTCTTCATGGCGGTGGTGTCGACGCAGCGGGCGGTGCCGGGCAGCGTCGGCGCCAGCGTCTTCATTTCGCCGCGCTGGATCTTGTTGGTGGTGGTGAGCGGCAGGCTGTCGACGAAGGCGACGTAGCCGGGCGCCTTGTAGTAGGCCAGCTGTTGCAGGCTCCATTGCACGATGTCGCGGGCCGCATCGTCGCGGGCGGCGGCGTCGGCGGGCGCGGTTTCCGCCACCACGCAGGCCAGCACCTCGTCGCCGCGCACCGGGTCGGGCACGGCGGCCACCGCCACCGCCTTGACCAGCGGATGCTGCAGCAGCACGCTTTCGACCTCCACCGCCGAGATGTTCTCGCCGCTGCGGCGGATCACGTTCTTCTTGCGGTCGACGAAGCGCAGCGCGCCATCGGCCTCGCGGCGCACGATGTCGCCGGTGTGGAACCAGCCGTCTTCCCAGGCCTGCGAGGTGGCGTCCGCGTCCTTGAGGTAGCCGGCGAAGAAGCCGTAGCGCGGGTCATCGCCGGCATGGCGCACCAGCAGCTCGCCCGGCTCGCCGGCGGCGGCCTCGCCGCCGTGGTCGGCGACGATGCGCACCGCCACGTCGTCCTCTTCGCGGCCGAAGCAGCTGCTGCCGATGTGGCGCGGCTCCTGGTTGGCGATGATGACGGCGCCGGCGCCGGTCTCGGTCATGGCCCAGGCTTCCAGCAGCGGGAAGCCGAAGCGCGCCTCGAACGGTTCATGCAGCTTGCGGTCGACCCCGGCGCCGAAGCCGAAGCGAATCGCCGGCTGCCGGTCTCGGGCCGAGGGTTCGGCCTTCATCAGGATCGCCGGCATCACGCCCAGGTAGTGCAGCACGGTGGCGCCGGAATCGCGCACGCTGTCCCACCAGGTCTTGGGATGGAAGCGGTCCAGCGGGATCAGGCAGCCGCCGGTCAGCACCATGGCCATGGCGGAATAGGCCATGGCGTTCATGTGCACCAGCGGCAGCGGCGTCAGCATGCGTTCCTCGCCGGGGCGCAATTCGGCCAGGCCGCCGATGCGGGCGTACCAGCCGCCCGCGTGCAGGAAATAGCGGTTCGGCAGGATGCAGCCCTTGGGGCGGCCGGTGGTGCCGGACGTGTACAGCAGCGCGCATTCGGTCAGTTCGTCGGGCGTGCCCGCCAGCGGCGCGGGGAAGGGCGCGGCGGGCGGCGCATCGTCGGGGCCCATCACGCGCAGCGGCCGGCCGGCGCGCTCGGCGGCGGCCAGCAGGTCGGCGTGGCGCTGCGGCAGGGCGACGGCCAGCGCGATCTCGGAATGGCCCGTCAGGTACTCCAGTTCGGCCGCGCGCAGGTCGGGGTTGATCGGCACCACCGACACGCCCAGCGCGTTCAGCGCGAACCAGTGCAGGAAAAAGGCCGGCCGGTTTTCCAGCAGCAGGCCGGCGCGATGGCCGTGGCCGTAGCCGGCGCGGGCGTAGGCCGCCCGCAGCGTCTCGATGGCGGCGGCGGCCTGGGCATAGCCCAGTTCGCCGGCGCCGATGCCGTAGATGTCGGCGGTTTCCGGCAGGATGCACAGGAAGGGCCGGGCGCCATGCCGGGCCGCGGTGTCCAGGAAAGCCTGGTGGACGGTGGTGCTCACAAGCCGCTCCTACATGAACAATTGGATGTTGCCGAACGCGGCGTCGCAGTTCACCAGGTCGACGCGCTTGAGGCGGATGCGCAGCGCGCCGTCCTGCTCGACCAGGTAATGCGTGGCCCAGCCGGCGTACAGCGTCTGCGCGTCCTGCCGCGTCTCGACGTAATGGAAGGCGGTGCGCACCACGTGGCGGCCCTGGTCCGGCGCCGAATCGGGATGGTCGTGCTCGACCGTGGGCGCCTGCAGCAGGTGGTGGCAGCGGCTTTTGGGTTGCTGCGAGAAGGTGCGCTGGCCGGCCAGGCGCTCGACGCGCACGCGCAGCAGCAGCTTGTCCTCGTACATGAGCGAGGCATGCAGACGGGCGTCGGTCTGGCCGTGGGCCAGCGGCATCCAGTAGTAGCCATCGTCGGCGTACAGCTCCAGCCAGTCCTCGAAGCGCAGCTCGTCGAGCAGGCGCGCCTCGGCGTAGACGAAATCGATCAGGTCGCGGTCGCTAAAGCTCATGCCTGCTCCGTCATGTAGCGGCCCCATGCGCGGTACTGGTTGCGCATCTGCCATTCGTTGGTGCCGTTGGTGGTGACGTTCTTCTGGCTGAGCTCGGCCGGGTCGTAGAGGCGGCCGACGTTGACCCAGTCGCGGGCGCGCGATTGCAGGCCATCCTGCGCGCGCTCGTACATCTCCAGGTCGTCGTGGCCGACCACCGAGGTGGGCGCGTTGATCAGGCGGTTGTACATGAGGGTGCGTTCCAGCAGCAGGTCGGGCGCGCCGACCAGGCGGAAGGTCCACGATTCCACCAGGGTGCGGTCGGCGGCGATCGGCTTGAACACGCGCAGGGTCTGGATCGGGCCCTTGACCATGATGTTGGGGAAGTACACGGTGTTGTGGCGCACGTCGCCCAGGATCTGGTGGGCGCGCTCCTCGCCGTAGGCGGCGACCATCGACTCCCAGTAACCCGGAATGCCCGAATAGGCGGCGTGGATCGAATCGGACACGCCGGTGTGGCCGTGGCCGTTTTCCCAGACGCGGATGCCCATGTTCTCGAAGAACTCGTAGGGCGAGATGAAGGGCGCGAACAGTTCCACCGCCATCGGCTTTGGGGTGCCGGCCGGGGCCTGCTCCCAGACCTTGACGGCGGTGCCGGCCGACGATTCGTGCGCCACCATCGGGTGGCAGGTGTCGGTCTGGTTGTCGACCAGCATCTTCCAGTTGCAGCGGTGCATGTAGCGCAGCACGCCGCCGGCCACTTCCAGCCGGCCCTCGGGCGAGCGGTCGACCATGTTGTCCAGCGTCGACAGCGCGTCGCCGAAGAAGTCCTCGAACGACTGGCCGTTCGGGTTCAGGCGGCAGAACACGAAGCCGCGATGGTTGCGCACGTCTTTGACCGCCGCCATGCCCTGGCTGGCCTCGCACTGCTCCAGGCCGGTGTTCTCGTAGCCCTTCTTCAGCGGGATCGACAGCAGGCTGCCGTCGGTCTTGAAGGTCCAGGCATGGTACGGGCAGCGGAAGAACTTGCCGGTGTTGCCGCAGGCGTCGCCCGCCACCATGGTGCCCTTGTGCGGACAGCGGTTGTGCAGCACGCGCACCGAGCGGTCGCTGTGCCGCACCATCACCACCGGCTGGTTGCCGACGGTGGTGGTGATGTAGTCGCCGGGATTGGGCACCTGGCTGTCGTGGCCGACAAAGACCCAGGTGTTGGCGTACAGCCGTTCCATTTCCAGGTCGAACAGTTCCGGGTCGATGAACAGGTCCTTGTGCACCTCGGTCTCGCGCAACAGGGCGCGGATGGCGTCGGGGGTGTCGCGGTATTTGGCCATGGTGGTCTCCTCTTGTCGCGCCCGGCCCTACAGGTCCAGCACCAGGCGCGCCGACTTGGCGCGCGAGATGCAGATCTGGATGATCTTGCCGCTGGCCTTCTCGGTATCCGACAGGTAGTAGTCGCGGTGGTCCGGCTCGCCCTCCAGCACAGTGGCCTGGCACACGCCGCATTCGCCGCGCTTGCAGTCGTACATCGGGTCGCAGCCTTCTTCTTCCATGATGTCGACGATGGTCTTGTCGGCGGGGATGGTCAGCACCCGGCCGGACTGGCGCAGCTCGACCTCGAAGGGTTGGTCGCCCGCCTGCGGCGCGGCGCTGGCGAACAGTTCGAAATGGATGTGGGCGTCGGGCCAGTGGCGCGCGCGCGCTTCCTGGATGACGGCGTCGATCAGGCCCTTGGGGCCGCAGACGTAGAGGTGCTGGCGCGGATGGGCGGCGTCCAGCAGCGCCTTCAGGTCGAAGCGGCAGGTCGCGTCGTCGTCGGCGTGCGGCACCAGCGCGTCGCCGGCCAGCGCCTGCAGTTCCGGCAGGAACGCCAGCTGGTCGCGGCTGCGGCCGCTGTAGTGCAGTTCGAAGGCGCGGCCGGCGGACTTGAGCGCCGCGGCCATCGACGCCACCGGCGTGATGCCGATGCCGCCGGCGATCAGCACCACCGGCTCGTCGCCGGCCGGGGCCTCGTGCAGCGGGAAATCGTTCTTCGGGCCTTCGACGCTGAGCGTGTCGCCCACCGCCAGCCCGTGCATGTGGCGCGATCCGCCCTGGCTGGCTTCCTCCAGCCGCACGCCCAGGCGGTATTCGACGGGTTCGGCAAAGCGGCCGGCTTCCGGCGCCAGTTGCACCAGCGAGTAGCAGCGCGGTTCGCGCAGGCCGGGCACGCTGACCTTCAGGTGGGCGCCGGGGCCGAAGGCGGGCAGGGCGCCGCCGTCTTCGCGCGCCAGGCGCAGCGAGCGGATCAACGGCGATTCCTGCCGGACTTCACGGACGATGAGTTTCAGGGTTTGCACGGCGTTCGTCTCTATCTCGATGTCAGGCGGCCAGTTTTTCGGCCAGTTGGCGTTCCATGGGGCCGCATTTCTCGTCGGCCAGCGCGGCCTGGCGCAGGGCGCGCAGCGAGGCGGCCGCATCGGGCCGGCCCGCCAGCTGGGCGGCGGCCGCGATCAGCTGGCGGTACTTGCCGCCGCCGCGCACGTGGGTGTCGCTGTAGCCTTTGACCAGGCGGCGGCAGTTGACGGTCTCGACCGCCAGGTCGTAGTCGCGCGGCGCCAGGCTGGCGATCAGGTCGAGCCATTGGGTCAGCCCCGCGGATTCGATCTGGTGGCGCAGCGTGCGGCGGCGGAAGCGCCGCATGCCGGCTAGCGTGTACAGCATCAGGAAGCCGCCCAGCGTGCCGCTCTGCATGCGGCGGCCCTTGCCCAGGCGGCGTTCGACGAAACCGCCGAAGGCTTTCGACCGTTCGAGCCAGCGGCCCAGCCCGGCCGGCACCGTGCCGCAGATTTCCTCCAGCCGCGGATGCATGAATTCGGTGGTGTAGACCAGCTGGTCCGGCTTGGCGCCGACTTCGGCGCGCACCCGCTCGAAGCGGCTGCCGCGCGTCTTCAGGTCGGCCACGCGGATCACGTCGTCATAGGCCATGGCGGTGGCCAGGTAGCGCGCGGCGGCACAGGTCAGCGCCCATTGCCTGGCGTCGCCGCCGTGGCGCGCGTCGAGTTCGCGGATCGCGGCCATGCGGGCCAGGTAGTCCTCGGCATAGGCCAGGTCCTGGAACTCGATCTGGCGGCGCACGCCGGCCGTCAGCATCGGCTGCGCACAGGCGGGGAAATCGCGCTGGATGCGGTCCAGCAAGGCCTGCGCCTTCGGGCTGGCGGCGCGCTCGGGCACGGCGGGCACCGGCCGCGTCAGGTCGATCGCGGCCGGCTGCGCGGGCGCCTGGTCGGCGGCCTCGAAGCCGAGCGCGAAGGCGCGCAGGCTGGCGTCCACGCCGACGCCGGCGCGGCGCACGGTGGCCTCGAAGTCGTCGCGCGAGAACGGCAGCGCGCCGCTGCCGGCCACGGCGCCGAACAGGCTGGCGCTGATGACGCTGCCGGCGCGGTCGGCCAGGTCCTGCAGGTCGAAGCAGAGGAAACGGCGGGCCGCGGCGCGGCCGGCCTCCAGCACCTTGTTGGGATCGGCGATGCCGTTGCCGGGCGCCGATTTCTCGCTGACCGCGTAGCTGCGATGCGATGAGGTGATCAGCATGCTGCGGTCGGGCGTGACCAGCCCGCGCTGGATGGCGCGGCCGCCTTCCATCAGCTCGGCCGCCACCACCAGGTCGACGTCGCCCGGCGTGGGCATCAGCGCCAGCGCGGGCGGACGGCCGGCGCGGGTCACGTCGGACTCGGGCAGCAGTTCCAGGTAATAGATGGTGGCGCCGGTGCGTTGCGCCACGCCCGGCACCGAGGTGGTCTGGGCCCACCAGCCGGCGTGCTCGGCCATGTCGACGATCCAGTCGGCCAGCACGCCGCCGCCCTGGCCGCCCATGGCCAGGATGGCGATCTTGATGGGGGTGCCTTGCTGCAATGCCACCGGGTTCATGGGGCGGGTCCTCACAGGGCGAATTTGGCCAGGCGCGCTTCGCGGCGGCGCTGCAGGTAGCCGATCACGCCCTGGCGCAGGCGCGCCAGGAAACGGTCGCGGCCGCTGGGGTTGTGGACGATGTCGGCGCGGTAGAAGGGCGGGCACAGCACGGCGGCGTGCGCCACCTCGCCGCAGTTGCCGCAGCCGACGCAGCTGCTCTCGACGTGGGCGACCGGATCTTCCTTGAGGGGATCGCCGCTGTCCTTGACCGTCAGGGACGGGCAGCCGGACAGCCGGATACAGGCGTGGTCGCCGGTGCAGACGTCGGGGTCGACGCCGAAGCGTTCCTTGACCACGCGCTTGCCCGCCTTGACCGCCTGGTTGAACAGCGGCTTGATGCGGCGCTGCTTGTTCAGCATGCATTCCGACTGGGCGATGATGACCTTGGGGCCCTTGATGTCGGTGGTCAGCGCTTCTTCGATGGTGGCGCGCACCTTGGCCACGTCGTAGGTGCGGTCCAGCGTGCGCACCCACTTCACGCCCACGCCGCGCACGGCCTGGTCGATGGGGTTGTTAGTGGAGCGGTCCGGATTCTCGGCGCGCGAGGACAGGATGTCCTGCCCGCCGGTGGCCGAGGCGTAGAAGTTGTCGACGATGACGATGACGCCGTCGTATTTGTTGAACACCGCGTTGCCGATGCCCGAGGCCAGGCCGTTGTGCCAGAAGCCGCCGTCGCCCATGATCGAGATGGGCCGCTTGGCCGCCGGCACGTTGAAGGCCGCGGCGCTGGACGCGCCCAGGCCGTAGCCCATGGTGGTCGCGCCCAGGCTGAACGGCGGCAGGATCGAGAACAGGTGGCAGCCGATGTCGCAGGAGATATGGTGCTGGCCCAGCTTTTCCTGCGCCAGCGTCAGGGCCGAGAAGATCGGCCGCTCCGGACAGCCGGTACAGAAGCCGGCCGGGCGGGGCGGCACCACGGCGGCCAGTTCCGCGACGTGCTTGTGGAAGGTGATGGGCTGCTCGGCCGGACGCGGCGCGGGCTTGGGCCGCGTGATCTCGGTGACCTGCAGCGCGGGCTCGGCGGCGCCGGCGTCGGCGGCCACGGCCGGATGGGTCTGCAGCGATTCGGGGCGTTCGCGCTTGAGGAATTCACGCAGGCCGTCGCGCATCACCTGGGTGGTGTATTCGCCGGCCATCGGCAACACGTCCTTGCCGGACAGTTTCGTATCGACGCCGGCCTTGCGCAGCACCGCGTGCAGGGCCTGTTCCAGGTAGTCGGGCTGGCCTTCCTCCAGCAGCAGCACGGCGCGCTTGCCGCGGCAGAAGTCGATGACCTCGTCCTCGATGACGGGGTAGGCCACGTTCATCACGTACAGCGGGATGCGGCTATTGCCGAAGTTGTCGGCCAGGCCCAGCAATTGCAGCGAACGGATCACGCCGTTGTACAGGCCGCCCTGCAGGATCAGGCCGATGTCGTCCTGGTCGCCGTCGAAGTGCTCGTTGAGCTTGTGTTCCTTGATATAGCGGATGGCGGCGGGCCAGCGCTCCTTGATCTTTTCCTGCTCGTGCAGGAACGAGGCCGGCGGCAGCACGATGCGGCTGGTGTCGCGCGCCGGGCTTTCCAGCGCCTGGGCCAGCGAGAACGCCGGCCGCTGGTTGTCCTTGGCGATGAAGCGGCCGTGCACGTGGCAGCCGCGGATGCGCAATTGCAGCATCACCGGCGTCTTGCTGGCCTCCGACAGCGCGAAGCCGTCTTCCACCGCCTTGACCATGCTTTCCAGGTTGGGGCGCGGATCGAGCAGCCAGATCTGCGATTTCATGGCGAACGCGTGCGAGCGTTCCTGCATGATGGACGAGCCTTCGCCGTAGTCCTCGCCGACGATGATGAGCGAACCGCCGGTGACGCCGCCCGAGGCCAGGTTGGCCAGCGCATCGGAGGCGACGTTGGTGCCGACGGTGGATTTCCAGGTGACCGCGCCGCGGATCGGGTACATGACCGAGGCGGCCAGCGTGGCGGCGGCGGTGGCTTCCGAGGCGCTGGCCTCGAAGTGCACGCCGAGTTCCTGCAGGATGTCGTTGGCGTCGGCCAGCACGTCCATCAGGTGCGAGATGGGCGAGCCCTGGTAGCCCGCGACATAGCCCACGCCGGACTGCAGCAGCGCCTTGGTGACCGCGAGAATCCCCTCGCCGCGGAACTCCTCGCCCGCGCCGATGCGCAACTGCTGGACTTCTTTCTTGAAAGACCTTTCAGCCATCTCGAACTCCTCCACGCGGATCGGCATCCGGGTCCCGAAGCCATGCTGCTGCGCAGCACGCCCATGTCACGAAATTTCGCTCTGAAAAATACTTTAGGAGTCAACGTTTTAGCTGTCAACAAAAAAGATGAAATTTCATGGAATCAAAAAAATATCACGCGAAAACAAGGGTGTATATACTGGTTGTCCTCTAGCCTGAAGGCGCTGAAAAGGCGCTTTCATGGTGCAAAAACGGGTCGCGATTCGGGGTATACCCTGTGCTGCGCAACAGCATTGCGCCGCGTCATGGCGCGCGTTTGCGCCGCCGTGGTGCAATGCGCCTGCCGGCCTCGGGTCGTCTATTCACTATTGATGCGTGGGAGCGGAACAACATGCGGTCGGACAAGCAGGGCAACGGGACCCAGGCCAGTGGCGCGCGGTTCGTCGACGACTACCTGGCCTACCTGCTGGCGCAGGCCAGCCAGCGCATCTCGGCGGAGTTCCACCAGCAGGTGAAGGCCGCCGGCCTGTCGGTCACCGAATGGCGGGTGCTGGCCAGCCTGGAGGGCAGCGCCGGCGAGACCATCGGCGACCTGGCGGTGCTGGCGATCACCAAGCAGCCGACGCTCAGCAAGGTGGTGCAGCGCATGGAGACCGAGGGGCTGGTGGCGCGCAGCGGCGTGCGCGCCGACCGCCGCCAGACGCGCGTGGTCATCACCACCAAGGGCCGCCACCTGATCGGCGCGCTGTGCGAGCAGGCCATGCAGCACCAGAAGGCGGTGCTGGCGCCGTTCGGCGAGGACCAGGCGGCGCTGCTGATCGACATGCTGCGGCGCCTGATGGCCGAGCACGTGCCGCTCGACCTGCCGCTGGACGCCGACGAATAGGGGCGCTCCGGCCGCGCGGGACGGGGCTGGCGCCGGTATGGCGGCCGGTCCGGCCGGGCGAACAGTGTTTATATCAAGGGATGATCGATTTTTTTGTCATATTTTTATACGTCCCTAAATATGTTTCTCCTCTGAAAACCCCCTCCGGTACGCATAAACCCTTAATTGACGCGGGTCTTGGGCCTAGGCAATATCGCGCCGGTATTCAGACTATAGTCAGGAGTTAAACCTATGCGCCGCACTTTGATTGCCATCGCGATCGCCGCCGCCGTGGCCGTGCCCTCGATCGGGCAGGCCAAGACCTTCCGTTGGGCCGCCCAGGGCGACATCCTCACCTTTGATCCGCACTCGCAGAACGAAGGCATGACGATTGCCGCCAACAGCTACGTCTATGAACCGCTGGTGGACTACGACAAGGACTTCAAGGTGGTGCCGCGCCTGGCAACCGAGTGGGAGCAGGTTTCGCCCACGCTGTACCGCTTCAAGCTGCGCCCCGGCGTCAAGTTCCACGACGGCGCCGCCTTCACGGCCGACGACGTGGTGTTCTCGGTGCACCGCGCCATGGCGCCCACCTCGAACTACAAGGCCTACACCACCGGCATCAAGGAAGCGCGCAAGATCGACGACCTGACGGTCGAGATCGAGACCTCGGCGCCCAACCCGGTGCTGCTGCGCCAGCTGCCCAACGTGTTCATCATGAACAAGGCCTGGTCGGAGAAGAACAACATCGCCAAGCCGCAGGACTTCGTCAACAAGGAAGAGACCTTCGGCGCCCGCAACACCAACGGCACTGGCCCGTACAAGCTGAAGTCGCGCGAAGTCGACGTGCGCACCGTGTTCGAAGAGAACAAGGGCTGGTGGAACCAGGCCAACAAGGTCGGCAACGTGACCGAAGTGGTGTTCACCCCGATCAAGCAGAACGCCACCCGCACCGCCGCGCTGCTGTCCGGCGAGATCGACTTCGTGCTGGATCCGGCCGCCCAGGACCTGGACCGCCTGCGCCAGTCGGCCAAGGTGGTCGAGGGCAACGAATACCGCACCATCTACCTGGGCCTGGACCAGAAGCGTCCCGAGCTGCAGTACTCCAGCATCAAGGGCAAGAACCCGTTCCAGGACATCCGCGTGCGCGAAGCGCTGTACCGCGCCATCGACGTCGACGCCATCAAGCGCGCCGTGATGCGCGGCCTGTCGGCGCCCACCGGCACCATGATCGCGCCGCAGGTCCACGGCTGGGCCGAATCGCTGCACAAGCGCGTGCCCTACGATCCCGAGAAGGCCCGCGCCCTGCTCAAGGATGCCGGCTATGACGGCACCCTGAACTTCACGCTGGACTGTCCCAACAACCGCTACATCAACGACGAGGCCATCTGCCAGGCCGTGGTCGGCATGTGGGCCAAGGTGGGCGTGAAGGCGACCATGAACGCCATGCCGCGTTCGACCTACTTCCCCAAGGTGCAGAACTCCGACACCAGCGCCTACCTGTTCGGCTGGGGCGTGCCGACGTTCGACGCCATGTACACGCTGCAGAACCTGATCCGCACCAAGGGCGAGGGCGCGGACGGCATGTACAACCTGGGCAACTACAGCAACAAGGACCTGGACGCGGTCATCGACCGCATCAAGACGGAAACCGACGTGGCCAAGCGCGACGCCGACATCCGCAAGGTGCTGGAAGTCCACGCCCAGGAATTCGGCCACATCCCGCTGCATGACCAGGTCATCCCCTGGGCCATGCGCAAGAACGTGTCGGTGATCCACCGCGCGGACAACCGCCTCGTTGCCGACTGGGTCAAGGTCGACTGACCCCGCCCTTCCGGCTAATCAGACAGCGAAGCCCCGCGGGGCTTCGCCGTTTTGCCTTTCCCGCCTATGTTTGCTTTCATACTGCGTCGCCTGTTGCAGGCCGTAGCGGTGATGCTCACCGTCGCGCTACTGGCCTTCGTGCTTTTTCAATACGTCGGCGACCCTGTCACCATCATGCTGGGGCAGGACGCCACCGATGCCGAGCGCATCGAACTGCGTGAGCGCCTGGGGCTGAACGAGCCCGCCATCGTCCAGTTCGGCCACTTCGTGGCCAACGCCGCGCAAGGCAATTTCGGCATTTCCCTGCGCCAGAGCGAACCGGTCTCGACCCTGCTCAAATCGCGCCTGCCGGCCACGCTGGAGCTGTCCCTGGTGGCGGCCCTGCTGGCGCTGGTGGTGGGCGTGCCGCTGGGCGTGTATACCGCGCTCAAGCGCAACAGCCTGCTGTCGCAGTTGTTGCTGGCCGGCTCGCTGCTGGGCGTGTCGTTGCCGACCTTCCTGATTGGCATCCTGCTGATCCTGGTGTTCTCGGTGCAGCTGGGCTGGCTGCCCAGCTACGGCCGCGGCGATACCGTGGCGCTGGGCTGGTGGACCTCCGGCCTGTTCACCGCGAATGGCTGGAAGCACCTGATCCTGCCGTCGATCACGCTGTCGCTGTTCCAGATGACCCTGGTGCTGCGGCTGGTGCGTTCGGAAATGCTGGAGGTGCTGCGTTCGGACTACATCAAGTTCGCCCGCGCCCGCGGCCTGAAGCGTCGCGCCATCCATTTCGGCCACGCGCTCAAGAACACCATGGTGCCCGTCATCACCATCACCGGCCTGCAGCTGGGTGGCATCATCGCCTTCGCCATCGTGACCGAGACGGTGTTCCAGTGGCCCGGCATGGGGCTGCTGTTCATCCAGGCGGTGCAATTCGCCGACGTGCCGGTGATGGCCGCGTACCTGTGCCTGATCGCGCTGGTGTTCGTGGTGATCAACCTGATCGTCGATCTTCTGTATTTTGTCGTGGACCCGCGCCTGCGTTCCGGGCTGACCCGCGGCGGAGGTGGCCACTGATGCGCGCCGTGATGAAACGCTGGTGGGACAGCGATATTGCCTGGGCCTGGCGCCGGGCCCCCGTGGCCATCGTCGCCACCGTGCTGCTGGCAGCCCTGCTGATCGGCTCCTTCGGGGCCGGCTGGGTGGCGCCGCACAATCCGTTCGACCTGACCAAGGTCGAACTGCTGGACGCGCTGCTGCCGCCGGCCTGGTCGCCCAACGGCCAGTCGACCTATCTGCTGGGCACCGACAGCCAGGGACGCGACCTGTATTCGGCGATCCTGTACGGCACCCGCGTGTCGCTGCTGATCGGCCTGGCCTCGGTGCTGCTGTCGATGCTGATCGGCATCGTGCTGGGGCTGATCTCGGGGTACGCGGGCGGGCGCATCGATGCCTTCATCATGCGGATCGCCGACGTGCAGCTGTCGTTCCCGGCGATCCTGATCGCGCTGCTGATCGACGGCGTGGCGCGCGCGGCGGTGCCGCGCGAGCTGCACGAGATCATCGCGTTCCCGGTGCTGATCGGCGCCATCGCACTGGCCGGCTGGCCGCAGTACGCGCGCACGGTGCGCGGCTCGACCCTGGTGGAGAAGAACCGCGAGTACGTGCAGGCGGCGCGCGTGATCGGCGTGGCCTCGCCCGTGATCATGTTCCGCCACGTGCTGCCCAACGTGCTGGGGCCGGTGCTGGTGCTGGCCACCGTGCACCTGGCGACCGCCATCATCACCGAGGCGACGCTGTCGTTCCTTGGGGTGGGGGTGCCGCCGACGGCACCGTCGCTGGGCACGCTGATCCGCATCGGCAACGATTTCCTGTTTTCCGGCGAATGGTGGATCACCATCTTCCCGGGCGCGGCGCTGGTGCTGCTGGTGCTGTCGGTCAACCTGCTGGGTGACTGGCTGCGCGACGCATTGAATCCACGCCTGAATTAGAGATATACCCATGAGCGCATTACTTGAAGTCCGCAATCTGCGCGTCGAGTTTCCGACGCGCCGCGGCACGCTACGCGCCCTGGACGACGTGTCCTTTTCGATCCAGGCGGGCGAAGTCCTGGGCGTGGTGGGGGAATCGGGCGCCGGCAAGTCGCTGACCGGCGCGTCGATCATCGGCCTGCTGGAACCGCCCGGCCGCATCGCGGCCGGCGAGATCCTGCTGGCGGGCCGGCGCATCGACAACCTGCCCGACGAGCAGATGCGCCGCGTGCGCGGCCGCGAGATCGGAGCGGTGTTCCAGGACCCGCTGACCTCCTTGAATCCGCTGTACACGGTGGGCCGGCAACTGGCCGAGACCATCGTGACGCACCTGGACATGAGCTGGTCGCAGGCGCGCAACCGCGCGGTCGAGCTGCTGGCGGCCACCGGCATCCCGGCGGCGCGCGAGCGCATCGACCACTATCCGCACCAGTTCTCGGGCGGCATGCGGCAGCGAGTGGTGATCGCGCTGGCGCTGGCGGCCGAGCCCAAGCTGGTGGTGGCGGACGAGCCGACCACGGCGCTGGACGTGTCGATCCAGGCGCAGATCATCGAGCTGCTCAAGCGCCTGTGCCGCGAACAGGGCACGGCGGTGATGCTGATCACGCACGACATGGGCGTGATCGCGGAAACGGCGGACCGCGTGGCGGTGATGTACGCGGGACGCGTGGCCGAGATCGGCCCCGTGCGCGACGTCATCCACCAGCCGCGCCATCCGTATACGACGGGGCTGATGGGATCGATCCCGTCGCTGCAGGGACATGCCGAGCGGCTGGTGCAGGTCGACGGCAGCATGCCGCGGCTGAACGCGATTCCGCCGGGCTGTGCCTTCAATCCGCGCTGCGGGCGGCGCCTGCCGCGCTGCGGCCAGGACCGGCCCGAGCTGATGCCGGCGGGCACGTCCCGCGCGGCCTGTTGGTTGCATGAAAACGAAGTCGAGGTGGCCACATGAGCACGCCGTTGGTGGAAGTGAAGGACGCGGCACGCTGGTTCGATGTGTCGCCGCCCTGGCTGGAGCGCAAGCTGGCGGGCAAGCCGCGGGTGATGCTGCGCGCGGTGGACGGCGTGTCGTTCGAGATCAAGCGCGGCGAGACGCTGGCGCTGGTGGGCGAGTCGGGCTGCGGCAAGTCGACGGTGGCGCGCATGCTGGTGGGGCTGTATGGCCTGACCCGCGGCGACATCCGCTTCGACGGCCAACCGTTGTCGCGCATGTCGGAGCCGGGCGGGCGCGAGCTGCGCAAGCGGCTGCAGATGATCTTCCAGGATCCGTATGCGAGCCTGAATCCGCGCTGGCGGGTCGGCCGCATCATTGCCGAGCCGATGCTGACGCACACGAAGATGACGCCGGCCGAGCGCACGGCGCGGGTCGGCGATCTGCTCAAGCAGGTGGGGCTGGATCCGGCCGACCAGAGCCGCTATCCGCACCAGTTCTCGGGCGGGCAGCGCCAGCGCATTTCGATCGCGCGGGCGCTGGCGGTGAATCCGGAGTTCCTGGTGTGCGACGAGCCGACGTCGGCGCTGGATGTGTCGGTGCAGGCGCAGGTGCTGAACCTGATGAAGGATCTGCAGCGCGAGCTGGGGCTGACCTACCTGTTCATCTCGCACAATCTGGCGGTGGTGCATCACGTGGCCGATCGGGTCGGGGTGATGTATCTGGGGCGGATGGTGGAGGTGGCGCCGCGCGATGAGCTGTTCGCGCGGCCGCGGCATCCGTATACGCGGATGCTGCTGGAGGCGATTCCGGATATCGATGGGACCGGGAAGCCGCGCACGGCGGTGGCGGGGGAAGTGCCGAATCCGTTGAATCCGCCGTCGGGGTGCACGTTTCATCCTCGGTGTCCGCATGCGAATGAGCGGTGCAGGGCGGAGGCGCCTGTGGCTCGGGTGGCGGAGCTGGCGGTTGTGGCTTGCCATGCGGTGGAGGAGGGGCGGATTGCGGGGTGATCTTTTGCTGTCTTAGTCTTGTGGGTTGTTTGAGTTCTTGAGGCGTCTGTCGCGGCGGTCGGCGGCGGGCGCGGGGCTACGATTGCGGTCCGGAGCGTTCGCTCCGGACTGCCCCTTCCTCATCCTCGTTGCCGCCTGCGGCGGCTGCCTTCGGATTCCGTCGGGCGCATCTACACGCCCCGCGCCCACCGCCGACCGCCGCGACAGACTTGCGTCAGCGGCTCATGACGGGTGCTGGGGCGACTGGTGTGCTTGGCGTGTTTGCCGGCACTGTCGTGGGGGGAGAGGGTCTTGCGGGGCTGCTGCAACGGGGCCGCGCGGGCGGCCCGTTGCAGCGTCTGAGGGGTGGGGCGTCGAGGTGGTGCTGGCTTGCTCGCTTGCCTTTTTTTTCGGGGCGGTGTGGCGGGGGAGTGGTTTTGGCAAAGGGCTTCCTTTTGGAAGCCCTTTTGTTTGTGGGCGGACGGCGGATTGGGGCCGGCCGCCTGCCTTGTTGTTCTTCAGTGACGGTGGCCGGGGTCGTTGTGGTCGTGGGGGTGGTCGTGGGCGTCGTCTTCGTCCTCGTCGTCGTCTTCTTCGTCTTCCTCGTCCGGATCGGGCAGGGGTTCCTCGGTCAGGGCGAAGGGGAGGACGTCTTCCAGGGTGTCGGACCAGGCGGATTCTTCGCCGTCGTGGTCGAGCTTGATGAAGCGTTCGCCTTCGTTCAGTGAGATCTGGATGGCCCAGAGGTAGAGGCAGTCGTAGGTGTCGTCGCCGGTCGGGGGCAGGCCGCCGCGGTTGCCCAGGAGGCGGGCGCCGGGGCCGCCCAGCTGGACGTGGGTCTGCTCTTCGTCGGGCTCGGCGTTTTCGTCGATGGGCACGCCATAGGTGACCCATTCGGTGCCTTCTTCTCCCAGCACGACTTCGGCCAGGACGGGCTTGCCCAGGTAGGCGCTGAGGGCGTCCGCGGTCTTGGCCAGCATGTCGAGTTCGGTCGCGCTGAAGTGGGTCAGGGAAGGCGGGGGCGTGGCGGAGGCGGACATGGGGGTTCCTGGCGCGATGATGCCGCGGGGACGGCGTTACGAAAAAACAGACGCTATTGTCTCGCGATCACGCGAGGCTTGCATCGGGCGCTTGGATGACGATGCATCCAGGCGCGGCGTGGCGGGATGTCAGGCCGGCGCGGCGGGACGTTTGCGGGCGCTGTCGGGGGATTGGCCGGTCAGGCGCTGGAACATGGCGATGAAGGCGGACGGGGTGCTGTAGCCGAGTTCGCGCGCCACGGTTTGCACCGGATGGCCGGCATCGAGCATCTCCAGCGCGCTGACGACGCGCAGGCGCTGGCGCCATTCGTTGAAGGGCATGCCCAGGTGCTGCTGGCAGTGGCGCAGCAGGGTGCGCTCGGTGATGCCGGCGGTGGCGGCCCAGTGGGCCGCGCCGCGCTTGTCGCCAGGCTGGCGCTGCAGGGCCGCGAGAATCGGCGCCAGCGTGGCGTCGTGGGTGGACGGCAGATAGCTGGCGTAGGCGCGGGCCACGCGGATCTGGTCGATCACGACCTGCGCCAGGCGCCGGTCTTCGGGCGTATCCGGATAGGCGACGCCGCGCCGTTCGAAGTCGGCCAGCACGGCGCGCATGACCGGGCTGATTTCCAGCGTGCAGGGCGTGGCGGGCAGGGTGGCGCAGGCGGCGGCGGGGACGTCGATGCAGGCGTAATGCACTTCGGCCTGGTTCTGGCAGCAATGGGGGACCTGCGGCGGGATCCAGATGGCGTAGTGGGGCGGCGACAGGTAGGTCGTGTCCTCGATGCCGATTTCCATGATGCCCGAGAGGGCGAAATTCAATTCGCCCCAGGGCGAGCGATGGCGCTGGATGCTGGATTTCGGCAGGAAGTGCAGGATGCGGCAGGCCAGGGGATAGGGCCTGCCGGGGCCAAGGTCGGGAAAGGGGGCCATGTCCGAAGTTCGCGTGGAATTGTCGGTTTTTCATTATATACAGCGAGTCGGACAGCTCCTACACTGGCCGCTTGTTTTCCATGCTTGGCAGTATTTCCATGACGCGCGCAGATTCTCCCGCCACCCCGGCCCGCTACCTGATGTTCCCGCTGCTGGCGGCGCTGATCTGGTCGGTCAACATGATCGTGACCAAGATGGCGGCCGGCCTGATCTCGCCGGCGGTCATCGGCTTCTACCGCTGGACCCTGGCGGGCGTGCTGCTGACGCCGTTCGCGCTGCCCGGCCTGTGGCGCCAGCGCCGCCTGGTGTGGCCCTACCTGCCCAAGTTCGCGGTGCTGGGCGGGCTGGGCATGGCGCTGTACCAGGGCCTGGCCTATGTGGCGGCCGGCAGCACGACGGCGACCAACATGGGCATCATCACCGCGATGATCCCGCTGCTGACGATCGCGGTGGGGGCGCTGGTGCTGCGCGAGCGGCCGTCGGCGCTGGCGCTGCTGGGCGGCCTGCTGTCGCTGGCGGGCCTGGCGCTGCTGATCGGCGAGGGCGATCCGACGCGGCTGCTGTCGGTGGGCGCCAACCATGGCGACGTGCTGATGGGGGTGGCCGCGCTGGCTTACGCGCTCTACGGCGTGCTGCTGCGCCGCTGGGGCCTGCCTGTCGGGCCGTGGGTGTCGCTGTACGTGCAGGTGGCGTTCGGCGTGCTGTTCCAGCTGCCCGGGTTCCTGATGGCGCCCGCCTCGCCCATCAATGGCGACAACCTGCCGCTGGTGCTCTATGCGGGGGTGTTCCCGTCGCTGTTCGCGCCGTTCCTGTGGATGCAGGGCGTGCGGCACCTGGGGCTGAACCGCGCCAGCGTGTTTCTGAACCTGATGCCGGTGGGCACGGTGGCGATCGCGGCGGTGTTCCTGGACGAGAAGCCGCATCTCTTTCACATCATCGGCGGCGCGATGGCGCTGGCCGGGGTGATGCTGGCGCAGATGCGGGCGCCGTTCGCCGGCTGGCGGCGGGCGCGGGCCGCGTCGTAGAACGGCCGCCTGTCGCACGCCTGTCCGGGTTCCGGCCTACAATCAACGATTCATCAGCTTTCTTACCCTATACGAGCCCATGGCCCAATACGTCTACACCATGAACCGCGCCGGCAAGATCGTGCCGCCCAAGCGGCAGATCCTGCGTGACATCTCGCTTTCGTTTTTTCCTGGCGCCAAGATCGGCGTGCTGGGCCTGAACGGCTCGGGCAAGTCGACGCTGCTGAAGATCATGGCGGGCGTGGATCGCGAAATCGAGGGCGAAGCCATCCCCATGCCGGGCCTGAACATCGGCTACCTGCCGCAGGAGCCGCAGCTCAACCCCGAGCACACGGTGCGCCAGGCGGTTGAGGAAGGCCTGGGCGCGGTGGTCACCGCCAAGAAGCGCCTGGACGAGGTCTACGCGGCCTACGCCGAGCCGGACGCCGACTTCGACGCGCTGGCCGCCGAGCAGGCCGAGCTGGAAGCCATCATCGCCGCCGCCGCCTCCAGCGGCGCCGACGACATCGAACACCAGATGGAAATCGCCGCCGACGCGCTGCGCCTGCCGCCCTGGGATGCCATCGTCGGCAACCTGTCCGGCGGTGAAAAGCGCCGCGTGGCGCTGTGCCGCCTGCTGCTGTCCAAGCCCGACATGCTGCTGCTGGACGAACCCACCAACCACCTGGATGCCGAAAGTGTCGAGTGGCTGGAACAGTTCCTGCACAAGTTCCCGGGCACCGTCGTGGGCGTGACCCACGATCGCTACTTCCTGGACAACGCCGCCGAGTGGATCCTCGAACTGGACCGCGGCTACGGCATCCCCTGGAAGGGCAACTACAGCTCGTGGCTGGAACAGAAGGAAGACCGCCTCAAGCAGGAAGAGTCGTCCGAGTCGGCCCGCCAGAAGACCATCAAGAAGGAACTGGAGTGGGTGCGCCAGAACCCGAAGGGCCGCCAGGCCAAGGCCAAGGCGCGCCTGGCCCGCTTCGAGGAACTGTCGTCCTACGAATACCAGAAGCGCAACGAAACCCAGGAAATCTTCATTCCGGTGGGCGAGCGCCTGGGCAACGAGGTCATCGAGTTCAACAACGTCAGCAAGGCCTACGGCGACCGCCTGCTGATCGACAACCTCAGCTTCAAGATCCCGGCCGGCGCCATCGTCGGCATCATCGGCGCCAACGGCGCCGGCAAGTCGACGCTGTTCCGCATGATCGCGGGCCGCGAGCAGCCGGATTCGGGCGAAGTGAAGATCGGCCAGACCGTCAAGCTGGCCTACGTCGATCAGTCGCGCGACGCGCTCGAAGACAAGAAGACCGTGTTCGACGCGGTCGCCGACGGCGCCGACCTGCTGACCGTGGGCAAGTTCGAGATGTCCTCGCGCGCCTATCTGGGCCGCTTCAACTTCAAGGGCGGCGACCAGAACAAGGTGGTCGGCCAGCTGTCGGGCGGTGAACGCGGCCGCCTGCACATGGCCAAGACGCTGATCGCCGGCGGCAACGTGCTGCTGCTGGACGAACCGTCCAACGACCTCGACGTCGAAACGCTGCGCGCGCTGGAAGACGCGCTGCTGGAGTTCCCCGGCAGCGTCATGGTCATCAGCCACGATCGCTGGTTCCTGGACCGTATCGCCACGCACATCCTGGCCTTCGAAGGCGATTCGCAAGTGGTGTTCTTCGATGGCAACTACCAGGAGTACGAAGCCGACAAGAAGCGCCGCCTGGGCGAAGAGGGCGCCAAGCCCAAGCGCCTGCGCTACAAGGCATTGAAGTAAGCTGGCCTGACTGGCAGTCCGAAAACCCGGCCATTGCGTGCCGGGTTTTTTTCAAGCGGTTCCCAATATTCCAGGAGTCCCCCCATGCTGCTGCAAGCCTCCGATTCCACGCTGCTCATCGTCGACATGCAGGGCCGCCTGATGCCCGTGATCCACGACGGCGACGCGGTGTTGGCCGCCAACGCCAAGCTGGCGCAGGCCGCGCGGCTGCTGGAGGTGCCGGTGGTGGCCACCGAGCATCACAGCAAGATGCTGGGCGTCACGGTGGCGCCGCTCGCCGAACTGGTGCAGTCCACGTTCCAGAAGATGCACTTCTCCGCGGCGCGCGAGCGCGGCTTCGATGCGTGGCTGCCGGCGGCGCGCAAGACGGTGCTGGTGACCGGCTGCGAGGCCCACATCTGCGTGTTGCAGACCGTCATCGGTTTGACCGAACTGGGTTACAAGGCGGTGCTGGTGGCCGACGCGGCGGGTTCGCGCAAGCCGTCCGACCACCATGCCGCGCTGCGCCGCGCGCGCGCCCACGGCGCCGAGATCGTGACCACGGAGATGGCGATTTTCGAGTGGATGGAGACCTGCGAGCATGCGCGCTTCCGCGACGTGTTACGTCTGGTCAAATAGCGGTCCGTTCCAGCAACACTGTCCCTGGGAAGCGCAAAGATTCCCTCGCCGTTTGACACAATTCCTGGGCAAACTTCACAGCGCGGGACGGGATATTTTGCGATCCTGAAGGCTCTAAACCCACAAGGGGCATCGTGCGCTCGCGTCTGGATCTTGGTGCGACCCCGGGGACAAGAATAGGAGCCTCATCATGAAAATCGCATCTCTTTCCAAAATCTGTGTCGCTGTTGCCATGGCCGCCGCCATGGCGGGTTGCTCGTCGTGGGATAGCATGAGCCATCGCCAGAAAAGCACGGTGGGCGGTGCGGCGCTCGGCGGCGTGGCGGGTGCCGTCATCACCAACGGCGGCATTCTCGGCACGGTGGGCGGCGCGGCCATCGGCGGCGTCATCGGCGATCAGGTGGGCAAGCACTAAACCGCGAACCAGGCGGTCGCCAGCGCAGGCTGGCGCGCTGCGCCCAAATGCGAAAACGCCCGGCATTGCCGGGCGTTTTTTTGCGCGCATCGCGTGCGGATCCGGCGCCGGCCAGCGGCGCGCGGAAAACGCGTCAGGATTCGCTTTGCGGCATCTCGATCTTCACTTCCAGCACTTCGAGGGTGTCCTGGCGTTCCAGGTGCACCTTGATGTCCTCGGGGTTGATCTTCACGTATTTGGAAATCACCGCGATGAGTTCCTGCTGCAACTGCGGCAGGTAGTCGGGCGAGTCGCCACGGCCCCGCTCGTGGGCCAGGATGATCTGCAACCGTTCCTTGGCGACGGAAGCGGATGTTTTCTTTTGACCAAGCAGAAACGACAGGAAGGACATTGCTTACTTGCCTCCGAACAGGCGTTTCAGGAAACCCGGCTTTTCGTAGTCGGTAAAGCGCAGGGCCTTGTCTTCGCCCAGGTAGCGGGCCACGACGTCCTTGTAGGCCTCGGACACGTCGGTATCTTTCAGGTGGATGGCCGGCAGGCCCTGGTTCGAGGCCTGCAGCACGGCTTCGGACTCGGGGATGACGCCGATCAGCTTGATGCGCAGGATGTCCTCGATGTCGCCCAGCGACAGCATCTCGCCGTCGACCACGCGCTTGGGGTTGTAGCGCGTCAGCAGCAGGAATTCCTTGACCGGGTCGCCGCCTTCGACGGCGCGCTTGGACTTGGCCGCCAGGATGCCCAGGATGCGGTCGGAGTCGCGCACCGACGAGACTTCGGGGTTGGTCACGACCAGCGCGTCGTCGGCGAAATAGGCCGCCATCAGCGCGCCCGTCTCGATGCCGGCGGGCGAGTCGCAGACGATGTAGTCGAAGCCCATTTCCTTCAGGTCGTTGATGACCTTTTCCACGCCTTCCTGCGTCAGCGCGTCCTTGTCGCGCGTCTGCGAGGCGGGCAGGATGAACAGGTTTTCAAGCTGCTTGTCCTTGATCAGCGCCTGGTTGAGCGTGGCTTCACCCTGGATCACATTGACGAAGTCGTACACCACGCGACGCTCGCAGCCCATGATGAGGTCGAGATTGCGCAGGCCGACGTCGAAGTCGATGACAGCGGTCTTGTGGCCCCGCATCGCGAGGCCCGCGGAAAAACTGGCGCTCGTCGTGGTTTTGCCCACGCCGCCTTTGCCGGAAGTCACCACAACAATGCGTGTCATGACGATCAAACCCTTATGTTCGAATAAATCGCGTTATCGTAAAGCAAAAAGCCCGTGTAAGGCTTCTTACAGAATGTGTTGAACGGGCACCGCCCGTTCAAGGTAAACAGAGTCTGTCGATGCAAGACCGTTCCGAGCCTGGCGCGGTCTTGCCAGAGGCCGGCCCGCTCAGGCTTTCAGGGCCTCGATGCGCAAGGTATCGCCATCCAGGCGCACCAGCGCGGGCTGGTTGTGCAGCGAGCGGTCGAGCTTGTCCTCGACCACGCGATAGACGCCGGCCACGGCCAGCAGCTCGGCATCCAGATGCGTGGTGAAGATGCGCGCCGAGGTGTCGCCGCGCGCGCCGGCCATGGCCTTGCCGCGCAGCGGTCCGTACACGTGCACGTTGCCGTCGGCGATGACTTCGGCGCCCTGGCTGACCATGCCGATCACGACCAGGTCGGTGTGGCGCGCGTAGACGCGCTGGCCGGAACGCAGCGGGCGGGTGATGACCAGGGCCGACGACGATTGCGGCGCGGCCGGCGTCGGGCTGGCGGCCGACGTGGTGCTGGCGGCGGCGCGCTCGGGCAGCGGTTCGGCCGCGCTCTTGGGCGTGGCGGGTTCGGCGGCCTTTTCGGCCGGCGCTTCGGCAGCCGTGGTGGGCGCGGGCGCGATCTCGACGGCGGCGGCCGGCACCGACGGCACCGGCGTGGCGACGTCGTTGGGCGGGGCGGTGTCGATCACCTGCGCCGGACGCGCGGCCGGGGTGGACAGCTCCACCGGCGTCAGGCCCGCGGCGCGGGCCGCGGCCAGGTTGGCGCCTTCGGCCACCACGCCGATGGGCGGCAGGTTGTGCCCGCGCAAGGCGCCGACCAGCGCGGCCCAGTCGATGGCTTCCTCGACGCGGCTGGCGTCGATCACCACGGGCTCGTTCTCGAAGAAGCTGCCGGCGTCGGCCATGCGCTTGGCCAGCGCGGCGTTCAGGCGTTCGGGGTCGGCGCTGTGCAGGACCACCCGGATCGCATACAGGGTGGCGCTCTTGAAGTCCAGGGCTAGGGATTCAGTGTTCATCTTGATTGGGGCTGGCGGTTCGGGGCGCCTGGAAGGGGCGCGCGCAACCGGCTGCGGAATGTCGGGCATGATAACCCGCCCGGGCCCCGTTCAATCGTTCGGCCAAGGGTAAAAACCCCCCAGGTTGCGGGTGGCTTCGGCGGCGGCGGCCACCACCAGCGCCGCATGTTCGCGTTGCAGCCGCGGCGTGGGCATGGTCAGCGTGACGGCGCCGGCCAGGGCCCCCGTTTCATTGAAGACCGGCGCCGAGATGCCGGACAGCTCGGGCATGCGGTCACCCTCCAGCACCACCACGCCGCTGTGGCGGATGGTCTCGTACGGCTCGCCGGCCGCGCCGGCGAAGGCCATCAGCACGCGTCCGCCCGCGCCCCGTTCCAGCGGCAGCAGGTCGCCGGCCTTGATGTGGTCGCGCACCGGCTGCGGCGAATCCACCCGGTACAGGCACAGGCGATGGTCGCCCTGGCGCACGTGGAACGCGGCGCTTTCGCGGGTCACGCGGGTCAGTTCCCGCAGCACCGGCATCACCACCCCTTCCAGCGAGAACGACGCCGCATACACGGCGTGCAGCCGCGCGATCTCCGCGCCCAGCGTGTAGTGGCCGTCCGCGCTGCGCTGCACCAGGCGGCCGTGTTCCAGCGAGGCCAGCAGGCGCAGCACGGTGCTCTTGTAGAGCTGGGTGCGCTCGGCCAGTTCCGCCAGGGTCAGGGCGGTGTCGCCCGTGCGGAAGGCGGACAGCACCGACAGCGCGCGATCGACCGCGGCGGCGCCGCCGGGCGCGGCGTGCTGGTCGGCGAGGGAGGGCTGGCTGGCTTTTCTGGGCATGGCGAAACGGCCTTTCGGGCAGGCAGGGTTGACACCCGGAATCCGGATGGGGAATAATTTATAGAACGTCGTTCTATCTTATAGAACGCTAAGGAGAAAGTCAATGCCCCAGATTCTAGTCAGCGAGGTCGGCCCCCGGGATGGGTTGCAGAGCATCGCCGCCGTCATGTCCACGCCCGCCAAGCTGCGCTGGATCGGCGCGCTGGCGGCGGCCGGCCTGCGCGAAATCGAGGTCTGCTCGTTCGTGCCGCCCAAGCTGCTGCCGCAGATGGCCGATGCCGCCGAGGTGGTGGCCGGCGCGCGCCAGTTGCCCGGCCTGCACGTCGCGGCGCTGGCGCCGAACCTGCGCGGCGCGCAGGCCGCCTTCGAGGCCGGCGCGGCCAAGGTCACGCTGCCGGTGTCGGTGAGCGAGGCCCATTCCCTGGCCAACGTGCGCAAGACCCACGCGCAGATGCGTGACGAAGTCGCGGCCGTGGTGGCGCTGCGCGACGCCCGCCATCCCGGCGTGAAACTCGAGGCCGGTCTGTCGACCGCCTTCGGCTGCACCCTGGCCGGCCAGGTGCCGGAAGCCGACACGCTGCGCATGGCCGTGGCCATGGCGCAGCTGGGCGTCGACGAGGTCGGGCTGTCGGACACCACCGGCTACGCCAATCCGGCGCAGGTCGGGCGCCTGTTCAAGGCGCTGCGCGCCGAGCTGGGCGCGCGCGCCGGCGGCGCCCATTTCCACAACACCCGCGGCCAGGGGCTGGCCAACGTGGTGGCGGCGCTGGAGGTCGGCGTCGACACCTTCGACGCCAGCCAGGGCGGCCTGGGCGGCTGCCCCTACGCGCCGGGCGCCTCCGGCAACATCGTCACCGAGGACCTGGTGTTCCTGCTGGAGTCGATGGGCCTGGATACCAGCATCGACGTCGACGCGCTGATGGCGGCCCGCGCCGCGCTGCGCGACGGGTTGCCGGGCGAAGCGCTGTACGGCCACGTGCCCGACGCGGGCCTGCCGAAAGGATTCACCTACGCGCGGGAGGCCGCATGAGTACGCATGACGCACATCCGGCCAGCGCCGAACCGGCCCTGCCGCTGACGGGCATCCGGGTGGTCGAATTCACCCACATGGTGATGGCCCCCACCTGCGGCATGATGCTGGCTGACCTGGGCGCCGAGGTCATCAAGATCGAACCGGTCCAGGGCGACAACACGCGCCGCCTGAAAGGCTCGGGCGCGGGCTTCTTCACCATGTTCAACCGCAACAAGAAGAGCCTGCCGGTCAACCTGCAGGATCCGCGCGGCATCGAGCTGGTGCTCAAGCTGATCGCCACGGCCGACATCGTCAGCGAGAACTTCAAGGCCGGCACCATGGCGCGCCTGGGGCTGGACTACGCCACGCTGTCGAAGCTGAACGAGCGCCTGATCTACGTCTCGCACAAGGGCTTCCTGCCTGGTCCCTACCAGCACCGCACCGCGCTCGACGAGGTGGTGCAGATGATGGGCGGCCTGGCCTACATGACCGGCCCCGAAGGGCGTCCCCTGCGGGCGGGCGCGGCCGTCAACGACATCATGGGCGGCATGTTCGGCGCCATGGGCGCCATGGCCGCGCTGCTCGAGCGCCAGCGCACCGGCCGCGGCCAGGAAGTGCAGAGCGCGCTGTTCGAGAACAACGTGTTCCTGGTCGGCCACCACATGATGCAGTACGCCGTCACCGGCAAGCCCGCCGCGCCCATGCCCAGCCGCATCTCGGCGTGGGCGGTGTACGACGTCTTCACCGTCAAGGATGGCGAACAGATCTTCCTGGCCGTGGTGTCCGACACCCAGTGGAAGCTGTTCTGCGACGCCTTCGGCTTCGCCGACCTGGCCGCCGACGCGCGCCTGGCGGGTAACAACGACCGTGTCGAGGCCCGCGCCTGGCTCATGCCGATCCTGCGCGAACGCCTGGCGTCCGAGCCGGCCGCCGCCATCGCCGCCCGCTTCGAGGCGCACGGCCTGCCTTACGCGCCCATCGCCAAGCCGCAGGACCTGTTCGACGATCCGCACCTGGCCGCCACCGGCGGCCTGGCCGAGATCGCCCTGCCGCAAGACGGTGCGGGCAGCGGGGCGGGCAGCGGGGCGGTCAACGCGCATGCCAAGGTGCCGCTGCTGCCCATCACGCTGGGCGGCCGCCGCCCCGGCGTGCGTATCGATCCCCCGGCATTGGGCGCGCATGGCGCCCAGTTGCTGGAAACCCTGGGGCTGAGCGCGACGCAGATCGCGGCCCTGACCGAAGCAGGCGTCGTGGGGCCTGTGAACTAACCCTGTCGGCCCCGGCCGTCCCGCCCGATATATATCCCCTCTGGAGACAACTCATGCATGCCCTCTCGCGCCTCTTGCCGCGCCGCCTGGCCGCGGCCGCGATCGCCGTCGCCACCCTGGCCGGCGCCGCGCCCGCCATCGCCGCCTATCCCGAACGCCCCATCAACCTGGTCGTGCCGATGCCGCCGGGCGGCGGCACCGACGTCGTCAGCCGCCTTCTGGCCGAGCGCCTGGGCGTGGCCACCGGCTGGAACCTGGTGGTGCAGAACAAGCCCGGCGCCACCGGCAACATCGGCATGGACTACGTGGCCCGCGCCCAGCCCGACGGCTACACCGTCGGCATGGGCCAGGCCGCCAACCTCGCGATCAACCCCGCGCTGTATCCGAAGATGCCCTTCGACCCGAAAAAGGACTTCACCCTGGTCGGCCTGGTCGCGGCCCAGCCGGTGGTCCTGGTGGTGCGCGCCGACTCGCCCTACAAGACCCTCGCCGACCTCGTCGACGACGCCAGGAAAAAGCCCGCCGCCGCGTTGCGCCTGGCCTCCGCCGGCAACGGCACCATCGGCCACATGTCCGGCGTCATGCTCGCGCGCCGCGCCGGCGTCGAGTTCCTGCACGTCCCCTACAAGGGCGCCGGCCCCGCCGTCACCGACCTGGTCGGCGGCCAGACCGACCTCTACTTCATCACCCCGCAGACCGCCTTCCCCCTGCTCGCCGCCAACAAGCTGCGCGCCCTGGCCGTCACCTCCAACGCCCGCCTGGCCGCCTTGCCCGACGTCCCCACCGTCGCCGAATCCGGCTACCCCGGCTTCGAAGCCTCCGCCTGGACCGGCCTGGTCGGCCCCGCCGGCATGTCCCCCGACATGGTCAACCAGCTCAACGCCCGCATGCAGGCCGTCCTCAAGGAACCCGCCGTCATCAAGCGCCTGGAAGACGAAGGCAGCCAACCCCTGGGCGGCACCCCCGCCGACTTCGAGGCCTACATGAAAAGCGAAACCGCCAAGTGGGCCGACGTAGTAAAGGCCGCCAACATCAAACTGGACTGAAAGAGGGCGGGGGGGGGCGTCCCCGCCCCCCCCAAAGCAATCTCCCTGCCCCCCTCCGCGCAGCGCCCATCGCCCCAACGCCAGACACCACGTATGCCAAAACCGGCCGCCCGCGCGGCCGATTTTGGCGGGCCCCGAAAACCTCTCCGGAACCCCTGTATCCAGCCCGGCCTCAACGCTCGATTCCGGACCGCAATCGTGGGCGCGCCCTCCCCAGGCCCACCGCGCGAGGCGCGGCCTACGAAGCCCACAACCTCGCTGGCCATAAAAAAAAGCGCCCGAAGGCGCTTTTTTGAATACACAACGCAACAAGGCAAAACCCGTTCACCCCTGCGCCCAAGAATCCCGCAACGTCACCACCCGATTCAGCACAGGCTTCTCCACGGTCGACTCCTTCAAGTCAGCCGTGAAATACCCCAGCCGCTCGAACTGCCACGTCGCCCCCGGCGTCGCCACCGTGCCCGGCTCCAGCCACGCCGTCACCGTCTGCTTCGAATTCGGATTCAGGCAGGCCAGGAAATCCTTGTCGCCGCCATCCGGCCGCGGATCCGCGAACAGGCGGTCGTACAGATGGATCTGCGCCGGCACCGCATGCGCCGCGCTCACCCAGGTGATATTGCCCTTGACCTTGACGCTGTCCGCCCCCGGCGTGCCGCTGCGCGTCTCAGGCAGGTACTCCGCCTGCACCTCGACCACCTCGCCCGCCTCGTTCTTGGTAAAGCCGGTGCAACGCACCACATAACCGTACTTCAGGCGCACCAGGTTGCCCGGGAACAGGCGGAAATACTTCTTCGGCGCTTCCTCGCGGAAGTCATCGCGCTCGATCCACAGCTCGCGCGACAGCGGGAATTCGCGCACGCCGGCTTCCGGATCGTGCGGATTGCGCGGCGCCGTGCAGATCTCGGTCTGGCCTTCCGGATAGTTGGTGATGACCAGCTTGAGCGGGTCCAGCACCGCCACCGAACGCGGCGCGATCGGGTCCAGGTCGTCGCGCACGGCCTGCTCCAGCAGGCTGTAGTCGATGCGCGAATCCGACTTCGACACCGCCGTGCGGTCGCAGAACAGGCGGATCGAGGCCGGCGTGTAGCCGCGGCGGCGCAGGCCGAAGATGGTCGGCATGCGCGGATCGTCCCAGCCGTCCACGTGGCCTTCGCGCACCAGTTGCAGCAGCTTGCGCTTGCTGGTGACCACGTAGCTCAGGTTCAGGCGGGAGAACTCATATTGGTGCGGCAGCGGCCGGGCCAGCTTGCCCAGTTCGGCCAGGCGTTCCAGGATCCAGTCGTAGAACGGGCGCTGGTCTTCGAACTCCAGCGTGCAGACGCTGTGGGTGATGCCTTCCAGCGCGTCCTCCACCGGGTGCGCCCAGCTGTACATCGGGTAGATGCACCACTGGTTGCCGGTGCGGTGGTGGGTGGCGTGACGCACGCGGTACATGACCGGGTCGCGCAGGTTGATGTTGGGCGACGCCATGTTGATCTTGGCGCGCAGCACCAGGCTGCCGTCCGGGTGCTTGCCGTCGCGCATCTCGCGCAGCAGCGTGATGGACTCGGCGGCCGGACGGTTGCGCCAGGGCGAGTCGGTGCCGGGTTCGGTCAGGGTGCCGCGGTTGGCGCGGATCTCGTCGGGGCTCTGCGCGTCGACGTAGGCGTGGCCGGCCTCGACCAGCGCCTCGGCGAACTCATACATATAGCCGAAGTAGTCGCTGGCGAAATACAGGTTCTCGCGGCCGTCGGCCTTCCAGTCGAAGCCCAGCCAGTGCACGGCCTCGATGATGGCGTCGACGTATTCCTGGTCTTCCTTCTCGGGGTTGGTGTCGTCAAAGCGCAGGTGACAGACGCCGCCGAAATCGCGGGCCAGGCCGAAATTCACGCAGATGCTCTTGGCGTGGCCGATGTGCAGGTAGCCGTTGGGCTCCGGCGGAAAACGGGTGCGGATCTTCGCCGGGTCGGGTTCGCCCTGCTGCTGCACGGAGGCCGGTCCAGGCTTGCCCGCCCAACGCTTGCCCTGGAAGCGGTTGGCTTGCAGGTCGTCTTCGACGATGTTGAGCAGGAAATTGGATGCGGCGGGGGTCGGCGTCGTGGCGGAGGTCATTCTTGAAAGAATAGGAAAAAGCAGCGACAAAGCGTCAATTTTGCCACGTTCCCGTGACAAGCCATTTTTGGCTCGCTGCAAGCGGTTTCAAACTGGCCCCCATTGCCATGTAACTGGCTCTACACTACGGGCCATCATGGATATCTCCACCCTTTCCCTGGCCCGCGCGCAATTCGTGGCCAGCCTGAGCTTCCTGGCGCTGTTCCTGGCCGTGGCCCTGGCGCTTGCGTGGGTCCTGCTGTTCTTCAAGATACGCGCCCGCGTCTCGGGGCAGGGCGGCTGGACCGCCGCCTACCGCTTCTGGGTCCGCATCTTCGCCCTGTCCTTCGTGCTGACCCTGGCCGCCTGTGTGCCGGTGCTGATCCAGCTGGGCAGCCTGTGGGCCGGTCTGATGGACAAGATCGGCAACGTCGCCGGGCCGTTGCTGGGCTACGGCATCCTGTCCGTCTTCATCCTCAAGTCGTGTTTCCTGGGCGTCATGCTGTTCGGCCAGCGCCGCGTGTCCGACGGCGCCCACACCCTGGCGGTGCTGATGGTGGCCGTGGGGCAGCTGGTGGCGCTGTTCTGGGTGCTGGCGCTGCAATCGTGGATGCAGACGCCTGACGGCGCCGTGCTGGTCGATGGCCGCTACCAGGTCTACGACTGGGCGGCGGTGGTGCTGAACCCCTCGGTCGGCTGGCGCATGGCCGTGGTGGTGGTGGGCTCGGCCCTGGCCGCGGCCTTCCTGATGATGGGCGTGACCGCGCTGCAGGCCCTGCGCCGTCCGCTGGACGACGGCGAGCGCTGCACCTTCAAGACCGGCCTGGCGATCGCCGCGCTGGCTTCCGTGCTGCAGTTGCCGGTGGCCTCCGGCGCCGGCCAGATGGTGGCGCAGTACCAGCCCGCCAAGGCCGCCGCCGCCGCCGGCTACTGGGAAAGCGGCGCCGAGCCGCGCCTGGTGCTGTTCGGCTGGCCGGACGCCCGCAACCACACCAACGTGGCCGACTGGACCTGGAACAACGCCGGCGGCATGTGGCTGCACCGCAATGAAGACGGCACCTACCAGGGGCTGGACAAGTATTCGGGCATGCTGCCGCCGGTGGCGCTGACCTTCTGGTCGCTGCGGGTGGCGGCGGGGCTGGGCCTGCTGATGCTGGCCGTGTCCTGGGTCACGGTCCTGCTGACCTGGCGCCGCGGCATGGATGTCGCGGTGGTGTCGCGATGGTGGCAGCGCGTGCTGTGCGGCATGATGTTCTCCGGCGGCATCGCCGTCGTCGCCGCCTGGTGGGTGTCCGTCATCGGCCTGCAACCCTTCGTCGTCAACGGCACGATCACCCAGACCGAGGTGCTGGGCCCCATGTCTTCCAGCACCGTGCTGTACGGTCTGATCGGCTACGGCCTGCTGTACGCGCTGCTGCTGGCGGCCTTCGCCGGCATGCTGTTCCACGCGGCCCGCTACGGCGTGGTGCCGGTGCGCAAACTGGGCGGGGGAACGCCATGATCGCCATGCTCGCCGCCTCGCAGGGGCTGAGTCCCGATGATCCTTCCTTCTGGATGCCGCTGGCGTTCATGGGCCTGCTGTTCGTGGTCATCGCCGCCGGCGTGGTGCTGGACGGCTTCGACCTGGGCGTGGGCATCCTGCTGCAGCTGGCGCCCGAACAGGAGCGCGGCCGCATGATGAGCCTGCTGAGCCCCTGGCGCGACGCCAACGAATTCTGGCTGCTGCTGGGCATGGGGCTGTTCGCCTCGGCCTTTCCGTTCGCCTGGGGCGCGGTGCTGGGCAAGCTCTACGGACCGCTCACCTTCATGGTGCTGGGCGTGGTGCTGCGCAGCGTCTCCTTCGAATTCCGCATCCGCGCCCGCAACGAGGCCAAGCCGCGCTGGATCTTCGCCTTCTGGGCCGGTTCGCTGATGACCGCCTTCGGCCAGGGCATGCTGCTCGGCCGCATCGCCACCGGCTACCAATCCGACGCCGGCTATGGCTGGTTCGCGCTGTTCGTCGGCCTGTGCGCCGTGGCCGCCTATGTGCTGCTGGGCGCATCGTGGCTGGTGATGCGGGTCGACGGCGACCTGCAGCGCCGCGCCGCCAACTGGGCGCGCCACGCGATCCGCTGGACCGCGGTCGGCATGGTCGCCATCGCCGTCACGCTGGGCCTGGCCAACGCCGGCATCTTCTACAAATGGAGCAACATCGCCCACCTGAGCCTGGCGGCCACGGTATGGGTGCTGATGCTGGCCGGCTTCGTCGCCGCCGAAATGCTGCTGGCCCGCCTGCCGGGCCGCGCCGACCGCTTCAGCTGGCTGCCCTTCGTGCTGTGCGTGGCGCTGTTCCTGCTGATGCTGAGCGGCCTGGCCTACAGCCTGTTCCCCTACCTGATCCTGGACGACATGACGCTGTGGGACGGCGCCGGCGCGCTGGGCTCGATGCGGCTGGTGATGGCCGGCGCGGTGGTGGGGATTCCGGTGGTGCTGGTGTTCAACATCCTGGCCTACCGCTCGGTGTTCGGCCGGGAACGCGCGCCCGTGCCGCTGTTGCCGCCGCCGTCGCCCTGACGGCAACGCGGGCGCCGTCGAGGCGCCCGCCGCATGGGCCGCCACGCGGACGGCCGCCGCACAGCCGTCATCGAAGCGGCTGCTATCGAGAACCGCCGGCCGCTACAGCACCGGCCGCGCCACCCGTTGCAGGATCTCTTCGCCGTAGGCTTCCAGCTTGCGCGCGCCGACGCCGCTGATGTGGCTGAGCGCGTCCATCGATTCCGGCTGGGCCAGCGCGATCTCGCGCAGCGTGGCGTCGTGGAAGATGACGTAGGCCGGCACGCCGTGGCTCTTGGCCACTTCGCCGCGCCACGCGCGCAGCGCCTCGAACACCGGTTGCAGTTCGGCGGGCAGGTCGATCGCCGCGGCCTTGGCGCGGGTGCCGCCGGTCTTGCCCGAGCGGGTCTTCTTTTCGGAGTCGCGCCGCAGCATCAGCTGGCGTTCGCCCTTGAGCACGGCGCGGCTGCCCTCGGTCAGGGCCAGGGTGCCGTAGCCCTCGTTGTCGACGGTCAGCAGGCCCTGCGCCAGCAACTGGCGCAGCACGCCGCGCCAGGCCGTGTCGCTCAGGTCTTCGCCCACGCCGAACACGCTCAGGGTTTCGTGGCCGTGCTGCTTGGTGCGGTCGGTGACCTTGCCGCGCAGGATGTCGATGATGTGGCCGGCGCCGTAGCGCTGGCCGCGTTCCTTCCAGAGGCGGTAGACGGCCGACAGCACCTTCTGCGCGGCCACGGTGCCGTCCCAGGCCTGGGGCGGATCGAGGCAGACGTCGCAATTGCCGCAGGCCGTGATGTGCTGGCCGAAATACGCCAGCAGCCGCACGCGGCGGCATTCCACGGTTTCGCACAGCCCCAGCATGGCGTCCAGTTGCTGGCCGAGGCGGCGGCGGTAGGCGTCGTCGCCGGGGGATTCGTCGATCATGCGGCGCTGCTGCACCACGTCCTGCAGGCCATAGGCCAGCCAGGCGGTGGCGGGCAGGCCGTCGCGGCCGGCGCGGCCGGTTTCCTGGTAGTAGCCCTCGACCGACTTGGGCAGGTCGATGTGGGCCACGAAGCGCACGTCGGGCTTGTCGATGCCCATGCCGAAGGCGATGGTGGCGACCATGACCACGCCGTCCTCGCGCAGGAAGCGCGCCTGGTTGGCGGCCCGCACCTGGGCGCTGAGCCCGGCGTGGTACGGCATGGCGTCGATGCCCTGGTTGCAGAGGAATTCGGCGGTTTCCTCGACCCGCGCCCGCGACAGCGCGTAGACCACGCCGGATTCGCCCTCGTGCTCGGTGCGGATCATGTCCAGCAGCTGCTTGCGCACCTCGTTTTTCTCGACGATGCGATAGCGGATGTTGGGACGGTCGAAACTGGAGACGAAGTGGTGCGCGTCGGTCAGCGACAGGCGCTGGGCGATCTCGGTGCGAGTCTCGGCGGTGGCGGTGGCCGTCAGCGCGATGCGCGGCACATCGGGCCAGCGTTCGTGCAGCATCGACAGGCCCAGGTATTCCGGGCGGAAATCGTGGCCCCATTGCGAGACGCAGTGGGCCTCGTCGATGGCGAACAGCGCGATGTTGCCACGTTCCAGCAGCTGCAGGCAGCGGTCGGTCAGCAGGCGCTCGGGCGCCACGTACAGCAGGTCCAGCTCGCCGGCCAGGAAAGCCTGCTCGACGTCGCGGGCCACGCGCCATTCCTGCGTCGAGTTGAGGAAGGCGGCGCGCACGCCGAGTTCGGTCAGCGCGTCGACCTGGTCCTGCATCAGCGCGATCAGGGGCGACACGACGATACCGGTGCCTTCGCGCACCAGCGACGGAATCTGGTAGCAGAGCGACTTGCCGCCGCCAGTGGGCATCAGGACCAGCGCGTCGCCGCCGTCGATGACTTGCTGGACGATGGCTTGCTGGTCGCCGCGGAAGGATTCGTAACCGAAAACGCGCTGCAGGACGCCGAGGGCGCGCGCGTCAGACATGGGGATAGGCCGGGAGCATCATGGCGGGGATTTTAAGCCGCAAATCCGGCCGCCCGGGCGCGGGGGGATATTTCCGTCCGCCGGGCGACCCGCATCACCAGCTCAGCCACGTGCCGCGCATGAAGGTGTCCACCGGCATGCTGAGGTTGGCGCGCCACTCGTAATTGCCGGAAATGATGTCGCGGTCGGCGCCCACCGCCAGCTTGACCTTGGGCGCCACGAACATGCTGTGGGACAGGCCGACGCGCTGTTCGGCCAGCACCGAGCCCTCGTGCAGCCCCGAATAGGTGCCGCTGAGCGTGCCCCAGCCGGTGATCGGCACCCCGGCCGACAGGGTGTTGCGGGTCTGCGGCGCCGCCGCCACGCCGCCGGAATAGGTGGACAGGTCGCCGAAGCCGGCGCCGATCTGTTCGTTGGTGTAGCCCAGGTTGACCGCGTCGGCCACGTCGACGTTGTAGCCGAAGCGGTAGCGCCAGGCGCTGGCGGCGTCGAACGAGCTCTGGGTGGCGCCGGCCTGGAAAGTGCCGTAGTCGCCGGCGGAATAGGTGGTGCCCATGCCGCGCGTGGTCAGCGCCGGCGCGCTCTGCATCTGGCCTTCCAGCGTCAGCACCGGCGTCAGCCCGTAGCGGACGGTGCTGTTGCCGACCGAGGCGCCGTAGTCGACCGCCCCGGACGTGGCGCTCGGATCCATGCGGTTGAGCCGGCCCAGCGACGAGGAATAGCCGAAGCTGCCTTCCGCCAGCGGCGCCGTGGTGCTTTGCAGGTTGGAGATCTGCAGCCCGCCGACGGGCGCGCTGCTGCCCCAGGTGGGCGCGTTGGCGTTGATGTTGCCCACCGAGAACGACGGGCCGGTGGTGTTGCGGTAGACCCAGTTGCGGTCGCCGCCGTAGCGCAGGCCGTCCTGGCCGCTGACCGAGGAGAACCAGGGACGGGTCGGCCGCGACACCCCGGAGATCACCACCACCGGCACGCGCGGGATATCGCCGCTTTCCAGGTCGAAGGCGTATTCGGGCGTGTCGGACGGGTCGGCGGCGGCCTGGGGCGGCGTGCAGCCCAGCGGGCCGGCGCTGGCATCGCCGGACAGGGTCGAGCCCGTCCCCGGTATCAGCTCCGCGTCATTGCCGCCGGCCACGCTGGTATCCATGGCCGGTTCGGCCGTCTGCATGTCGCAGGGCGTGGGGTCGAGCGGCACCGCGCGCGACTCCAGCGACGGCGCGGGCCGGACCGGCACCGGTTGCACCGGCGCCAGCACGCCGATGCCGCGCGCCACGTAGGTCGGGGCCGGCGAAGGGGAGAGGGGGGGCCGCGGGCGTGCCGCCGAACGCCGACGCCAACGGGCTGGCCAAGCCTGCCGTCAACGCCGTGTACAGCAGCCGTCTGCGCCAGGATGCAGGGGCGGGCATAACGACAGTGTAGAAAGGGGACGCTGCCCCAGCTGTAAACGATTTTTAGTAAACCGGACCAGCGTATGCGGGCAATGGGATTTATTTTAGGGCCAGTCCGCCCCGCACGGCCATGCCGACGCGAAAGGACCGCCAACGCCGGCAAACATCGTGCAACAGGTATATTTCAGATGATTTCCCGGCTCTTGCCGCCAACGCGGGACGGCTCCACTATGGCATCCATGGACAATCACCACACCAAGCTGCTGGTCGTCGACGACGATCCGGCCCTGCGGCAACTGCTGGCCGACTACCTGAACCGCCACGGCTACGACACCCTGCTGGCGCCGGACGCGAGCGACCTGCCGTCGCGCATCACCCGCTACGCCCCCGACCTGCTGGTGCTGGACCGCATGCTGCCCGGCGGCGACGGCGCCGACGCCTGTCGCCGCCTGCGCGAGCAGGGCGAGGACATCCCCGTCATCCTGCTGACCGCCCGCGACGAGGCGGTCGACCGCATCATCGGCCTGGAGGCCGGCGCCGACGACTACGTCGGCAAGCCCTTCGACCCGCGCGAACTGCTGGCCCGCATCGAGGCCGTGTTGCGGCGCAAGCGCGGCCCGTCGGCGCTGACCAAGGACGCGCCGGTGTCGTTCGGCCCGTTCCTGTTCGATCCCTCCACCCGCCAGCTGTCGCGCGAAGGCACGGTGGTCAAGCTCACCGGCGGTGAAATCAACCTGCTCGAAGCGCTGGTGCGCAACGCCGGCAAGCCGCTGTCGCGCGAACGCCTGCTGGCGCTGGCGCGCGACGACGACGCCGGCGAACGCAACGACCGCGCCATCGACATCGCGATCCTGCGCCTGCGCCGCGTCATCGAGGACGATCCCAAGCAACCCCGCTGGATCCAGACCGTCTGGGGCATCGGTTACCGGTTTTCCCCCTGATGCGCTTCTCTGCCGGCTTCCTGGTGCCGCGCTCGCTGCGAGCGCGGCTCATCCTGCTGATCCTCGGGTCGGTGCTGCTGACGCAGGCGGCGACCCTGGTGACGGTCTCGTACTTCCGCCACAAGTTCATGGAAGACGTGGCCATCGGCTACATCACCACCACCATCCGCACCTTGCGCGCCGCCGTATCGCAGGTGCCGGCCGAGGATCGCGCCGACTTCGTGCGCGCCGCCTCGCAGAACCAGTGGCGCCTGTGGTCGCGGGTGCTGCCCGCCGAGGCCAAGCTGCAACGCTTCAACGGCCGCCGCCCGCCGCCCCGCAATGCGCAGCATCCTCCGCCCCCGCCGCCTCCGCCGCCGCCGAGCGCCCAGATCCAGGGGCCGCCGCTGCCGCCCGAGATGCGCGGCGACGAGCGCGAAGTCGAACACGAGCGCGAACGCGAAGAGCGCCACGCCGACCGCGAGCGCGAACGCGAAGAGCACATGCGCCGCTACAAGCCCGAGCCCGACGACATCCGCCGCGACCTGCGCGGGCTGGTGCAGCAGCTCAACGAGCGCCTGAACGACGGCACCCGGGTGGCGCTGTCGCGCGGCCCCACGCCGGAAATCTTCATCTCGCTGGCGCCCAACCCGGCCAGCGAGGATGCGCCGCGCCTGCGTGAATGGCTGGTGATCCCGCTGGATCGCCTCGACCCGCCCGTGGCCACGCCGTTCATCGCCGCCTGGCTGGGCGGCCTGGGCCTGTTGCTGCTGCTGGCGGTGGGCTTTTCCTGGCACATCACCCGTCCCATCACCCGCCTGGCCGACGCCGCCGACCGCCTGGCCGCCGGCCAGCCGCAGCGGGTCGAGCCGTCCGGGCCGCACGAGACGCGGGTGCTGGGCGAACGCTTCAACGCCATGCTGGACGCGCTGGCCGAATCCGATTCCGTGCGCCGCACGCTGCTGTCGGGCCTGCCGCACGACCTCAAGGGGCCGCTGTCGCGCATGTGGCTGCGCATCGAGCTGGCCGACGATTCGGCCCTCAAGGAAGGGCTGCGCACCGACCTGCAGGACATGCAGCACATGGTCGACCAGTTCATCGGCTTCGTGCGCGGCACCGATCCCGCCGCCTACCGCTACGCGTCGATGGTGCTGCCCGACTGGCTGACCGAACGCGTCAACGCCTGGCGCGGCGCCGGCACCGACGTCACGCTCAAGACTTCCGGCGGCGACGACGCGCTGATCGTGCACGGGGACGCCGTGGCGCTGGGCCGGCTGCTCGACAACCTGATCGGCAACGCCCTGAACCATGGCGCGCCGCCCGTCGACATCTGCCTGCGGCGCGAAGACCGCTACGCGGTGCTGGATGTCTCCGACCACGGCCCCGGCATCGTGCCGGAGCGGCGCCTGGAGGCGCTGCGGCCCTTCAGCCGCCTGGACGACGCCCGCACCCGCACCGGCAGCGTCGGCCTGGGCCTGGCGCTGGCCGAGGCCATTGCCCGCGCCCATGGCGGCTCGCTGGAACTGCTGCGGGCCGAGTCGGGCGGGCTGTGCGTGCGGGTCAAGCTGCCGGTCGTCGACGGCGCCTGATTCCGGCCCGGGGCGTTTTGGGCCCGGACCCCGCCCCGGGCCCGGCGGTTACGGTACGATGCAGCATCCCGCTCAGTATCCAGTCGTTCCCGCACCATGGCCATCCAGTCCGATTCGCTTTCCTCCCGCCCCGACGCGCCTCGCATCGTCGCGCCCCAACCGGCGTCGCCCAACGAGGAATCGATCGAACGCGCCCTGCGGCCCAAGGCGCTGGAGGAATACGTCGGCCAGCAGCGCGCCCGCGAACAGCTCGAGATCTTCATCGCGGCCGCCCGCAAGCGCGGCGAGGCGCTGGACCACGTGCTGCTGTTCGGCCCGCCGGGCCTGGGCAAGACCACGCTGGCCCACATCATCGCGCACGAAATGGGCGTGCAGCTGCGCCAGACCTCCGGCCCCGTGCTCGAACGCCCGGGCGACCTGGCGGCGCTGCTGACCAACCTGGAAAAGAACGACGTCCTGTTCATCGACGAAATCCATCGCCTGTCGCCCGTGGTCGAGGAAATCCTCTATCCGGCGCTCGAGGATTTCCAGATCGACATCCTGATCGGCGAGGGCCCGGCCGCGCGCAGCGTCAAGCTCGACCTGCAGCCGTTCACCCTGGTCGGCGCCACCACCCGCGCCGGCATGCTGACCAATCCGCTGCGCGACCGCTTCGGCATCGTTTCGCGGCTGGAGTTCTACAGCGCCGACGACCTCGGCCGCATCGTCACCCGCAGCGCCGGCCTGCTCAAGGCTGGCATCACGCCGGACGGCGCCGCCGAGGTGGCGCGCCGCGCCCGCGGCACGCCGCGTATCGCCAACCGCCTGCTGCGCCGCGTGCGCGACTACGCCGAGGTCAAGGCGGGCGGCACCATCGACGCCGACGTCGCCGGCCGTGCGCTGGCCATGCTCGAGGTCGACCCGCAGGGCCTGGACCTGATGGACCGCAAGCTGCTCGAAGCCATCATCCACAAGTTCGATGGCGGCCCGGTGGGCGTGGACAGCCTGGCCGCGGCCATCGGCGAAGAGCGCGACACCATCGAGGACGTGATCGAGCCCTACCTAATCCAGCACGGCTACCTGCAACGCACGCCGCGCGGCCGCACCGCCACCCTGACCACCTGGCGCCACCTGGGCCTGACCCCGCCGGCCGGCGCCGCCAGCTCCAGCGGCGAGCTGTTCGGCAAATAAAATCCGACTTTCTTCGCGTACAAAGGACTGTTTCCATGTTGCCCGAACTGCCCACCTTCGACGACGTCGCGCGCGCCAGCGAGCGCCTGGCCGGCAATGCGCACCGCACGCCGGTGCTGACCTCGACCACGGCCGACGCCATCGCCGGCGCCTCGTTGTTCTTCAAGTGCGAGAACTACCAGCGCATGGGCGCGTTCAAGTTCCGCGGCGGCTACAACGCCATCGCGCGCCTGACGCCCGAGCAGCGCGCCGCCGGCGTGGTCACGTTCTCGTCGGGCAACCACGCGCAGGCGATTGCGCTGGCCTCCAAGCTGCAGGGCGTCAAGGCCACCATCATCATGCCGCTGGACGCGCCGGCGGCCAAGCGCGCCGCCACCGAAGGCTACGGCGGCCAGATCGTCACCTATGACCGCTACACCGAGGACCGCGAGCAGATCGCGCTGCGCATCCAGTCCGAGACCGGCGCCACGCTGATCCCGCCGTACGACCACGAAGACGTGATCGCCGGGCAGGGCACCGCGGCCAAGGAACTGTTCGAGGATGTCGGCGAGCTCGACTACCTGTTCGTGTGCCTGGGCGGCGGCGGCCTGCTGTCGGGCTCGGCGCTGTCGGCGTTCGCGCTCAGCCCGCGCTGCCTGGTCTACGGCGTCGAGCCGGAAGCCGGCAACGACGGCCAGCAATCGCTGCGCAAGGGCGAGATCGTCCGCATCCAGGCGCCCAAGACCCTGGCCGACGGCGCCGCCACCACCCATCTGGGCAACCTGACCTTCCCCCTCATCCAGAAGCACGTGCGCGATATCGTCACGGTGACGGATGACCAGCTGGTCTCGACCATGAAATTCTTCGCCGAACGCATGAAGATGGTGGTGGAACCCACTGGCTGCCTGGCGGCCGCGGCCGTGCTGCAGGGCGTGGTGCCGGTGCGCGGCGCGCGCGTCGGCGTCATCATCAGCGGCGGCAACGTCGATCTTCCGGCCTACGGCAAGTTGCTGGCGGGCTGACCCCACGGGCGAAGCGCCGGCGGGATATCGTCCGGCGCTTTGGCCGCCAGCTTGCGGAGGCGGCGCACGCAGGGCAGAATCGGACCTGAATCCTGAAGAACAGGGGCTGCTCCATGCGTATCCTTGTCATCGGCGGCACCGGCTTCATCGGCCGTCATCTCATCGCCCGGCTGGCGGGCGGGC
>NZ_CYTY01000023.1:51357-100822 GCF_001298995.1 Achromobacter sp. 2789STDY5608615
GCCCACGTGCACCTGCCGCAGCGCATCGCGCGGGCCTGCCGCCGCCAGGGCGCGCGCCGCCTGCTGCACGTCAGCGCGCTGGGCGCCGATTCCAGCGGCGCCAGCATGTACCAGCGTTCCAAGGGCGACGGCGAGGCCGCCATCAAGCAGGAACTGGCCGACTGGCGCGAGGGCGGTTGGACCATCTTCCGTCCGTCGGTGGTGTTCGGCGCCGACGACAACTTCACCAACATGTTCGCGCGCCTGGCGCGCTGGCTGCCCATGTTGCCGCTGGCCGGCGCGCACGTGCGCATGCAGCCGGTGTTCGTGGGCGACGTGGTGACGGCGATGGTGGCGACGCTGGGCAATACCCACGCCTGGGGCAAGACCTATGAACTGGGCGGCCCGCAGGTCTACTCCCTGGGCGAGATCGCGCGCCTGTGCGCCGGCTGGGGCGGCCACCCGCGCCCGGTGGTCAACCTGCCGATGGGGCTGGGGCGGATGCAGGCCATGCTGTTCGAATGCCTGCCGGGCCGGCCCCTGATGTCGCGCGACAACCTCGATTCGCTGCGCAGCGACAACATCTGCGGCGCGCCGATGGCGCCCGAATTGAACGTGGTGCCGACCGGGCTGGAAGCGGTGGCGCCCGGTTATCTGTCGCCGATACGCTAGCCGGCCACATGGCAGGCCGGCGCCGCCGGGGCGCTCGCGGCCGGGGCGCGCCCCGGCGGCAGCTTCAGCGCACCAGCGCCTTCAAGGCCTGCTTGATGCCGTCCGACACGCCCACGCCTTCGGGCAGGGTCTTCAGCGCGGACAGCGATTCCTTCTCGGAGTACCCCAGCGCCAGCAGCGCGTTCAGGATGTCGGACTGGTTGTCCTGCACCGGATGCGCGGTGGCGCCGATGTCGGCGCCCAGCTTGCCGCGCATTTCCAGCAGCAGGCGCTCGGCGGTCTTCTTGCCGATGCCCGGCACGCGGGTCAGGCGACCCGATTCCTGCAGCGTGATGGCCTGGGCCAGGTCGGCCACCGACAGGCCCGACAGCACCGACAGCGCGGTGCGCGCGCCGATGCCGCTGACCTTGATCAGCTCGCGGAAGGCGCTGCGCTCGCCGGCCGTGGCGAAGCCGTAGAGGATGTGGGCGTCCTCGCGCACGGTCAGGTGCGTGTACAGGGTGACGCGCGCGCCGGTTTCCGGCAGCGAATAGAGCGTGCTCATGGGCACGTCGATGTCATAGCCCAGACCGTTGACGTCCACGCACACGGTGGGCGGCAGTTTCTCGATCAGGGTTCCGGTGATGCGTCCGATCATGGTGGCAGTGGCCTGGCAAAAGAGGGGGCCGCGACAGCCGCGGCGGATGCCGGGATTCTATACGGGTCCGCGCGAGGCGGGGGCGGGGGGGGGGCTCAGCCGAGCAGGCGGCCGTTGCGGATGCGGGTCTTGCCGCTCAGGCTCAGGCGCGTGCCCAGCTGCGTCAGCCGGTCCTGCAGCGGGCCGACGTGGGCGTGGCAGATGGCGCACGCCAGCGCGTCGGCCGAGTCGGGGGCGGGCGTGCCGTCCAGCGCCAGCAGGTGCTGCACCATCATCTGCACCTGCTCCTTGGCCGCGCGGCCGGTGCCCACCACCGCTTTCTTGATCTGCAGCGCGGTGTACTCGTGCACCGCCAGCGAACTGTCGGCCAGCGCGCACAGCGCCGCGCCGCGGGCCTGGCCCAGCAGCAGGGTGGAGGCCGGATTGGTGTTCAGGAAGATGATTTCCAGCGCGGCGACGTCGGGCTGCGTGTCGCGCGCCACCTGGCGCAGATTGTCCAGGATGACCTTGAGGCGCTCGGACAGCGTCAGCGCCGGCGGCACCACGATGGTGCCGCTGGCGACATAGCGCAGCCGCGAGCCGTCGGCATCGATCACACCGAAGCCGGTGCGGCGCAGGCCGGGATCGATGCCGAGGACGCGCATCAGTGGCGGAAGTGACGGGTGCCGGTCAGCACCATGGCGATGCCATGCTCGTCGGCCGCGGCGATGACTTCGTCGTCACGCATGCTGCCCCCGGGCTGGATCACGCAGGTCGCGCCCGCGGCCACCACCACGTCCAGGCCGTCGCGGAACGGGAAGAAGGCGTCCGACGCCACCGCCGAGCCCTTCAGCGTCAGGCCGGCGTTCTCGGCCTTGATCGAGGCGATGCGGGCCGAGTCGATGCGGCTCATCTGGCCGGCGCCGACGCCCAGCGTCATGCCGCCGCCGACGAACACGATGGCGTTGGACTTGACGTACTTGGCGACCTTCCAGGCGAACGCCAGGTCGTTCATTTCCTGCTCGGTGGGCTGGCGCTTGGACACGACCTTCAGGGCGTCGCGCGGCACGTTGTAGGCGTCCGGGCTCTGCACCAGCCAGCCGCCACCGACGCGCTTGACGTCGAAGGCGTTCTGGCCCGTGCCCATCGGCACTTCCAGCACGCGCACGTTCTTCTTGGCGGCCAGGATGGCCAGCGCGGCGCCGTCATAGGCCGGGGCCAGCAGCACTTCCAGGAACTGGGCGCTGACGGCTTCGGCGGTGGCGGCGTCGACCGGGCGGTTGAAGGCGATGATGCCGCCGAAGGCCGAGGTCGGGTCGGTCTTGAAGGCCTGCTGGTAGGCGCCCAGCGTGTCGGCCGCCACGGCCACGCCGCAGGGGTTGGCGTGCTTGACGATGACGCAGGCGGGCGCCTCGAAGCTGCGCGCGCATTCCCAGGCGGCATCGGCGTCGGCGATGTTGTTGTACGACAGTTCCTTGCCCTGCAGCTGGCGGTAGTTGCCCAGCAGGCCGGCGGAGCGCTGCGCGTCGACGTAGAACGCGGCGGTCTGGTGCGGGTTCTCGCCATAGCGCAGGGCCTGTTCCTGCTTGACCTGCAGGGTCAGGGTGCCCGGCCATTCCTGGCGGGCCGGCACGGCGTCCTGCGCCGGTTCGGCCTCGGTCAGGCTGGTCAGGTAGGCGGCGATGGCGCCGTCGTAGGCCGCGGTGTGGGCGTAGACCTTGGCGGCCAGCGCCAGGCGCAGGCCGTACGAGGTGCCGCCGCCCTGATCCATTTCGGACAGCACGCGCGAGTAGTCGACCGGGTCGATCACCACCGTCACGCCACCGGCTTCGGTGCCGTGGTTCTTGGCGGCGGCGCGCAGCATGGCCGGGCCGCCGATGTCGATGTTCTCGACCGCGTCGGCGAAGGTGCAGTCCGGCTTGGCCACGGTTTCGCGGAACGGATACAGGTTGACCACCAGCATGTCGATGCGATCGATACCGGCCGCCTTGATGGTGTCCATGTGCTCGGCGCTGTCGCGGCGGGCCAGCAGGCCGCCGTGGATCTTCGGGTGCAGCGTCTTGACGCGGCCGTCCAGGATCTCGGGCGAGCCGGTGTGGGCGGCCACTTCGGTGACGGTCAGGCCGGATTCGGCCAGCAGCTTGGCGGTGCCGCCGGTCGACAGCAGGCGCACGCCGCGCGCGGCCAGCGCGCGGGCAAATTCAACGATGCCGGTCTTGTCGGACACCGAAAGCAGGGCGGTTTCGATTTTCATGGTGAGGGACGGGAGTGGGGCGCGGGCGCCTGTCTCGCTTCAGGTCGGGATGGGAAATCTGTCATGCGGGGCGCGCCAGCCGGCCCGCCCGCGCGGCGATGCGCTATACCTGGATGTTGTGGGCCAGCAGTTTCTTGCGCAAGGTGTTGCGCGTGATGCCCAGCATTTCGGATGCCCGCGACTGGTTGCCGCCAGACCGTTCCAACGCCACTTCGAGGACCGGGCGCTCCACGCAGCGCATCACCATGTCCCACATGTCGTGGGGCTCGGATTCACCCAAGTCTTCGAAATAGCGCTCCAGGCTGGCGCGCACGCATTCTTCCAGGACATCTTTCTTGCTCATCGGAGTACAGATATTTTTATGTTGGTGTTGAGGCGGTTATGCCGCCAGCAGGGCTTTCGCGACAGGCGCCGGGTTGGGGTTGCCGTCACGGGAAAGATTGAGGAACCATTCCGACACCGCCCGCCACTGGTCGCGGGTGTTGTCGATGAGGTTCATGCGGTCGCGGAACGAGTCCGCATCCGGCAGGCCGTCCAGATACCACCCTATGTGCTTGCGCGCCGTGCGTACGCCGGTGTGTTCGCCATAGAAGCGGTAGTGGTCGTCGAGATGTTCGAGCAGCAGTTCGCGCATTTCCCCATAGCTGGGAGGGGCCAGTGTTTCGCCCGTGCGCAGGTAGTGGTCGACTTCGCGGAAGATCCAGGGACGGCCCTGTGCCGCCCGGCCGATCATGACCGCGTCGGCGCCAGTGTAATCCAGGACGCGCCTGGCCTTTTCAGGCGAGTCGATATCGCCATTGGCGATCAGCGGGATTTTCAGCTCGGCGCGGACGGCGCGGATAGTGTCATATTCCGCCTCGCCCGTATAGAGGTCGGCGCGGGTGCGTCCATGCAGTGTCAGGGCGGCGATGCCGGCGTCCTGGGCCAGCCTGGCCACGCGCAGGGCGTTGCGGCTGTCGCGGTCCCAGCCGGTGCGGGTCTTGAGGGTGACCGGCACCCCCAGCGGCGCGCAGGCCTCGACCACGGCGTCCAGGATGCGGACGATCAGGTCCTCGTGGCGCAGCAGGGCGGACCCCGACGCCACATTGCAGACCTTCTTCACGGGGCAGCCCATGTTGATGTCGATGATGCGCGCGCCCTTGTTGGCGTTGAACACGGCGGCCTCGGCCATCATGGCCGGGTCGGCGCCGGCGATCTGCACCGAAATGGGGGCGATCTCGCTGTCATGGTTCAGGCGGCGCGAGGTCTTGACGCTGTCCCACAGCTTGGGGTTGCTGGCGGCCATCTCCGAGACGGCGTAACCGGCCCCCAATTTCTTGCAAAGCTGTCGGAAAGGACGATCCGTCACGCCCGCCATGGGCGCGACCAGGACATTGTTGGGAAGGGTCCACGGGCCTATGCGCATGGTCACATTTTAACCGGCTCGATCGAACCCTCTTTTTTCGGCCGCAACAGCTTGGTAACAGGCGGACGAAAAAAGGGGAGGATCAGGCCCGGAAACCCTGCAGCAGGTGGCGGGCCAGCGGGGCCCGCAGGGGCGCCGCCAGGTCCAGGCCCAGCAGGGCCAGGCCGCAGGCATGCTCGACCGGCGCCAGGCCGGTGGCGAAGATGCGCGGCATCAGGTCGGTGAGGCCGGCGGTGACGATCCGGTCGACCTGGCGCGCGCGGCCGAAGTCGGCCAGCGCCGCGGCCGGGTTGGTATCCGGGGCGGGCAGCCACGCGCCCAGGGTCTGGGCCAGCCGGCCGGCATCGCGCAGCCCCAGGTTCAGGCCCTGGCCAGCCACCGGATGCAGCGTCTGCGCCGCGTTGCCGATCGCCGCCACGCGGCCCTGCACCAGGGCGCGCCGGGCGCTCAGCGCCAGCGGGAAGACGTGGCGCGGCGCCTGGCACGACAGGCGTCCCAGGCGGTCGCCGAAGGCCGCCGACAGCGCCCGCGAGAAGGCGCCGTTGTCCAGCGCCGCCAATTCGGCCGCGCGATCCGGCGCGCTGCACCAGACCACCGAATAGGCGTCCGGCGTCTGCGGGTGCGGCAGCAGCGCCAGCGGCCCCTCGGGGGTGAAGCGTTCCCAGGCCCAGCCGCGGCGCGGCAGGGTGGCGTGGGCGGTGGTCAGCAGGGCGTGCTGGCCGTAGTCGCGGCGCACGTCGCTGGCGCCGGCGCCGTCCGACTGCACGGCGACCCGGCAGGTCACGGCGGCGTCGCCCAGGCGGATGCGCACGCCGTCGGCGTCCTGGCCGTCGATCGTGGCCGGCGGCCCCGACAGCAGGGTCACGCCGCTGGCGGCCACGCATTCCTCCAGCTTGGCGTGCAGCGCCGAATAGGCGACCACGCAGCCCAGCTGCGGCACGTCGAAATCGGTGTTGCGGATCACGCTGCGGCCCAGCCGGCCGCGCTGCGAAACGTGGATGTTGAGGATGTCCGCCGCCTTGGCGGGCCAGGCGTGCAGCGATTCGAGCAGCACCCGGCTGCCGTGGTTCATGGCCAGCACGCGCGGATCGGCCGCGGGGATGGCGGCGGCGGGCGTCACGGGCGCCGGGCTGGCGCCTTGCAGCAGGGCGATGCGGGCCGGATCCGGCGCCACGCGCGCCAGCATCAACGCCAGGACACGCCCCACGGGGCCGGCGCCGAGAATCGCAATGTCGAAGGCGGAGATAGTCATGCCGCGATTTTACCTGTCCACTACAATCCGGGTCTGCCGGCGCGGCTTGGCGCCCGGGACCCTTTACCGGTTGATTGATATGACGCAGCTCGAGGCTTCTTCTTCGCTGTCCGCCGCAATCCCGCGCCGCCCCCGCGGCAAGGTCGCCGTCGGCCTGCTGGCCTGTCTGTTCGGCTGGCTCGGCGCGCACTGGTGGTACCTGGGCCGGCGCCATGCCTGGCTGGTGACGGCGCTGGCGCTGCTCAGCCTGTTCTGCGCGTTCCGCTACTACCCGGTCTGGTACGACAACCCGGCCTTCTTCCTGCTGTTCATCCCGATGATCGACGGCTTCATCGAGAGCGCGGTGTTCTCACTGATGCCGGACGAGAAGTTCGACCGCCTCTACAACCCCGGGCTGCCGCCGTCCCCGAAGACAGGATGGGGGCCGGTGCTGGTGGCCATCATGGCCTGCCTGGTGGGCGCCACCGTGTCGATGTTCGCGATCGCGATGGTGGTGGTCTACGTGTGGGTGGCGATGGGCTGGCTGGACGGCCTGACGCTGTAGGCCGGGGCCGCCATCACGGGCGCGGCCGGCGCCATGCCGGCCCGCGCGCGCCGCCCGCTCATTCGCGCATCAGCGCCTCGATCTCGCCGGCCTGCACCGGCACGCCGCGGGTGATCAGCTCGCAGCCCTCGTCCGTCACCAGCGCGTCGTCCTCGGTGCGGATGCCGATGTTCCAGTAGGCCTCGGGCACGTCGTCGGCCGGACGCACATAGATGCCCGGCTCGATCGTCAGCATCATGCCGCTCTCCAGCTTGCGCCACGGACGTTCCGCGCCGGGCGTGCCGCCCGGCTGGCGATAGTCGCCCACGTCGTGCACGTCCAGGCCCAGCCAGTGGCCGGTGCGGTGCATGTAGAAGCGGCTGTAGTCGCCCGACTCGATCACGCCATCCAGCGACCCCTTCAGCAGTTTCAGGTCCAGCATGCCCTGCGCCAGCACCCGCACCGCGGCCTCGTGGCCGTCGTTCCAGCCGCGTCCGGGCGCGGTCGCCTGGGCCGCGGCCTCCTGCGCCGCCACCGTCAGGTCGTACAGCGCGCGCTGCGGACCGCTGTAGCGGCCGTTGACCGGGAAAGTGCGGGTGATGTCGCTGGCGTAGCTGTCGACTTCGCAGCCCGCGTCGATCAGCACCAGGTCGCCGTCGCGCAGCACCGCCTCGCCGGCCGGGTAGTGCAGCACGCAGGCATTGGCGCCGGCCGCGACGATGCTGTTGTAGGCCACCGCCTGCGCGCCATGGCGACGGAATTCATACAGCAGTTCCGCTTCCAGTTCGTATTCGCGCATGCCGGCGCGCGCCGCCCGCATGGCGCGCGCATGGGCGCCGGCGGAGATCTTGGCCGCGCGCCGCATCGCGGCGATCTCGCTGGCGTCCTTGATCAAGCGCATCTCGGCCAGGATCGGCCGGATGTCCTGTTGCCGCATGGGCGGCTGATGGCCGCCGCGGCTGGCCTCGCGCGCCGCCGCCAGCCAGCGGTGCAGGCGGCCGTCGGTGCGCTTGTCGCCGGCCAGCGGCGCGTACAGGGTCGGCTGGTCCAGCAGCAGCTGGGGCGCCAGTTCATCGAGCGCGTCCAGCGCATGCGCGTCGTCGAAGCCGAAATGCTCGGCCGCGGCTTCCGGGCCGAAGCGGCGGCCCTCCCAGATCTCGTGCTCGATATGGCGCGGGCGGCAGAACAGCAGCGCGCGGTCGGTGGCGCCTGCGATCAGCACCAGCCAGGCGCCGGGCTCGGTGAAGCCGGTCAGGTAGAAGAAGTCGCTGTCGTGCCGGTAGGGATATTCGGCGTCGCGGTTGCGGATGGCCTCGGGCGCGGTGGCCAGGATGGCGATGCCGCCCCCGTCGGCGCGCATCCGCTCCATCAGGCGCTGGCGCCGGGCGGCGAAGGGGGCGATATCGACGGGAGGCAGGCTCATGAGGGGCAGGGGGGCGCGCGGCCCGGCGGGAAGCTGAGATGCCGTTTACTTTACTCGCCGTGCCGCAGATGCGACAGTCCGCGCCCATTTCCCCGCCGCGGGCGCGGATTCATTGGACTGTCATGGACGCGCTGCTACAATCGCCGCACTGTCATTGGGGAGTAGCCATCCTTTGTCCCCAAAGGAGTTAGCGTCAACAGACTTGGTGGTTCGGTACCGCGTAGCGGTCGCCAGAACTCCATGGCGCTAACGGTCTCCATGTCGCGGCCCGCCCGCGCATGGATCAGCCAGGCGAGACCTTTGGCCGCGTTGCGTTCACCCTAGCCGGGCGAGCCGCAGCGTCGCGCCAATTGGTTTCTGCTCGTCCGGCTCGTCTATATGTTGCTCACCCTGTTCCTGTTTTTCCTGTCCGCGGCAGTGATCTATCTCGCCTGCGAATTCTTCGTCAATGGCGTCGAATGGGTCGGACATCGCTTCCAGCTTGGCGCCACCGCGACCGGCACCGTGCTGGCCGCGTTCGGCACCGCCTTGCCGGAGAGCGCCGTGACCTTCATGGCCGTGGTGTTCGGCGAAACCCCCGAGCAGAAGGACATCGGCGTCGGCGCCGCCATGGGCGGCCCGCTGGTGCTGGCGACGCTGGCCTATGCCGTGGTCGGCCTGGCCCTGTGGCGCGCACGCCGCGGCCAACCCGCGCAGGCCAACTGTATCAACGCGGACCAGCGCCGGCTGGCCCGCGACCAGGCCTGGTTCATGGGCATCTTCGTCTTCAAGGTCGGGCTGGGCCTGCTGGCCTTCGCCTGGAAGCCCTGGCTGGGCATCCTGTTCCTGGCCACCTATGGCCTGTACATCAAGCGCGAGCTGAGCAACGATGAGGAATGCATCGACTGCGAAGACCTCGAGCCGCTCAAGCTGCGGCCGCGCGACGACAATCCGTCGATGTTCTGGGCCGCGACCCAGACGCTGCTGGCCCTGGTCGTGATCGCCGGCGCCTCGCACGTCTTCGTCAACCAGATCGAGGTGCTGGGCATCGCCATGGGCGCTTCGCCGCACGTGGCCGCGCTGCTGCTGGCGCCCGTCGCCACCGAACTGCCCGAGATCATGAACGCCCTGATCTGGGTGCGCCAGGGCAAGGAACGCCTGGCGCTGGCCAACATCTCCGGCGCCATGATGATCCAGGCCACCATCCCCAGCGCGCTCGGCATCTTCCTGACGCCCTGGCTGCTCGACGGTCCGCTGCTGGCCGCCGGCCTGTTCACCATGCTGTCGATCGGCCTGCTGTGGCTGCGCTTCCGCCGCGCCGGCATGAGCGTGCCGGCGCTGTCCGCGGTGGGCGGTTTCTATGCCTTGTTCGCGGCCTACCTGGGCTGGCATTTCTACGCCTGACGGACGCGGCTTGGGTTGGAAGGCGCGGGGTGGAACGGCCCCGCGCCTTTTTTGCACAAAAGCGGCCTTTTCTGCCCATAAACCTTGTCCATCAGTGGAAACCCGCGTAAAATTCCGCCCGTTATCCATCCCAGGAGCAGTCTTCGTGAATACCGATTCCGGCGAAAGTAGTCGATCTTGCATCGACGTCGCTGTTTGACAGGACCACGCAGAACTCCGTCTGCCGCAGCCTGTTGAACAGGTTGCGGTTGTATCCCAAGCCCCGGGCTTCTTTCCGGGCGGCAGTGCAGGCCCACGGCTTGCCGGGATTCTCCCCAACGTAAACCGCCAGAACCGCCGCTAGTCGCAGCGCCCGCGTTCGTGCACGCCTTTTTCGTGCCCGCCCGCCATGCGCCGTGTGCCTGCGTGCGCGCGTATGCGCGAAAGCCGCTCCCCATTACGCAATGGAGGCCGCTATGCGTTTCTTCGACTTGTTCCTGCGCCGCGCCGGCGTAGACCGCCCCACCGCCATGGGCCGCCGCCGCGGCACCTCGCGCCTGACGGTCATCTGCCCGCGCGACGAACTGGGCGCCCTGCGCAAGCAGATCTGCCTGGACTTCAGCGCGGCCGGACTCGACGTGTCGCAAGTGCAGATCGACCAGGGCCGCGACCCCAACATGGCGTCGGCCTGCATCACCGTGAACTGCCCGCCCGAGCTGCGCGGCGAACTGATGTCGCAAGCCCGCCGGCTGAGCGCCAACCCCGCTGTGCGCCACGTGCATTTCGGCGCGCAACCGCTGGCGGCCTGACGCCGCCGCCCGCCACCCCAGGAGAGACCATGCCCAGTGCCTTAGACCCCGAGCCTCGATTGCGCCTTGTGCGCGGCGCCGGCCTGCCTGTCTGACCCGTCCTCTCCCTTGCGAGCCGACTGGCCGGATAGTCACCCGGTCCGTACGGAATCCGCAGCCCTGAACCCCCGGCCAGGCCCGCTCGACGCGCGCCGGTTCCGCCGGCCCCGGTTCTTCCGCTAGTTTCCCGTTCCGCCTTCCGCACCCGGCGCGCCTCGACGCGATCCGGACACCGGCAACATCGCCCCGGTGCCTGCGCACGCCTGTACGTGGCGGAAACGGCCTGCCCTGAGCAGGCCGCGGCCCCGTGCTGCCCGCGCAAAGGCATGGCGGCGGCCAGCCCGTGTCTTCCAGAACAACACCAATAACGGGAACACTCCGATGTTCAAATTCCTGAAGACCTTCTTTTCCTCCGCGGCCGGGCTGCGGCGATCGGGGCGCCACTTCCGGCGTTCCCCCATGCTGGAGCAGGGCGGCGGGCAGCTTGCCGCTTCCGCCGACTCCTCCGATGCCGCGCGCCGCGCCAACCGCCGCATGCTCGATGTGGCGCGCATGGATTTCGACGCGCTGTTCTCGATGTTCCGCAGCGGCCGTGGCGGCCTGTCCGAAGCCCAGGCCGATGAGGCCCGCGCCCGCTACGGCGCCAACGAAGTCGATCACGAAAAGCCGCTGACCTGGTACGCCCACCTGTGGCAGTCGTTCCGCAATCCCTTCAACCTGCTGCTGACCGGCCTGGCCTCGCTGTCGTGGGTGACGGACGTGTACATGGCCGAGCCCGACGACCAGTCCTGGAAGGGCGTCATCATCATCGGCTCGATGGTGGTGATTTCGACGCTGCTGCGCTTCGTGCAGGAGCGGCGTTCCAATCGCGCCGCCGAGGCCCTGAAGGCCATGGTGCAGAACACCGCCACGGTGCTGCGCAGCGACGCCGCCGGCATGGCTGAGGGCGACGCGCGGCGCTTCTTCGGCGCCACGCTGCACGCCTCGGGCTCGCGCCAGATCGAGGTGCCGCTGGCCGAACTGGTGCCGGGCGACGTGGTGCTGCTGTCCGCGGGCGACATGATCCCCGCCGACTGCCGCATCCTGGGCGCCAAGGACCTGTTCGTGGCCCAGGCGGCCCTGACCGGCGAATCGCTGCCGGTCGAGAAATACGCCATGCAGCGCGTCGAGACCGCCAACGCGCTGGAGCTCGAGAACATGGCCTTCATGGGCACCAACGTGGTCAGCGGCTCCGGCACCGCCCTGGTGGTGGCGACCGGCTCCGGCACCTACTTCGGCCAGCTGGCCGGGCGCGTGACCCAGACCTCGCGCATGCCGACGCAGTTCCAGCAGGGCATCAACCGGGTCAGCTGGGTGCTGATCCGCTTCATGCTGGTGATGGCGCCCATCGTGCTGCTGATCAACGGCTTCACCAAGGGCGACTGGCTCGAGGCGCTGCTGTTCGCGCTGGCGATCGCCGTCGGCCTGACGCCGGAAATGCTGCCGATGATCGTCACGGCCACGCTGGCCAAGGGCGCGGTGCGGATGTCGCGCCGCAAGGTGGTGGTCAAGCGGCTGGACGCGATTCAGAACCTGGGCGCCATGAACGTGCTGTGCACCGACAAGACCGGCACGCTGACGCAGGACCGCATCGTGCTCGAGCGTCATACCGACGTGTACGGCGCCACCAGCGACGACGTGCTGGCCTATGCCTACCTCAACAGTTACTACCAGACCGGCCTGAAGAATCTGCTCGACGTGGCCGTGCTGCGCCATGCCGAAGTGGAGCGCAAGCTGGACCTGGCCGCGCGCTACCGCAAGATCGACGAGATCCCGTTCGACTTCTCGCGCCGCCGCATGTCGGTGGTCGTCAGCGAAACCGAGAACGGCCGCGAGCATCATGAACTGATCTGCAAGGGCGCGCTGGAGGAAATGCTCTCCGTGTGCACCCGCCTGCGGGTCGGCAAGGACGTGCATCCGCTGACGGACGCGCGCCGCGCCGACATCCGCCGCGTGACCGCCGACCTGAATCGTGACGGGCTGCGCGTGATCGCCGTGGGCGTGCGCGAACTGCCGCCCACCCAGCAGGCCTATGGCGTGGCCGACGAGGCCGAGCTGGTGCTGGTCGGTTACATCGCCTTCCTCGATCCTCCCAAGGAGTCCACCGGCCCGGCGCTGGCCGCGTTGCGCGCTTCCGGCATCGAGGTCAAGGTGCTGACGGGCGACGTCGAACTGGTGACGCAGAAGGTCTGCCGCGAAGTCGGCTTCGAGGTGCGCAAGGTCTACCTGGGCGCCGACATCGAGGCCATGGACGACGGCCGGCTGGCCGTGGCGGTGCGCGAGGCCAATGTGTTCGCGCGCCTGACGCCGGCGCACAAGGAGCGCATCGTCCGCATGCTGCGGGCCCAGGGCAACACCGTGGGCTTCATGGGGGACGGCATCAACGACGCGCCGGCCCTGCGCGCCGCCGACGTCGGCATTTCGGTGGACTCGGCGGTGGATATCTCGAAGGAAGCCGCCGACATCATCCTGCTGGAAAAGAGCCTGATGGTGCTGGAGGACGGCGTGATCGAAGGCCGCAAGACCTTCTGCAACATGCTCAAGTACCTGAAGATGACCGCCAGCTCCAATTTCGGTAACGTCTTCTCGGTGCTGGTGGCCAGCGCGTTCCTGCCGTTCCTGCCGATGCTGCCGATCCACCTGCTGCTGCAGAACTTGATGTACGACATCTCGCAGACCGCCATTCCCTTCGACAATGTCGACGAGGAACTGCTGAAAAAACCGCAGCAATGGGACCCCGCAGGACTAGGTCGATTCATGGTGTTCTTCGGCCCGATCAGCTCCATCTTCGACATCACCACCTACGCGCTCATGTGGTACGTATTCCAGGCCAATGCGCCCGAGCACCAGACGTTGTTCCAATCCGGCTGGTTCGTCGAAGGGCTGTTGTCGCAGACGCTCATCGTGCATATGATCCGCACACGCAAGATCCCGTTCCTGCAAAGCCGCGCCGCGTGGCCGTTGATGCTGATGACGGTCATGGTGGTCGGACTGGGGTTGTTCCTGCCGTTCTCGCCGCTGGCCGAGTACTTCCAGCTGCAGGCGCTGCCGTGGAGCTATTTCCCCTGGCTGGTCGGCATCCTGCTGAGCTACTGCGTGCTGACCCAATTGCTCAAGGGCATCTGGGTGCGTCGCTATGGCTGGCAATAGTCACTATTGATACACCTGGCGGCGGGCAGGCGCCCGCCGCGGATTCAATACCTCCGGTGGTGGCGGCGCCACCCCGGATTCTGGAGAGAAGCATGAAAATCTCGACTGTTGCCACGACGCTCATGGCGGGCGCCGCCTGGCTTCCGCTGGCGGCCAATGCGGCCGGTGATGGCCCGGGCATCCAACTCTACGGCGTGGTCGATGCGGGCATCGCCACCACCCATACCTCCGGGCAGGGCACCCACAATGGCGTCCTCAACGGCGGCTTGACCGACTCCCTGTGGGGCCTGCGTGGTTCCGAGGACCTGGGCGACGGCTGGAGCACCCGCTTCCAGCTCGAAAGCGGCTTCGACCCGTCCACCGGCAAGCGCGCCGACGACGACCGCATGTTCAACTACGGCGCCTGGGTCGGACTGGCCCATGACAGCTACGGCGACCTGCGCCTGGGGCGCCAGTACACCGTCGGCAAGACCTACGGCAACGCGCTGGAGCTGGCCTCCTGGAAGGAAATGGGCATGGGCGCCACCTTCAAGGCCTCGGACAACTACCAGTTCAGCAACCTGGTCAACTACTACACGCCCACCTGGCAGGGTTTCCAGGCGGGCATCGGCTATTCGTTCGACGCCGACGACAGCAACCGCTTCAAGACCGCGGCCAACAACCGCGCCCTCAGCCTGGGCCTGAAATACGAGGAAGGCCCCTTGCTGGCGGTCGCCACCTGGGACCAGCTGCGCCTGGCCGAGCCGATCCAGGGCAGCAGCGGCCGGCCGCAGGCGGTGCAACTGGGCGCTTCCTATGACTTCGAGGTGTTCAAGGTGTCGGCGGGATGGTCGCGCCAGCGCAACGGCTACGTTGGCCTGGACGGCGGCGATCCGGACAACCTGGGCCGGAACCTGGGGCCGGCGGCCTTCGCGCGCGGCGGCACCGTCGACGCCTGGCTGCTGGGCGCCAGCGTGCCGGTCGGCCACGGCGCCGTGGTGGTGCAGTGGTCGCTGGCGCGTCCCGACTGGAAATGGGAGGACGGTTCGAGCGCGCGCAATGCGCAATTGGTGACATTGGGGTATACGTATGACCTGTCGCCGCGCACCACGCTCTATGCGTTCGCCGGCTACACGTCCAATTACACCCTGGACAACCAGTTCGACCCTGGCCATTCCCACACGTCGCGCTTCGGTACGGGTATTTCGCACCGGTTCTGAGCCGTACGGGGGACGGCCGGGTCTACTACAATCGACCCGGCTGCGTGTTCCGGCCCGCTCAGGCCCGGGCACGCCACGCCCCCGTCGGCATTTTCCGGATGACCCGCATGGACAGTCTCGAATGGCTCATACCCTGGGAGTTCTCTCCCACGCTGGTGGCCTCCTTCCTGGTGGCCATCGTGCTGTTCGTGCGCGGCCAGCGCGTGCATCACGTCACGGGCGCGCGCCGCGCGCTGTTCTGGCTGGGCATGGTGCTGCTGTACCTGTCCATGCACACGCGCCTGGACTACTACGCCGAGCGCATGTTCTTCATCCACCGCATCCAGCACCTGGTGCTGCATCACCTTGGCCCGCTGCTGGTGATGGCGGCCTTTCCCGGGCAGGTCATGCGCGCCGGGCTGCCGATGTCGTGGCGCATCCGGCTGCGTGACTTCCTGCGCACCGGCGCCGGCCGCGCCACCGTGGCGGTGCTGACCAACAAGATCTTCGTGCCGACCCTGTTCGTGTTCCTGGTGCTGGTCTGGCTGATTCCGTCGGTGCAGTTCTATTCCATGCTCGACTGGCGGCTGTACCGCGTGATGAACTGGTCGGTGGTGATCAGCGGCTTCATGTACTGGAACCTGATCCTGGACCGCCGGCCCGCGCCGCCGGCCGCGATGACGCCGGGCGGCCGGGTGATCTCGCCGATCCTGACCATGCTGCCGCAGATGGTGGCGGGGGCGGTCATCGCTTTCACCGAAAGCGACATCTATCCCCTGTTCGAGCTGTGCGGCCGCGCCATCGCCATGTCCGCGCAGACCGACCAGACCATCGGCGGCCTGACCATGTGGATCCCGGCCGCGCTGGTCGAGGTGATCGGCCTGATGGTGGCCCTGGGCACGTTGATGCGGCTGTCCGCCAAGGGGCGCCTGCGCAAGGCCGACCGCGATGCCATGGCGCGGGCCCGCGGCCGCCGCGCGGCCTCCGCCTAGACGCCCGCCCAAAAGTCCGCGAGCGCCACAGGGGCGCTCGCTTCCGATGCTGCGGGAGGGGGCGCCAGCCGCCTTATTGCGGCAGCAGGCCGTGGTACTTCCGGCCCAGCGCCACCGTCGCCTCGAACATCCCGGCCTTGTTGCCACAGTCGTAGCGCGTGCCTTCGTAGCGGTGGGCGTACACCGCGCGCTCGCGCATCAGCGAGGCGATGCCGTCGGTCAGCTGGATTTCGTTGCCCGCGCCGCGCTTGGTCGAGCGCAGGTGGTCGAAGATCGCCGCTTCGAGCACGTAGCGTCCGACCACCGCCAGCGTCGAGGGCGCGTCCGCCGGATCGGGCTTTTCCACGATGTGGGTCACGCGCTCGGTGCGGCCGTCGGCGTGGCTGTCGTCCGCCTGGGCGGCGACGATGCCGTACTTGCGCGTGTCTTCGCGCGGCACGTCCTGCACGCCCAGCACGCTGGCGCTGCGGGCCACGGCCACGTCCACCAGCTGCTTGATGGACGGCGTGTCGGCGTCGATCAGGTCGTCGGCCAGCAGCACGGCGAAGGGCTCATCGCCCACGGCCGGGGCGGCCGACAGCACGGCATGGCCCAGGCCCAGCGGGGCCGACTGGCGGATATAGAGGCAATTGACGTGGGCAGGTAGAATGCCCCGCACCATTGCCAGAAGCTCATGCTTGCCCTTGCTTTCGAGATCGGATTCGAGCTCGGGAGCGGAATCGAAATGGTCTTCGATGGCGCGCTTGTTGCGGCCGGTAACGAAAATCAGGTCGGTGATGCCGGCGGCGACGGCTTCTTCAACGGCGTACTGGATCAGCGGTTTGTCGACGACGGGCAGCATTTCCTTGGGCATCGCCTTGGTGGCGGGCAGGAAGCGCGTACCCATGCCCGCGACAGGAAAAACGGCTTTACGGACGGGGCGCATTGAAACCTCATAAGGGGCAATCGGTGAAACATTTTAAGCGCATCGCTATCATAGGTTCATGAATCGCAGAAAAATGCCATCCATTTGCTCGATTGCGCAGCGGGGCGCGGTCGTCGGACTCTGTGTCGCGCTGGTCGCGCCGGCCCTGCCGGTCACGGCCTGGGCCCAACCCGTGGGGCTGCCGTCGATGGGCGCCGCTTCCTCGGCGGAGCTCTCGCCCATGCTGGAGCGCAGCCTGGGCGAGGCGATCATGTCGCAGGGCCGCCGCGACCCCACCTATGTCGATGATCCCGAACTCAGCCAGTACCTCACCACCATGGGGCGCAAGCTGGCGGCCTTCGCGCCCGGCGCGGTGCCCGAGGTCGAGATGTTCGGCGTGCGCGATCCCGAGATCAACGCCTTCGCCATGCCGGGCGGTTTCATCGGCGTCAATACCGGGCTGATCGTCTCCTCCGGTAGCGAGTCGGAACTGGCGGCGGTGCTGGCGCACGAAATCGGCCACGTGGTCCAGCGCCACATCGCGCGCGGCATGACGCAGCAGAGCCAGAACAGCATGGTCATGCTGGCGAGCCTGGCGGGCGCGCTGCTGGCGGCGCTGGCCGGCGGCGGCGGCAACCTGGCGATGGGCGTGGCCGCGTTTGGCCAGGCCGCCGCCATCAACCGCCAGCTGGGCTTTTCGCGCGATGCCGAACGCGAGGCCGACCGGGCCGGCTTCACCATGCTGACCAAGGCCGGCTACGACGCCCAGGGCATGGCGCAGATGTTCTCGCGCCTGATGAATGCCTCGCGCCTGAACGAAGGAGCGGGCGGCGGCTCCTGGGCCAGCACCCACCCGTTGTCGATCGAACGCATGTCCGACGTGCAGAACCGCGTGCGCTCGCTGCCGCCGTCGCGTCACGTCGACAGCGACGACTTCTGGTACGTGCGCGCCAAGATGCGCGTGGTGCAGGGCCGTGACGCGGTCAGCCTGCGTTCGGCCACGCAGCAGCTGCAGGACGAGGCCCAGGCCCTGTCCGGCGTGCGCCGCTCCGCCGCCTATTACGGGTTGGCGTTGCAGGCGTTCCAGCGCAACAACCTGGACGAGGCCGAACGGCAATTGGGCCTGGCCGCCGCCGACGGGCGCGATTCGGCGCAGATGGCCAAGCTGGCCGTCGACATCGCCCTGGCGCGCAAGGACAACCGGCGCGCGCTGGAGTTGGCGCAGGCCGCCACCAAGCGCTGGCCGGAGCAGCGGGCGCTGGGCATCGCCTACGCCGCGGCCTTGCAGAGCAACGGCCGCCACGCCGAGGCCCAGGACTACCTGCGGGGCAGGATCAAGCAGTGGGGCAGCGACGAGCCCAGCCTCTACCAGATGCTGGCGCACAGCGAAGAACGCACCGGCAAGCCGGTGCAGGCGCGCCGCGACCTGGCGCGCTATTACGTCCTGACCGGCGCCTTCGCGGCGGCGGAATCGCAGCTGCAGCAGGCGCGCGGCATGTCGAGCGATTTCTACGAGCAATCGCAGATCGACGTGCAGATCAAGGAAGTCAAGGACAAGCTGGCCGAGGAACGCCAGCTGCTGGAACGCTTCAAGTCGGGCTGACGCCGCGGGCGCCGCCCGGCGCCTACAGCCCGGTCTCGAAGAAGCGGCCCAGCCGTTGCGGCAGCCAGCCCAGGTGGGCCGGAAAGGCGCCGGTCGGAAAGCCCGCATGGCCGCCATCGGTGGGCTGGTGCAGCAGGATGGTGGGCGAGCACTCGTCCGGCTTGGGCAGCGCGCTGGCCGGGATGAACGGATCGTTCAGCGCGTTCAGCACCAGCGTCGGCACCGAGATGCGCGGCAGCCACGGCTTGCTGGACGCCCGCGTCCAGTAGTCGAGCGCATTGCGGAATCCATGCATCGGCGCGGTGTAGGCGTCGTCGAAGTCGCGCAGGTCGCGCGCGTGGGCGATGCGCATCACGTCGATGGCGCCGGGGTAGCGGTGGGCCTTCTCCAGCACCTTGTGCTTGAGGGTCTTGAGGAAGTGGCCCGTGTACACCTTGCGGTTGAAGAACCCGGTGGACAACGTCTTGCCGCAGGCCACGAGGTCCAGCGGCACCGAGACGCCCGCGCAGGCCGTCAGCCAGCCGGTGTCTTCCTGGTGCTCGCCCAGGTATTTCAGCAGTGCATTGCCGCCCAGCGACACGCCCACGGCGTGCCAGCGCGCGTGTGGAATGCGGTTGCGCACCGTGTTGAGCAGGAATCCGACCTCGGCCGAATCGCCCGAGTAATAGGCCCGCGCCAGGCGGTTGGGCACGCCGGAGCAGCCGCGGAAGTGCGCGATGACCACGATCCAGCCGCGCGCCCGGAAATGATGCGCGATGGATTGCGCGTAGCGGCTGGTGCTGCCGCCCTCCAGGCCGTGGAACAGCAGCAGCGCCGGCGTGTCGGCGGTCTGCGGCAGCGACTTCCAGTCGGCGTCGGTCATCCAGCGCGCGGCGGCGGTCTTGCCGTTGGCCACGGGCTGCTGGCCGCTCACGGGCGCGCCGTCGGCCGCCTTGTGCGGGAACAGCCCCGGCCCGGTCCAGTCGAAATCGACGAAATCGGTATCGGGCGTCTCGACCCGGTCGCGCACGAAGGCGATGCGGTGGTACTGCGCGAACAGCGCGGCGTACACCGTCTGGGCATCGCCTCCGGGCAGCCAGGAGGGAACAGGGCAGGGCGTTGTGTCGAAACGTGCAGCAGCCAAAGTCGACCCGGATCAGTGCAGCATGTCGGGCACGTCGTGCAAGTCGAGCACCCCGGCTTCGGTGGGCGCCGACGAGGCGTGATGCATGACCATGCGCCAGCCCGTGGGACCCTTGTGATAGATGTTGGTGGCGTAGCAGTTGGCGAACTGCGTGCCTTCCCGCGTGCGCACCGCGACCTGCTCGACCAGCACGTGCACCGCGCACATCATGCTCAGCATGACCAGCGGGCGCAATGGCCGGATGTGCAGCGGTCCGTTCGCCAGCACGTGCTGCCAGGACTCGTGCACGGCCGAGTGGCCGACGATGCGCAGGCCTCCCGGGTGGATGCAGACGACTTCCTCGTCGTCCGCCCACACTTGCATCAGGCGGACGGTGTCCCCCTGCTCAAGGGCTTCGTAGAACGCGTGTTCTGCTTCTTCGGGCGTGGCGAACATGATGGCGGGACGGATGGCTGTTGGGCGGCGGGTCTCAGTGGTGACCGTGCAGCACGGTGCCGGGCTTGAGCTTGTACTCGGCGCCGCAGTAGGCGCAGCGCGCCGAGCCGTTGCGGGCGACGTCCAGGAAGACGCGCGGGTGCATGCTCCACAGCGGGGCCTTGGGACCCGGACAGAACACGGGCAGGTCTTCGGCGCCGACTTCGATGACTTCGTGGGGGGCGGCGGCCGGGGCAGCGGCGGTCATGGAATTTCCTGAATAAAAAATACCGGTAAATCGGTAGGTTGGGGCAGTAATGCCGCCCTGCCGGGCAGGGCGGCGTGGATCAGACTTTGCTCAGCCAGTGATGGTACTTCGGGTTGCGGCCATTCACCATGTCAAAAAACGCTTTCTGCAGCTTCTCGGTGATGGGGCCGCGGCGGCCCGAGCCGATCTGGCGGTTGTCGACCTCGCGGATCGGCGTGACTTCGGCGGCGGTGCCGGTGAAGAAGGCCTCGTCGGCGATGTAGACGTCGTCGCGGGTCAGCCGCTTGGTCACCACGCGCAGGCCGAAATCGGCCGCCAGGGCGTGGATGGTCGAGCGGGTGATGCCGGTCAGGGCGGAGGCGATCTCGGGTTCGCACAGCACGCCGTCCTTGACCAGGAATAGGTTCTCGCCGGAGCCTTCGGCCACGAACCCCTCGGTGTCCAGCAGCAGGGCCTCGTCGTAGCCGTCCTGCAGGGCCTCGGTGTTGGCCAGGATCGAGTTGGCGTAGGTGGTGGCGACCTTGGCGCGCGGCATGGTCACGTTGACGTGCTGGCGGGCGAACGACGACACCTTGACCCGGATGCCCTGCGACAAGGCTTCTTCGCCCAAATAGGCGCCCCAGGGCCAGGCGGCGATCGCCACGTGCACCTTGGCGCCCTTGGGCGACACGCCCATCTTTTCGGGGCCGTAGAACACCAGCGGGCGCAGGTAGCCGGATTCGAGCTGGTTCTCGCGCACCACCATCCGCTGGGCTTCGTTGATCGTGTCGCGATCGAACGGCATGGGGATCTGGTAGATGTGCGCCGAATTGAACAGGCGGTTGGTGTGGTCTTCGAGGCGGAAGATGGCGGTGCCGATCTCGGAGCGATAGGCGCGCACGCCCTCGAATACCGACAGGCCATAGTGCAGGGAGTGCGTCAGCACGTGCGTGGTCGCGTCGCGCCAGGGCACGAGCTTGCCGTCATACCAGATGAAGCCATCGCGGTCAGCCATCGACATGGTTTGCTCCCTCACTAAACCTGAGGGCCGTATTGTATCAAGCGACGAGGTTACAATAGCGCTCCATTCGTGCACCGGCGCGGTGCCTGCTGGCGTCCGCGGGCCCGGCAGGCTAGCAGCTTGTCGTGCGGTTCCTTCCCCACAGAGTGTCCATGTCGTTCTGTCTGAATCCCCAGGGGCTCGCCGTTGTCCTCTGAGTCAGCGTTTCCCGAAACCGAAGACCCCCGGGAGGTCCGCCAGGAGCGCGTCGCCGCCTTCCGCGCCGGCGTGCATGCCATCGTGCCGGCCCTGATCGCCACCGCGACCTGGGGGCTGGTGACCGGCGTGGCCATGGTCAAGTCGGGCCTGACCGAATCCATGGCGCTGGCCATGACCCTGCTGCTGTACGCCGGATCGGCCCAGCTCACGTCCCTGCCGCTGATCGCCACCGGCGCGCCGCTGTGGTTGATCTTCGCCGCCGGCTGCGTGGTCAACCTGCGCTTCCTGATCTTCGGCGCGGCGTTGCAACCCTATTTCCGCCACCTGTCCTGGCCCAAGCGCCTGGGCCTGGGCTACTTCACCACCGACATGGGCTTCGTGCTGTTCATGCCGCGTTTCGGTGACGCGGCCGAGCGCGGCACCCGCGAGCAGCTCTGGTACTTCATCGGCACCATCGCCCCGGGCTGGTTCGTCTGGCAGGCGTCGTCGATCGTGGGGATCTACCTGGGCACCATGGTGCCGGCCGCCTGGTCGCTGGATTTCGCGGCGGTGCTGGCGCTGCTGGCGATCACGGTGCCGCTGGCCAATTCCAAGCCCATGCTGGTCTCGATGCTGGCCGCCGGCGTGGTCGCCTGGACCGGCCAGGTGCTGCCGCTGCGGCTGGGCCTGGCGGCGGCGGTCATCGCCGGCGTGGTGGCCGGCATGTGGGCCGAACGCTTCTTCAAGGCGCGCGCATGACCCTCTGGCCCTCCGAGATCTACGTCTATTCCGCCATCCTGCTGCTGGCGCTGTGCAGCGTGCTGACGCGCGCCGGCTTCATGCTGTTCGGCGACTACATTCCGCTGCCCGACGGCGTGCGGCGCGCCCTGCGCTACGCGCCGGCCGCCGCGCTCACCGCCATCGTGGTGCCCGACCTGCCGCCCTGGAAGGCGGGGCTGGGCCCCATCTTCGACTACAAGCTGGTGGCCGGCATCGTCGCCATCCTGGTCTTCCTGCGCACCCGCAGCGCGGTGCTGGTCATCGTGGTCGGCATGCTGATGCTGTGGGGCCTGCGCTGGCTGGCGGGTTGAGGCCCGTCAGCCCAGCGCGGCGGCGGCTTCCATTTCGGACTTCAGCCCACTGAGGAAATAGCGCTTCAGGATCAGCCTGGGCAGCAGCCGCAAGGCCGTGTTGCGCAGGCCGAAGGCGAATGCCGATTCCGGGACATAGACGGGCGCCAGCTTGCGGCTGCGCTGCTGCAGGCTGTCGATCACCGGCCGCAACCGCCGCTCGTGGGCCGCCAGCGCCTGTTCTAGCGGCAGCCTGCCCAGTTCCTGGGCCAGCACGTAGGCGCCAGCCAATGCCATCCCCGCGCCCTGCCCAGAAATGAGGGACAGGCTATGTGCGGCGTCGCCCGCCAGCAGGATGCGGCCCCGATGCCAACAGGGCAGTTCGACCAGCGCCAGGTCGTCCATGACGATGGGGGTGTCCTGCGCCAGCATGGCCAGCTGCCGGCCGACTTCCGCGTGCGTGTCGCGGGACAGTTCGCGCAGCAGGCCAAGCCGTTGCGGCGCCTCGACCCAGCCGTGCTCATGGCTGCGCCACACATGCAGGGCCGCCTTGCGGCCGCCGCCGAGCCCGTGGTATTCCACCTGGTGGCCGGGTGCCGCGTAGGACACGAAGTCCCGCGCCATGCCGGTGTCGTCCTCGGTGTCGTAGGCGGCGTAGCGATAGCCCAGCGCGGACAGCGGGGGATCGTCGGCGCCGAACACCTGGGCGCGCAATGCCGAGCGCACGCCGTCCGCCCCGATCAGGAGGTCGGCCCGCAACTGGCTGCCGTCCGACAGCGTGATGTCCACGCCATCCGGGTCCTGGGCGCAGTGGGCGACCGTGGTCGCCAGCCGGATCTCGGCGTGGTCGCGCACCGCGCCATGCAGGACCTGCACCAGGTCCGTGCGGCGCAAGGTGATCCAGTCCAGTTCCTTCAGCAGTTCGCGATAGCGGATCCGCATGACTTCGCGGCCCCGGCGGTCGCGGTAGATGTTTTCGCCGATCTCGCGTTCCACGGCGCGCAGCGCCGGTACCAGGTCCATGCGGCGCGCGGTCAGCAGGCCCGGGCCGGACAGGCCCATCATGTAGCCGCCATCGCGCAGGTGCGCGGCGCGTTCCGCGATGACGGCGCGCCAGCCGTGCCGCGTCAGCCACCAGGCGCAGGCCAGCCCGGCAACGCCGGCGCCGGCGATGACCGCGGTGCGTTCAGACATGTTCATTCTCCGGGGGAAAGGGCGGCGCCAGGTGCCGCATCAGGATAGGAAGGGCGAGCAACCCGGCAGCGCCGAAGGCCGCCGCGGCGCCGAAGCAGACGTCATAGCCCCAGTGCTGCGCCAGCCAGCCGGCGGCCACGCCGCCGATCGTGGCGATCATGGCGTCGGCGCACTGGAACAGGGTGAAGTCGACGCCGGCCTGCGCTGGCGAGGCCCGGCCCATGAGGAAGGCGTACAAGGCCACGAAGCCGGTGGCCGCCGTCGCCGCTTTCAGCAACGCCAGCGCCACCAGCCAATGCGGGCCGGCGTGCGGCAGCCAGGATGACGCCAACACGGCGGCCAGGAAGAGGACCAGCGCCATGGTCTGCAGGGCCAAGGCCACGACCACCGCCCGCGCCGCCGCGAGGCGCTGCAGGATCAAGGCGCCGAGCAGGGTGCCGGCCAGGCCCGCCACGACCGCGCCGGCGCCATTGATCCAGCCCACCGACGCCAGCGGCACACCGCGATCGAGCAGCAGCAGGGGCGTCATGCCATAGGCCAGCCGGGAGCCGGCCTGGAACACGATCGTGATGACCAGGCCCAGGCGCACGTCGGGGCGGCCCAGCGCATGCGCCAGGCTGGGGCGGTGCGCGGACGGTTGGGCCGCGCGCGCCGGCTCGCGCACCAGGGCGAATGGCAGCGTCAACAGCAGGACCAGTCCGCCCATGGCGGCCGCCGCCACGCGCCAGCCGTAGCTGCCTGCCAGGATGACGAACAATCCGGCGCCCAGGAACATGCCCAGATAGCTGGAGCCGACCTGGGTGGCGTTGCCCCAGCCGCGTCGGTTCTCCGCCAGCTGTTCGACGGCGAACGCGTCGCCGGCGATGTCCACCGTGGCCGCGGTCAACGAGATCAGGCTCAGAATGGCCAGCAGCACGGGCATGGCGGGCTGGCCCAGGCCCGCCAGCAGGAATAGCAGCGCGGCCAGCAACCATTGCCCGGGCAGCACGATGCGGCGGGTGCGCCGCTCGGCATGGCCCGCGGGCAGCCGGTAGCGTTCGATCCAGGGCGCCCACAGGAACTTGAGCGCCCAGGGCAGGAACGCCAGGTAGGCCAGGCCGATCTGGTCCAGCGGCGCGCCGCTGTCGCGCAGCAAGGCGGGCACGCCCTGGAAGGCGATGCCGCTCACCAGGCTTTGGGCCATGCAGATGCCGCCGATGGCGGCGATCACCTGCGCCGTGGGCAGGCGCGCGGGCACATCTGGGCGCATGAAGCCGATCCTAGTATTCGAAGGCGACGTTCAGGCCGACCGTCCGGCCCGGATCGACCTGGGCGAAGTTGCCCATCGGTCCGCCAGCGAAGGCGAAGGTGCGGTAGCGCTTGTCGGTGAGGTTGTTGGCATACAGCGTGGCCTCGACCTGCGGCCGGATGCGCCAGGCCAGGCTGAGGTCTACCAGCGTGTAGGCGTCCTGGCGCAGCGTGTTGGCGATGTCGAAGAACTGCGCGCCGATGCGCCGCACGGCCAAGGTCGGCGACAGCCGCCCGATGCCGGTGTCGAAGTGGCCGCGGGCGCTGGCGGTCAGGCCATAGCCCGGCGAGAACGGCACCCGGTTGCCGTCGCAGCCCTGGCAGGCGGAGGCGTCGCCGAAGCTGCGGAACGTGGTGTGGTTGACGAAGCCGTCCAGGCCCAGCGTCCACTGCGCGGAGACGTCCCAGCCCAGGTCGAACTCGACGCCCGTGGCGCGGGTGTTGCCGACGTTCTGCAGGTGTTGCTGCCCCAGTCCGCCGACATAGAGCTGCGCGTCGCGGATGTCGGTGCGGTAGACGGCGGCGCCCAGGCGCAGCGTGTCGCCGTCATAGCGCGTGCCGACCTCGTAGCTCATGCCTTTTTCCTTGCCGTAGGGGCGGGCGTCGCTGGGATTGGACGGCGCCAGGTTGTAGCCGCCCGGCTTGTAGCCCTGCGCGGCGTTGGCATACACGCGCCACTCGGGCGACAGCCGGTAGCCGGCCGACAGTTTGCCCAGCACGCTGTTGCCCGCGCTGGAGCCCGAACCGCCGAACGGCGCCTGGCCGAAGGTGGCGAAATCCAGCGCCTGGCCGTCATAGCGCGTGGCGGCCTTGTCGCGGGAATAGCGCAGGCCGGCCGACAGGTCGAGCGCGTCGGTGGCATGCCAGGTGGCGTCGGCATAGGCGGCGAGCGATTCACTGGTGTTGCGCGAGTCGACCTGGAGCGTGTCCAGCGGCATCGGCCCCTGCATCTGGTTGAACACCGCCCGCGATTGGGTGACGCGCTGGCGATACAGACCCAGCACGCCGTCGACGGCGCGCTGGCCGGTGGTGGACAGGCGCAGCTCCTGCACCTGCTGGCGCCAGCGCTCGGGCTGGCTGGTGTAGCTGGGGCCGATGGGGTAGTGGCGGTCGTAGTGCAGGGCCTGCCAGGCCGCCACCGCGTTCAGGCGCCAGCCGTCGAAATCGTAGCGGCCGGTCAGCGCCTGGCTGTTGCCGCAGCGCTTCTGGTAGAAATCCGCCAGCGACGCCGGCATGCCCGGCGCGGTGTACGCGTGGCTGGCTTGGAGATCGTCGAACGGGACGTAGGCGTCCTGGCTGGCGCGGGTGCATTCGCCGCTGATGGCCAGGCCCAGTTCCCAGGGGCTGCCGGCGGGCGCCAGGCGCAGGCGCGCGGCGCCCGCATTGGCCGAGGCGCCGCCGACGCGGCTGGCGCCGGTGGCGGGGTTGTCCAGCCGGCCGGGCGCGTCGTTCGTCACGACGGTGACCGAGCCGTACAGCAGGTTGTCGACCAGCGGCCCGCCGCCGCTGGCCTTGAACAGGTAGCCGTCGCGGCTGGCCACGCCGGCGCTGGCGCGGAAGTAGGGATCGTCGCCCGGCTGCCGCGACACGATGTTGAGGACGCCGCCCATGGCGCTCTTGCCGTAGAGCGTGCCCTGCGGGCCTTTCAGCAGCTCGACGCGGCCGACGTCGGTCAGCAACTGCGAGGTGAAGGTCGGCAATTGCGGCACGCCGTCAACGTAGACCGTCAGGGCGGGGTTGTAGAAGTCCTGCGCGGACGTGATGCCGCGCACCGAGATGATGGGATACAGGAGCGAGCCGCTGCTGGACATCTGCACGCCGGGCAGCACGCGCGACAACTGCATGGTGTTGTCGACCTGGGCGGCCTGCAGGGCCTCGGCCGGCACGACGATCGCGGCGCCGTTGAGATCGCGCAGCGACTGTTCCTGCTTGCTGGCGGTGACCGTGATGGGGGCCAGCTCGCTGACGGACTGTGCCGCGGCGGGCGCCGCGAAGGCGCACAGGGCGGCCGCCAGGGCGGTGTGTCGGAAAGGGAACGCTGTCGTCATGTTGTCGGCCCGGGCTTTCGGTAGAATTATTAATGAGAATTATTGTTGTTTGATGAGCGCCGCGCTGACGTTTTCAGTGCTGCCGTTGTTCAAATCGGGGCCTAAATTTGGATTCCGCCATTGCCGCCATGACGCGTACCTCCGCCGGATCGTCCGTCCGTTCCGGCCACCCGCTGTTGCCCGCGGTGTCGATACCGAGCGAATGGATCGCCCTGTCGCGCCAGGAAGCGTTCGACGAGGACCTGACCCTGACCGCCTGGAACGGCGCCCCCGCCGTCGGGCTCGACGTCGATGCCGAGGGTCCGCCGATGTTCTGCATCGCCGTTTTCCTGGACGGCCATGCGCGCATGTCGATCGAGGGCGGGGCACCCTTGGTGGTCGGACCCGGCATGGCCGTGGTGCAGACCGGCGAACGCGGCGCGCGGGGCCGTTTCCAGATGGCGGGCGGGCAGAATGTCCGCCTGGTGGACATCCGTTATTCACCCGCCGGGCTGTTGCGCGCCGGCGGCAGGCCGTTGGCCGCGTTGCGCGGCGCCTTCGTGCTGGATCACAGCGTGCCGGCCATGGGGTCGCTCATGGCCGGCTTTCCCGCGCCGCCCGGCCTGCTGCGGCTGGCCGGCGACGTGCTGGATTGCCTCCATGAGAACAACACCGCGCGCCGCCTGTACATGCGCGCCAAGGCGCTCGAAGCCCTGGCCATCGTGCTGGAAACCATGAGCGACGCGGCTGGCGAGCCCCCGGTGGCGCCGCGCGAACGGCGCCAGCTGGGGCAGGCGCGGCGCCTGATAGAGGTCCGCTACGGCGAGGAATGGACGGTATCGCGGCTGGCGCGCGAGGTCGGCCTGAGCGAAAAGAAGCTCAAGGCGGGCTTTCGCCAGGTGGCCGGCCGTTCGGTCCATGCCTATCTGAAGTCCGTCCGGCTGGAGGCCGCGGCGTCCATGCTGGAGGCCGGTTACAGCGTCGCGGACGCCGCGCTGGCCGCCGGATTCGCCAACCTGAGCCATTTCAGCAAGAGCTTCCGCCAGGCCAAAGGAGTCGCCCCCAGGCACTGGCTTGACCGCCCCGGCGTCCGGCTGCGCTAAAATTAAGTTATCCACAGCAATCCGGGCCTGGTACTGCCCTCATAAGTATCGAAACCAGAATGCGCCACCTGGCCTGCAAGGCAGGGTGCTGATTGCCCGCGACGCGCTTGTGCCTCGGGGTGGTTTGCACGTGGCCGCGCGAGCGTGGCGCGCGTTCCGGTTGTCCCGATGCATATGTCGTGCAGTGCTCGCAGCACTCTCGTTTTGTTCTTTTCCACTGGTCCCGGTATCTGCCAAACCCTGATGACTGAATCCACTCAATCCGCAGCACCCACCGCCGAAGCGCCCGCGCCTACGCCCACGTTCTCCGACTTCGGGCTGCATCCCCTGCTGTTGCAGTCGATCGCCGAAACCGGCTACACCACGCCCACCCCGATCCAGGCGCAAGCCATTCCCGTCGTGGTCGAAGGGCGCGACGTCATGGGCGCGGCCCAGACCGGCACCGGCAAGACGGCGGCCTTCACGCTGCCCATCCTGCATCGCCTGATGCCGCTGGCCAACACCAGCGCCTCGCCCGCGCGGCACCCGGTGCGCGCGCTGATCCTGACGCCCACGCGCGAGCTGGCCGACCAGGTCTACGAAAGCGTCAAGCGCTACAGCAAGCAGACGCCGCTGCGTTCCGCGGTGGTGTTCGGTGGTGTCGATATCGGTCCGCAGAAAGAAGCGCTGCGCCGTGGCTGCGAAGTGCTGGTGGCCACGCCCGGCCGCCTGCTCGACCACGTCGAGCAGAAGAACGTGAACCTGAGCCAGGTCGGCATCCTGGTGCTGGACGAAGCCGACCGCATGCTCGACATGGGCTTCCTGCCCGACCTGGAACGCATCATCCGCCTGCTGCCCGCGCAGCGTCAGGGCCTGCTGTTCTCGGCCACCTTCAGCAACGAAATCCGCAAGCTCGGCCGTTCGTACCTGAACCACCCGGTCGAAATCGAAGTCGCGGCGCGCAACGCCACTGCCAACACCATCACGCAGATCGCCTACAAGATGTCGGGCGACCAGAAGCGCGCGGCGGTGGTGCACCTGGTGAAGTCGCGCGGCCTGAAGCAGGTCATCGTGTTCTCGAACACCAAGATCGGCACCGCGCGCCTGGCGCGCGAGCTCGAGCGTGACGGCGTCAAGGCCGAATCGATCCACGGCGACAAGACCCAGGCCGACCGCATGAAGGCGCTCGAAGCCTTCAAGGCCGGCGAACTGGAAGTGCTGGTCGCCACCGACGTGGCCGCGCGCGGCCTGGACGTGGCCGGCGTGCCTTGCGTCATCAACTACGACCTGCCGTACAACGCCGAAGACTACGTGCACCGTATCGGCCGTACCGGCCGCGCCGGCGCCACCGGTGAAGCCATCGCCCTGTTCACGGGCGACGAAGAGCGTTTCCTGCTCGACATCGAAAAGCTGATCAAGCGCGAAGTGCCGCGCGGCACGCTGGAACTGCCCGCCGACCTGGTCGCGCGCAGCCATCATGGCCATGGCCGCCGCGAAGAGCGCGCCGCATCGCCGCGCGAAGGCGGCCGCGAGCGTGGCCGTTCGTCGGAACGCCGTTCGAGCGGCGGATCGTCGCGCCAGCCGGTGGACGATTTCTTCCTCAAGCCCTACGAGCCGTCGACGTCGTCGGCCCCGGCAGAAGAGCCCGACGCGCCGCGCCAGGGTGGCAATTCGTCCGCGCCCAAGCGCCAGATCGCCGTCCTGCTGGGCGGCAGCCGCAAGTAGCGGCAGCGCTGTGCGCCCGCATCGCCGATGCGGCCCGCGCCAAAGGAAAAGCGTCCTTGATGGACGCTTTTTTTGTTTCAAGACAACGGTGATGCGGCGTTCATGGGGCGCTCGTTGTCGTTGTGGGGATCGGATCCGGGCGCCGCACGCCGGCCGCGATCGAGAACAATGCCGCGAGGATCGCGCAGCCCGTTACCTGGAGAATGCCGGCCTGAGTCCAACCCAGCGTCAATTTCAATTGGCCCAGCAGATACCCGGCGAAGGCCGCGGGCACATACAGGCTGGCCACGAACAGGCCCGAGGCCTGCGCCGCCTTGGCCCGGCTGACGGATTTGATGATGCCGGCCGACAGGTTGGCATACACCATGCCGCTGATGGCGGCGCCGAAGATGAACGACATGGCGGCGTGCGCGCTCAGCGATTTCTCCAGGTCGGTGAACAGCAGTCCTCCGGCCAACGCCGACAACAGCAGCGACCCGAACAACAGTTTGCGGTAGTCGTAGCGGTCTCCGAGCCAGCCTCCCAGCAACGATAGCAGGGCGCCCAGGCCGTAGAAGCTGACTGCGCCCGCCGCCTGTTTGGGGCTGAAACCGAGGGCTTCGCGCAGGTAGGTGGGATACAAGCCCAGATAGCCATAGATCGACAGACCGGCGAACGCGGTCGCGATGGCCAGCATGACCGGCGTGCGCGCCCACAGGGTTGTCCCGGCCGCCGGGCTGGCGGTGTCTTCGGCCTGCGTCGGCAGCGCCTGTGCTTCGCTGAACCAGGGTTTGACCAGCGGCACGATCAGGATGATGGCGATGATGCCCGACAGCCCGAAAACGATGAAGGGCATCTGCCAGTGGCTTGCGGCCAGGATCGCGGCGCCGAGGTTGGGGCCGATGATGGCGCCGATGCCGAATGTGAAATTCAGCGAGCTCGCGGCGACCGCCCGGTGCTGCAGGAAGTAGCTCGTGCCAATGGCGAGCAGCGCCGTCAGCTGCATGGCTTCGCCCAGGCCGGAAATGAACCGGTAGGCCAGCAGGTCCGGCAGTCCTTTCGCATAGGCGGTGAGGAAGGTGGCCACGGAAAAGATGACCAGCCCGATCAGCGTGACGGACTTGCGCGACACCTTGCCCAGCAGATAGCCGGTGGGTATGCCGGCCAGGCCCATGCCCAGCGTGAAGACCGTCGAAGCCAGGCCGACCTGCGGCAAGGTCAGGCCCAGGGCGTTGCGTACATCCGTGGCAAGGACTGAAAACAGCTGCCGGTCGATGGCGTTGATGACATATGAGAAAAGCAGTACGGCGAACATCCCGAGCGCGTAGCGGCGCGTTTGCATGGCAGTCTCCTTTGAATGTCGATGGGCCCTAGGCGAGCGCGTCGCAGCGTCGGGCGAATTCGGCGGGCAGCGCCTCCGGGGAAGCGCCTGTGGCGAGCAGCAGGCGCAGCAGCAGGCGCGCCTTCAGGCCACCCAGCGCGCCGCCATGGATCAGCCCGCGGGACAGCAGATCCTTTTCCGATCCGGGGAAGGCATAGGCGGCGCGCAGCACCGGACCGGCGGCCACCCGGGTGCTGAGCACGACGGGCATCCGCGCCGCCAGGTCGCCCAGCAGCGGGGCCAGGTGGCCCGGCACATGGCCGGCCCCCATCGCCTCGATGACCGCGCCGCGAAAGCCCAGGTCAGGTAGCGCGGGCAGCAACCTGCCGTCGTCGTCCAGGCCGATGCGCAGCAACGCGATGGGCGCTTCCTGCAATGGGCGCGGAGACCGCAGCGCGGGCAGCGGCGTCAGCCGGGCGTGCAGATGCAGGCGCCCCTCGCACAGCGTGCCCAGCGGTCCCCGGCCGGGCGAATGGAAGGCCGACGGCAGCGTGGTATGCGCTTTCTGCACATGGCGGGCGGCGTGCACCTGGTCGCCAAGCACCACCAGCGCGCCCATGCCGGCCGCCGCGGGGGCGGCAGCCACGGTGACCGCCGCCAGCAGATTGGCGGGGCCGTCGGCGCCCGGCGCCGCCGCGCCGCGCATCGCTCCGGTCACGACGATGGGCAGCGGGCGGCGCGCCAGCAATTCCAGGGCGAAGGCAGTCTCGTCGATGGTGTCGGTGCCCTGGACCACCACCGCGCCCTGGCAGCCGCGGGCGAATCCCTCCTCGATCAACGCCGCCAGCTGCGCGAGATCTTGCTGCGTCAGGGACGCCCCGGGTTTGTTGGAGAAAGCGATGACCTCCAGGCTGGCCACCGCGGCCAGGTCCGGAACGGCGGCGACCAGGGCATGGGCGTCCAATGCGGGCGCGATGCCGCCATCGGCGCCGGGCGTCATGGCGATGGTGCCGCCAGTGGCCAGCAGGAGAACGCGGGGAAGGTCCATGTTCGGCTCCGGGCTAGGCCTGCTCGGGTTGGTCGGCTTGATTCCGATAGATATCGAGAATGTCGCCGCCGGTGCACAGACACACATCCGGGTGCGACAGGATGTGGTCGTACAGCTCGGCCAGGTAGCGGATGCGATGTGGCGCGCCCGTCAGATAAGGGTGGATCGAGATCGCCATGACCCGCGGGATGCTCGCCCCTTCCCGGTAGAGCTGGTCGAACTGGTCGCGGCCTCGGATCAGCAATTCCTCGGACCGGTGCTGCTGCACGGCGGAGATGACGACATCGTTGAGTTCGACGGTGTAGGGCACCGACAGCATGCTTCCCGTGCGTGTCCTGATGGGCACCGGCTGGTCGTCCAGCACCCAGTCGGCCACGTATTCGATGCCGGCGGCGGCCAGCAGGTCGATCGTGTCATCCGTCTCGGTCAGGCCGGGGCTTTCCCAGCCTCGCGGCGCCCGGCCGGTGACATCGCGGATGGCCGCGATCGTGTCGCGGATCGCCGCGGCCTGGTCCGCCACCCGGTGCATCGGTTGCTGCACATGGCCGTGGCCCATGAATTCCCAGCCGGCCTCCAGCGCCGCCTGGCAAGCCTGGGCGTATTCGCGGCAGGCGGTGCCATTGATTGCCAACGTGGCCTTCAGCCCGCGCGCGCCCAAGGTCTCGAGGAAGCGCCAGAAGCCGACGCGCATGCCGTACTCGTGCCAGCACCAATTCGGAATGTCCGGCAGCAACGGCTGTCCCATCGGCGGAGGCAGGACGGCGCGCGGCATCGCGTGTTGCGGCAGCCAGTTTTCCACGTTGACGATGGTCCAGACGGCAACGCGCGCGCCGCCGGGCAGCACGAATGGGCGACGTTGGGTAATCGGCTCGTAGGCGACGCGATCGCGAGCGGACCAGACGGGCGAGGGGTGATTCATCGGCAGGCTCCGTGCGGGGAAACACGCGGGAGCAATTCACGTTTGATTCCATTATTTGGAATTGAATGGAGACCAATGATTCAGTGAAATACTCCTGCTACTGGCGATAAATGCTAGCGTTGCGATAAATTCACTCGCAACACAACCGAAAATAATTCCACTAATTGGAATGGCATGAATGATTCCCTCGCGCGGGTCGATGGCGCCCAAGGCATTACCCGGGCGGTGCTGGTGCTCAAACTGTTGGCGCGCCAGGCCGATGTTGGCCTGCGGTTGGTCGATCTGGCGCAGGCCGCGGAATTGACGCGGCCCACCATGCATCGGCTGCTGAAGGCGCTCGTCGCGCAAGGCATGGCGGTGCAGGATGCCGCGACCCGTCGTTACCGGCTGGGTCCCCTGGTGTTCGAGCTGGGCCTGGCGGCGGCGCATCGTTTCAATCTGCGCGACCTGAGCACGGCCACCCTGGCGGACCTTGCCCGCGTGACGGGCGATACGACGTTCCTGTTTGTGCGCAGCGGCGACGACGCCGTCTGCATCAATCGCATCCAGGGGACCTATCCCGTGCAGACGCCGGCACTGCCGCTGGGCAGCCGCCAACCCCTGGGGGTCAGCGCGGGTGGCCTGGCGCTGCTGGCGGCGTTACCGGCCGCGGAACAGAAACGCATCATCGAGGCCGTTGCGCCGCGGCTTGGGGCATATGGGGAATTGGATGCCGACGATGTCCGCGCGCATTGCGCGCTGGTGGCAAAGGTTGGCTACGCGCACATCGCCAATCGCGCGGTGCCCGGCATCAGCGCGCTGGGTGTCCCCGTGTATGGCGAGAGTGGTCTGTTGCTGGCCGCTGTCACGGTCGCCGCGACCCACAACCGCATGACGGACGCCCGGGTGCGTGAGATCGTGCCGCTGCTGCGCGGGGCGGCGCAAGCCATCGGCGCCTTGTTGCAGCAATAACGGCGAATTGGGCCGAGCCTCCCCGGGGGGCGTGGATCTCCGGCCCGGCGTGGCCGTCAGGCGGCGAGCAGGCGGGGCAAATCGGGTAGCGCCGAGGTGACCGCCGCGCTGCGTTCGTCCAGGCTTTCCAGCAGACGTTCCAGATGGCCGATGTGCGGCAGCATCGGGCCGTAGAACACCACGCGGCCGCCGATCTGGATCAGCAGCGTGGGGAAGTTCTCGACGTCGACCTCGCCCAGCAATTCGGCGTGGTCCTCGATGTCGATCCAGGCGAAAACATGCCGCGGCAGGGCGCTGGACAGGGCGCGCAGCTTGGGTTTGTATTCTTCGCAGGTGTCGCACCAGGCGGCGCAGAAACAGGCGACCAGCCAGGCGTCGGGCGAGGCCGCCAATTGGGCGCGCAAGGCGGTGAGGTCGGAGCCGGGTACAAGTAATGTCATACGAGCGCAGGGGGGCGTGTTTGACTATCATACCCGGGATGATCACCTTCCTTTCGTCCTACGATGACCGCTTTGCGCACTGATTCCCCGCCGCCCGAAACCGGCCGCTTCGCCCGTGCCGCGAGCGGCGTCGGGTTGGCGTTCAAGCGCGCCCTGGTGTCGCAATGCCATCCGACGATGCTGTTCGCGGTGCTGCTGCCATTCCTGATCGCGCTGGTCGGCGTGGTGCTGCTGTTCTGGCTGTTCTGGACGCCCCTGACCGACTGGCTCGCCGCCCAGGCTTCACACTGGGACTTCATCAACCGCACCGAGGAATGGCTGCTGGCGATGGGGCTGTTCTCGCTCAAGATCTACCTGGTGCCGGTGATCGCGGTGTCGATCCTGTTGCCGCTGTCGGGCGTGCTGGGCCTGGCGATCGCGGCCGTGTTCGTCATGCCGCTGGTGCTGCGCCACGTCGGCCACCGCGAGTACGCCGGCCTCGGCCGGCAGGGCAAGCTGGCCACTTCCGTCAGCGTCTGGAACGCGATCTGGGTGTCGGGCGCGTTCGTGCTCGGCTGGCTGTTCACCATGCCGCTGTGGCTGGTGCCGCCGATGGCCCTGGTGCTGCCGATCTTCTGGTGGACCTTCGCCTTTTCGCGCATGATGCGGGTCGACGCCATCGTCGAGCACGCCAGCCCGGCCGAGCGCAAGCTCATCCTGGAGCGTCACAACGGCGGCTTCTGGATCATCGGCCTGATCTGCTCGCTGCTGAACCTGCTGCCGCCCGCCTGGATTATCCTGCCCGTGTTCTCGGCGCTGGTCTACGCGCACTATGGCCTGGACGCGCTCCAGCGGCTGCGCCAGGAACGCACCATCGACGTCGCCTGACGCGGCGCCTTCGCCTTCATTCAACCGCCAATTTCTGGAACCGGACATGGCAGCAGAATCCGCCTCCCGCCGCATCGGCCTCATCATCGTCGGCGACGAAATCCTGTCGGGCCGCCGCCAGGACAAGCACTTTTCCAAGGTCGTCGAGCTGCTCGGCGCGCGCGGCATGCAACTGGCCTGGGCGGAGTTCCTGCCGGATGACCGCGAGGTGCTGGTGGCCGCCTACCGGCGCAGCTTCGCCACCGGCGACGTGGTGTTTTCCTGCGGCGGCATCGGCGGCACGCCGGACGACCATACCCGCCAGGCCGCGGCGGCGGCCCTGGACCTGCCGCTGGCCCTGCATCCCGAGGCGGAGCAGGCGATCGCGCTGCGCACCGCCGAGATGGCGGCCAAGGGGCAGGGCACGGCCGACATGAGCGCGCCCGAGAACCAGCAACGGCTGCAGATGGGCGTGTTCCCCGAGGGCTGCGAGATCGTGCCCAATCCGTACAACCGCATCCCGGGCTTCTTCATCCGCGACCATACCTTCGTGCCGGGCTTTCCCGTGATGGCCTGGCCGATGCTCGAATGGACCCTGGATACGCGCTATCGTGCGTTGCAGCATACGCGCCGCCACGCGGAGCATTCGTTCCTGGTGTTCAGCATGCCGGAATCGCGCATCACGCCGGCCATGCAGACCGTCGAAAGCCGCTGGCCGGGCGTGCGCGCCTTCAGCCTGCCGAGCGTCGGCGAAGCCGGCGGCACGCCGCATATCGACCTGGGCGTGAAGGGCGAACCCGAGGCGGCGGCCGAGGCATTGGCCTTCCTGCGGGCCGAGGTGCTGCGCCTGGGCGGCAAGCTGGCGCCGCCCGCGGCCTGAGCCGGCGGCGGCAAGTGAAACGGGGCGCGTCCCCCGTTTGCGAGCCAAAAAACGGTTGCCAAATAGCCCGGTAAATTTCACAATACGGGAAAGAACTGTTTGCTGCGTTGCCGCAAGTCTGGTCTCTTTCGGTGGCGCCGCGCTAGCCCTTCCTTCCTATGTCCCGTCCTTCTTCCACCCGCAACGCCCTGGACGCCGAGGCCGATGGCGCTTCGGGCAGTCCCATTGCCATCCAGGTCATCGAGCGCGCCATGCGCCTGCTCGATGCGCTGGCCGCGCAGCCCGATCCCGTCACGCTCAAGGAATTGTCCGCGACCACCGGCCTGCATGCCTCCACCGCGCACCGCATCCTGAACGACCTGGTCGTGGGCCGCTATGTCGAGCGCGTCGATAACGGCCTGTACCAGCTGGGCATGCGCCTGCTGGAGCTGGGCTCGCTGGTCAAGGGACGGCTGAACGTGCGCGAGGCCGCCATTTCGGCGATGCGGTCGCTGCACAAGCTCACGGGCCAGACCATCAACCTGTCGGTGCAGCAGGGCGACGAAATCGTCTACATCGACCGCGCCTGGAGCGAGCGTTCGGGCATGCAGGTGGTGCGCGCCATCGGCGGCCGCGCGCCGCTGCACCTGACCTCCACCGGCAAGCTGTTCCTGTCGACCGGCGACGCCCGCCAGGTGCGCGCCTACGCCTTGCGCACCGGCCTGGCCGGCCACACCCGCAACAGCCTGACCGACCTCGACCGCCTCGAGCGCGAGCTGGCGCTGGTGCGCCGCCACGGCTACGCGCGCGACAACGAGGAACTGGAACTGGGCGTGCGCTGCATCGCCGCGGGCATTTTCGACGACACCGGCAAGCTGGTCGCCGGCCTGTCGATCTCGGCGCCCGCCGAGCGCCTGCAGGACGACTGGATCAAGGCCCTGGTGGACACGGCCGCCAGCATTTCCGAGGCGCTGGGCTACGAGCCCTCGGTGTCCAGCGGCTTCAACGGCCTGGGCATGGCGGCCGAAGCGATGCGCACCTGATCGACTGCGTTGCCACGGCCATGAAAAAGCCCCCCGGTTTCAGCAACCGAGGGGCTTTTTCATGGCCGTGGCGAAACTATCCGTCAGGCGCGATGCGCAGCGCAGGCCCCGTCTGGCGGGGCCCGCCCTGAATTACTGCTGTTCGACGCCGGCCTTCTTGAACAGCTCGGCCCACTGCGGGACCTGCTGCTTGACCTTGGCGTCCAGGGCCTGCGGATTGGCGTCGGCGGTCAGCACCGTGGCGCCCAGCTGCTTCATGCGTTCCTGGAACTTCGGATCCGCCAGGCCGGCCTGCAGGCTCTTGACCAGCTTGTCGACCACCGGCTTGGGCGTGCCCTTCGGCGCCCACATACCGTGCCAGATACCGACTTCGAAGCCCTTGAAGCCGGACTCGTCCATGGTCGGCAGCTTGGGCAGCGTGGGCACGCGCTGCAGGCTGGTGACGGCGTAGGCCTTGACCTTGCCGCTGTCGATCTGCTGCGTGGTGTTGGTGGTCTGGTCGCACAGCAGGTCGACCTGCTTGCCCAACAGGTCGTTCATGGCCGGCGCGGTGCCCTTGTAGGGGATCGTCAGCAACTGCACGCCCAGCGCCTCGACCAGCATGGTGCCGCACAGGTGGCTGGCGGCGCCGATGCCGGCGTTGGCCAGCGAGACCTTGTCCTTGTTCTTTTTGACGTAGTCGGCCAGTTCCTGGATGTTGTTGGGCGGGAAGTCCGAGCGCGCGATGATGGTCATCGGCACGTCGACCACCAGGCCGATCGGCTCGAAGCTCTTGTAGGGGTCGTACCCCGGATTCTTGTAGAGCGACGGCGCGGTCGAGAAGCCGGCGTGCATCAGCAGCACGGAATAGCCGTCCGGCTGCGCGCGGGCCACTTGGGTGGTGCCGATGGTGCCGCCCGCACCGCCCTTGTTTTCGACCACGACGGTCTGGCCCAGCGAATGCCGCATGGCTTCAGCCAGCGAACGCGCGACGTTGTCCGTCGGACCGCCGGCGGCGAAAGGCACCACCATGTTGATGGGGCGTTCCGGGAATTCCGCGTGGGCGGCGCCGGCCGCGAGCATGGCGCTGGCCGCGAGCAGGGCCGAAAGCGTGCGGGGGGATGAGGGTCATGAAGTCTCCAATTGCAGGGTTTTGCTTGCTGCGATGTGTTTTTGACCGCTGACTTATCGTTTGTGTTTGTCTGTCATCAGCGTGCAAGCAGTGTAGAAAAGAATTGATACGCCGTCATGTCCGGTATTTCCCGAATCATGGGAAATCCTTGTGCTGGATCAACCCCGCACCGGCGCTTGCACTGTTAATGTGCAAATAGTTGTTGCGTTGCACCAATATTGCTTGACAAGGTTTTTTAGGCCCGTAGAATATCAATTGTGCAGTGCATCAAACGGGCCGGCGGTAGCTTGTAGTACCAGTTTCCGCGCACGTTCCTTATTTCGTCGCAGACACCATCCTTACTTGCCGGAGAGCCTCCGGCTACCCCTAAAAGGAGCAATTCTATGAGCGCTATCCCGCAACAAGTCCTGGACCGTCAAAAAGCCAGCATCAACACCTTCGTGGCCGCCCAATCGGCCGTGTTCGCCGGCTTCGAAAAGCTGGTCGAGCTGAACCTGAAGGTCGTGCGCGCCACCCTGGACGAAGTCGCCCAGAAGTCGCAGCAAGCCGCCGAAGTCAAGGACCCGCAGGAAGCCGCGGCGTTCGCCTCGGGCCTGCTGCAGCCGGGCGCCGAAAAGGCCCTGGCCTACACCAAGCACGTGTACGACATCGTCGCCGGCGTGCAGGGCAACCTGGTCAAGCTGACCGAAGAACAAATCGCCGAAGGCCAACAGCAACTGAGCGACGCCGTCGAGCAGTTCTCCAAGAACGCCCCCACGGGTTCGGAAAGCGCCGTCGCCCTGATCAAGTCGTCGCTGGCCACCGCCAACAGCGCCTATGATTCGCTGACCAAGGCCGCCAAGCAGGCCGCCGAAGTCGCCGAGTCCAACCTGAATGCCGCCGCCAACGCGACCTTCAAGGCCGCGACGGATGCCGCCGACGCCGCCACCAAGGTCGCCAGCCGCAGCCGTCGCAGCGCCTAAGTATTTGGCGCGCGATGCTGCGCAAATCGCAGTAATGTAGTACTGTTGAGTGACAGAGCAGAGCTGGAATTAGGGCCACCCTTCGGGTGGCCTCTTTTTTTGCCCATTTTCCCCGCGGGATGACGGGCGCGCGCGGGCGCCGCCCGGGCAGCATGGCCGCCCGCGAGGTTCGTCCTGGAAAGCCCCGGCGTGGCCGGGGCGCGGGATCAGGCCCGGCGGGCCACCGCCCGCACGCACTCGCCCACCAGGGCGGGGCCGCGGTAGATCAGGCCTGTGTACAACTGCACCGCGTCGGCGCCGGCCTCGATTTTTTCGCGGGCCTGCTGGCCCGACAGCACGCCGCCCACGCCGATGATCGCCAGGCTGTCGCCCAGCTGCTGCTTGAGCCGGCGGATCACCGCCAGCGACAGCTCATGCACCGGCGCGCCGGACAGGCCGCCCGCTTCCTCGGCGTGCGCCATGCCGGTGACGGCATCGCGCGACAGGGTGGTGTTGGTGGCGATGACGCCGTCGATGCCATGGCGCGGCAGGGCGTCGGCGATGGCGTCGATCTGTTCCGTGGTCAGGTCGGGAGCGATCTTGACGGCCATCGGCACGCGGCGCTGGTGCTGGTCTTCCAGCGCGCGGCGCTTGTCCGCCAGTTGCGCCAGCAGCGCCGACAGTTCGTCGCCGCCTTGCAGGGCCCGCAGATTCTTGGTGTTGGGCGACGAGATGTTCACCGTGACGTAGTCGGCGTGCGGGTACACGCCGGCCAGGCCGATCAGGTAGTCGTCGGCCGCGCGCTCGATCGGGGTGTCGGCGTTCTTGCCGATGTTCAGGCCGAGGATGCCGCCCTGCTTGCGCCACTGGCTGCGCTGTACGTTGGCCAGGAACGCGTCCAGCCCCTGGTTGTTGAAGCCCAGGCGGTTGATCAGCGCGTTGGCGCGCGGCAGGCGGAACATGCGCGGCTTGGGGTTGCCCGGCTGTGCCCGCGGCGTCACCGTGCCGACCTCGACGAAACCGAAACCCAGATTGCCGAGCGCGTCGATATAGGCGCCGTTCTTGTCCAGTCCCGCCGCCAATCCGATGGGGTTGGCCAGCTGCATGCCCATCAGGGTGCAGGGCGCCTTGGGCCGCGCGTGCAGCAGCTTGCGCGTGGCGCCGCATTCGTAGGCCCGCTGCAGCCCCGACAGGGTGACTTCGTGGGCGGTTTCCGCGTCCATGGCGAACAGCGCCGGGCGGGCCAGGGGATAGGCGTGGAAGAGGATCGACATGGAGCGGGATTGTAAAGCGTCTTTGGCCGCCCTTGCGGGCCGCCGCCGCCGGGGCGGATCAGGCGGCCGGGCCGGGCGTGGCGGGCGCGGGCGGTTCGCCCCAGGCGCCATCGATCAGGTACTGGGCCGGATGGAAGCTGGCCTTGTACGACATTTTCTGGCTGTCGGCGATCCAGTAGCCCAGGTAGAGCCAGGGCAGGTTGAGCGTGCGGCACTGCTCGATCTGCCAGAGGATGCTGTAGGTGCCCAGGCTGCCCGGCACGTCGGGATCGTAGAAGGTGTAGACGGACGACAGGCCGTCGTCCAGCACGTCGATGATCGAGACCATCATCAGCACGCCCGCGGGATCGCGGAATTCGACCAGGCGGGTGTTGACGCGGCTGGTGAGCAGGAATTGCGCGTACTGCGTGCGGCTGTCCTCATCCATGCCGCCGCCGGGATGGCGGCCCTGCTGGTAGCGGGTATAGAGCCGGTAATGCTCGGGCGACCACGCCAGCTCGGCCACGAACGACTGCAGGTTGCGGTGGTCGCGCCAGGCGCGGCGCTGGCTGCGGTTGGGCGCGAAGCCGGCGGTGTCGACCCGCACCGGCACACAGGCGTGGCAACTGTCGCAGTGCGGGCGGTAGGTGAACAGGCCGCTGCGGCGAAAACCCTGCTCGACCAGTTGCGAGTAGGTGCCGGCGTTGATCAGGTGGCCGGGCGCGGCAACCTGCGACCGTGCCTGGCGTCCCGGCAGGTAGCTGCAAGGGTAGGGAGCGGTCGCGTAGAACTGCAGCGTGGAGAAAGGTAATTCTTTGAGCTGGCTCATGTGGGATCCCGGTGTCCGGCGCCAAGTCCGTGACGGGGACGACTACATATTAACGCCTAACCCGGCTCGCGATGTGGGGGGACGGAGCGCGGCGCCAGGCGCCGGGGCGGCCGTCAGGCGGCCGCCAGGGGCAGCAGCCGCCCCGTGCTGTCCGGCCGTCCGCGCGACCAGGCCAGCGGCGGCTGCACGGTGGCGGCGCGCACGTGTTGCAGGAAGCGCGAGCGTGGCACCGGCCGCGCGCCCAGGCTGGCCAGATGGCGGGTCTGCTGCTGGCAGTCGATCCACTGCACGCCCTGCGCGCTGACGTAGCGCACCAGGTAGGCCAGCGCGATCTTGGAGGCGTTGGGCGCGCGCGTGAACATCGATTCGCCGAAGAACATGCGGCCCAGGTTGATGCCGTACAGGCCGCCGGCCAGTTCGCCGTCGATCCAGGTTTCGATGCTGTGGACGTAGCCGGCCTCGTGCCAGGCGAGGTAGGCCTGCCGCATGGCGGCGGTGATCCAGGTGCCCGGCTGGCCATCGCGCGGCGCGGCGCAGTGGGCCATCACCGTGGCGAAGGCCGTGTCGACCCGCACCTCGATGCGCGGCGCGGCCTCGTGTTCGTGGCTGGCGATCTGGCGCAGCAGCTTGCGCAGCGAGTGCGAGGGCGCGAAGTCGCGACAGGCCAGCACCATGCGCGGATCCGGGCTCCACCACAGGATCGGCTCGCCCTCGGAATACCAGGGGAAGATGCCGTTCGAGTAGGCCTGGATCAGGCGCGGCGTGGACAGGTCGGCGCCGGCCGCCAGCAGGCCGTCCGGATCCGTCAGGGCGAATTCCGCCGGCGGAAAGGGCGTGTCGGCGGCGAGCCAGGGCAGCTTCAACGGTGCGATTCTAGGGTGTAGTGGTGAGGGCCGAACGTGCCGCGCTTGCGGTCCTCGAAATAGCGTTGCAGCGTGGTCGCCACGGTGCGGAACGCCAGGTCGCCCCAGGGAATCTCGGCCTCGTCGTAGAAGCGGGCTTCCAGGCTTTCCGGGCCGGGATCCAGCTCGGGGCCCAGCACTTCGGCCAGGTAGAAGACGTGCACCTGCTCGATCTGCGGCACGTCGATGATGGTGTAGATCTCGCCCAGCCGGATGCGCGCGCCGGATTCCTCCAGCGTTTCGCGGCCGGCGCCCTGCGCGGTGCTCTCGCCCAGCTCCATGAAACCGGCCGGCAGCGTCCAGGTGTTGTAGCGCGGCTCGATCGCGCGCCGGCACAGCAGCACGCGGTTGTCCAGCACCGGCACCGTGCCCACCACCAGGCGCGGGTTCTGGTAGTGGATCGCGCCGCAGTGATCGCAGATGTCGCGTTCGCGGTTGTCGCCCTCGGGCACCCGGCGGTTCACGGGCGAGCCGCATTGGCTGCAGAAGTTCGCACGGCGCGGCGCGGGGAAGTATTCGAGGGGCGATTTGGCGGTCATGGCTACGATTCTAACGGCTGCGGCGACGGCTGGCGCGTCGCGCGGGCGCCATCGGCGCGCGGCTGCCGAAGCGTTCTTCCAGGTGTTCGACGAAGGAACGCACCTTGGGCGAGAGGAAGCGCCGGTGCGGATAGGCGGCGTACATGGAAATCGGCGTGTGGGCGTAGTCCTGCAGCAGGGCGGTCAGGCGGCCGGCGCGCACGTCCTCGCCCACCAGGAATTCCGGCTGCAGGATCACGCCGTGTCCGGCCAGCGCGGCGGTGCGCAGCACGTCGCCATTGTTGGCGCGCAGGGCGGCGTTGACCCGCACCAGGTGGGTGACGCCGTCCTTCTCGAAATGCCATTCGTTGCCGGTGCTGGCGTAGGCGTAATGCAGGCAGCGGTGCTGCTTCAGGTCGTCGGGCGTTTGCGGCACGCCATGGCGCGCCAGGTAGGCGGGCGCGGCGCACACCAGCAACTGCTGCGGCGCCAGCGGCCGCGCCACCAGCGACGAGTCCTGCAGCGGGCCGATGCGCACCGCGACGTCGTAGCCGTCCTCGACCAGGTCGACCACGCGGTCGTTCAGGTCCAGGTCGATGATGACGTCGGGATAGCGCAGCAGGTATTCGGCGATGGCCGGCCCCAGGTGCAGGATGCCGAACGACACCGGCGCACTGACGCGCAGGCGTCCGCTGGGCGCCTGGCCCTCGGCCTGCAGCGACAGTTCCAGGTCGGCCACTTCGGCCAGGATCGGCCGCACCCGCTCGTAGAAGGCGCGGCCGGCGTCGGTCATGCTGAGCTTGCGGGTCGTGCGGTTCAGCAGCCGCACGCCGTACTTCTCTTCCAGGTGCGCGATCTGGCGCGTGACCACGGAACGGGCCTGGCCCATCTTGTCCGCGGCAGCCGCGAACGAGCCCAGTTCGACCACCCGGGCATAGGTCTGCATGGCGGTATGGGTGTCCATGATTGTTACCTAACGGGGAACAATAAGTTGCGATTTTGCATGTTTATCTTTGTTTTTGGAATCGCAAGAATAGCGGCCATGAAGAATCTTCCCGTCCTGGGCGATTCGCTCACGGAGAATGCAATGATCGATACCCGTACCGCGCCCTATGCCGCGCTCCTGCTTCGCATCGCGCTGGGCGTGATGTTCCTGGCCCATGGCCTGACCAAGCTGCTGGTGTTCACCCTGCCGGGCACCGCGCAGTTCTTCGCCAAGATCGGCTTTGCCGGCTGGCTGGCGTATCCGGTGACCTTCTTCGAGATCGGCGCCGGCGTGCTGCTGATCCTGGGCGTGTGGCCGCGCTGGATCGCCGTGATCGCCGCGGTGCAGCTGTTCGTTGCCTCCACCGTGCACTTCGGCAACGGCTGGGGCTTCAGCAACCCCAACGGCGGCTGGGAGTATCCGGTGTTCCTGTCGGTGGCCGCCGCGGTCCTGGCGCTGCTGGGCGACGGCAAGTTCGCGCTGCTCAAGAGCGGCCGCGGCTGATCGGCTCGCGCATCAAACTGTCTACTGGATTGGGTATCGCCCGCAAGGCGGCCGGCACCTAGAATGGGCCGGCCGCCTTGGCTTTTCTGGAGATTCCATGTCGTTCATCACGCGTGTCCTCGGCGCAGTCCTGTTTGCCGTCGCCCTGTCGCCCGCCGTCCAGGCCTCGACCGAACAAGAGGCCGCCAATAAGGCGGCCGTGCTGGCCTTCTATGAAAAGGGCCTGAACCAGAAAGACGCGGACGCCGCCGTGAAGTACCTGGGCGACCGCTACATCCAGCACAATCCAAACGCGGCTGATGGACCCGAGGGATTCCGCAAGTTCGTCGCCTTCCTGCGCGACAAATACCCGCAGTCGAAAAGCGAGATCAAGCGCGTCTTCACCGATGGCGATTATGTGATCCTGCATGTGCACGCGGTGCGCGAACCGGGGTCGCGCGGCAACGCCATCATCGACATCTTCCGGCTGGGGCAGGGCAAGATCGTCGAGCACTGGGACGCGGTGCAGCCGATTCCCGAGCAATCCGCCAACAGCAACGGCATGTTCTGAAGCGGGCGGCTTGCCGCCGGCGCGCCGTCTTGCGCGAACGCGCCGGATCAGGCGGTGGGGTTGGCCTGGAAACCCAGGCTGTCCGGCACCTGGGCGCGGTCGATCAGGCGCAGCGGCGCCGCGTCGTAGACGCCCGGCAGCGCGATGCGCAGCGATTGCGAGGGCGCCAGGCGATCGATGACGTCCAGCAGGGCGGCGCCGTCGTCCGTGACGAGCCGTTCCATCAGGGGCGGCAGGTCGCGATCCAGCACCACGCCGGGGCCCTGCGATGCCATGGCGTACAACTGTCCGGCGTCATCCAGCCACCAGCCGCTGACCGCGCCCACCGGTTGGCCGGTGTGCGTGAGCAGGGCGCGGCCGGCGTCATCGAGACGCAGCACGTACGGCGCGGCATCGAGCCGCAGGAAGACGCGCTGCGGCCCGTTCTGGAAGAACCAGCGACCGGCCTCGTCGTGTTCGTAATTGCGGTCGATGAAGCCCTGGATCTGGGGATTGGTGATGGACTCGCCCGGCCCGCCCGCGGCGGCCTGTCCTTGCGGATGCAGGCGCCAGCGGCCGCGCGGATCCAGCGACAGCCAGCCGAACACCGCGGGCACGTCGGGCCAGCGGGCGATGGCGTCTTTCACCGAGGGATCCATGGTCAGGGGCGGATGATGATGGGGGGCGGGTTGATGATGATGGCGGGCGCGGGCATGGCCGGCACCAGCACGGGCTGGGGCGCGTAACCGTAGCGGTAGTCGTCGCGGCACTTGCGCTTTTCGCGGTAGTCGCCGTTGCGTTTCCACTTGCGCTCGACTTCACAGGCGCCGTCCCAGTACTTCTCTTTATACTCGCCGCGGCCATGACCATGGCCATGGCCATGGCGGTGATGGCGGTCGGAATCGGCCTCGGCGGCCAGCGGCGCCAGCGTCATCAGCGTGGCGGCGGACAAGGCCAGCAGGGTGGGGCGGGCGCGTCGCGATTTTTGATTGCTGTGCATGGGATCGTCGTCGAATGAAAACGGCGTCACCTTAGCAATCAAACGATTGACTGGGCGTAGGGATGGGTAACGAGATGCAGGGGGAGAAATACTGGAGGCGCAAGCCGGAATCGAACCGACGTACACGGATTTGCAATCCGCTGCATAACCACTCTGCCATTGCGCCAGTACTGCAAGAAAAAAGGAAGCTCGGTATAGGCCGGTGCTTCCTTTTTGTATTTGGAGCGGGAGACGAGTCTCGAACTCGCGACCTCAACCTTGGCAAGGTTGCGCTCTACCAACTGAGCTACTCCCGCGGGGGCACTGCGTTTGATGAACCTGTTTTGTCGGCTGCTTTTGAAAGAGGCCGTGTCCACCAAAGACAGCGATTATACACAGTTTTTAGGACTTGTGCGGGCTCGCCGGGGCGTCAGGTAAAAAAAGTAGCCGCAACGATGCAGGCATGCGGGATGCAATGCGGCAAAGCTAGACAGTCGGGGATGGGATCGACAGGAATCTGTCGTGCAAGAAGGCGGTGCCGATGGTGCCTGGCGAACCGTTTCAATAAGCAGATCCGGCGGATGATTCCAACGATGCGGCGACGTTCATGAAACGGCGCATCTGCTGGAGCGGGAGACGAGTCTCGAACTCGCGACCTCAACCTTGGCAAGGTTGCGCTCTACCAACTGAGCTACTCCCGCGCGGATACTGCTGTACTGCGAAGAGGCGAGAGTATACCGTAATTTTCGGCCGGGGCAAGCGGACGTGCCCAGGCCCTATGGCCCAGGCCAAATGGTGATTCTTGGCGCTTTTTCGCCGCGGCCGCTGGCGGCACTATGTGGGCATGCGGCGATGTCGTCCGCAATGGCTCCCACAAAGGTATCCGTGACATGACCCAGCGTTTGAATTACTTCCAGGTTTCCGCCGAACTGTCCAAGCACTACCTCGACTTCAGCACCGCGCTGAAAAAGACGGCCGTGATCCGGGAATTCAATGACCTCGTGACTATCCGCGCCTCGCAGATCAATGGCTGCGGCTTCTGCCTGGACATGCACATCAAGCAGGCCAAGATCGGCGGCGAGCGCGAGCTGCGGCTGCACCACATCGCCATCTGGCGTGAGTCCACCCTGTTCAGCCCGCGCGAGCGCGCCGCGCTGGAATGGACCGAGGCGTTGACCACGCTGCACCCGCATGGCGTGTCCGAAGCGGTGTACGAACAGGTCCGCGGCCAGTTGTCCGAAGCCGAAATCTCGGATCTCACCTTCCTGGTGGTGGGCATCAACGGCTGGAACCGCCTGAACGTCGCCTTCCGCACCGAGCCGGGCTCCGCCGACGCCGCGTTCGGCCTGGACAAGGCCGGGTTGAAGTAAGCGGGATTGAGGCGGACGGCGGCGTCGTCTTGCCCATGGGCAAGACGCGGGTCGCTACATAAGTTCCAGGATGCGGCGCCCGAGCTGCTCGGCGCGCTCCTGGGACTCGATGTTGGTGAAGCTCATCAAGAGTCCGGCGCCGCATGGGGCGGCGGTCGTCCAGCGCGACAGGGCGTGCGCATAGATGCCGTGCTCGACCATGCGTTGCGCCAGCGGGCGGTCCGTCTGGTGGCCCTGCATCCGCACCAGCAGATGCATGCCGCCCGGTTGCGGATTGATCGGCATGGCGGGGCCGAACACCTTGGCCAGTCCCGCGGCCGTGGTGTTGCGGCGCTCCGAATAGAGCCGCCGCATGCGCTGGATGTGGCGCGCGAAGTGGCCCTCCAGCATGAAGGCGCTGACCAGCGCCTGGGTCAGGCCCGGAATGCCGTTGCCCAGCACCCGGTTTACATCCTCGAAGCGCCGCACCTGGGCCTCGGGCACCACCAGGTAGGCCAGGCGGATGCCGGGAAACATGACCTTGCTGAAGGTGCCCGCATAGAGCACGCGGCCGTGGCGGTCCAGGCTCTTCAGGGCCGGCAGCGGCCGGCTGACGTAGCGGTACTCGCCGTCGTAGTCGTCTTCCACGATCCAGCGCTGATTGCGCTCTGCCCACTCCAGCAGCGCCTGGCGGCGCGTCAGCGACAGCGTCACGCTCAGCGGGCTTTGGTGCGCGGGCGTGACGACCGCGGCGCTCGCCTGCGGCGCCTGCGCGATGCCCTGCGCCACCATGATGCCTTCGGCATCGACTTCCACCGGCGCGAGCGTCAGGCCCGAGTGCTTCAACAGCTCACGCGTCGGCGGGTAGCCGGGGTCTTCCACCCAGACCTCGTCGCCGGGCTGCAGCAGCGCCTGGATCACCAGGTTCAGGCTCTCGCGATAGCCGGACGTGATGAACACTTGCGCCGGCGAGCAGTGGATGCCGCGCGCGACCTGCAGGTGCGCGGCGATCGCGGTGCGCAGCGCGGGCAGGCCGTCGGCGGGCGGGTAGGACAGGTCGGCCGCCTGCGTGGCGCGCAGGTGGCGGGCGCCGAGCCGCGCCCAGATCTTGCGCGGAAAGGCGTCCAGCGCCGGCAGGCCCATCTGGAACGGCAGCAGCGTCGGCGGCTGGCGCCAGATGTCGGGGTCCGCCTTGGCGGGCGGCGGCAGCGGCCGGGGCGCGGCCTGCGCCTGCAGGCCGGGGGTGACCACGGTGCCGGCCTGGCCGCGCGGCTGCACATAGCCTTCGGCGTGCAGCAGCGAATAGGCCATCTCGATGGTGCCGCGCGCCACGCCCAGGTCCTTGGCCAGCGCGCGCGCCGACGGGATGCGGTCGCCCGGCTTGAGCGTGCCCTGGGCGATCGCGCCGCGGAAGCGCTCGTAGACCTGCCGGTACAGCGGTTCGTCGCCGGAAGCGGCGGGCGGCAGGCTGGCAAGGGAAGAGGGCGTCATGGCCTAGTCGAAAGGTCAATTTATGGTTCTTCAAATTATGGCATGGCTTCCTTAGCATCATGGTTGTGCCCGCCCTGGCGGCGGGTGGTTTCTTTCAAGACAGGATCCTCATGAGTCAACAGGACATCCGCCCTATCGAATCCGCCGAGGCGCTGCGCGCCTGCTTTCCGGTCATGCGCGAGTTGCGCCCGCACCTGGCCGACGAGCGCGATTTCGCCGACCGCGTCGCGCGCATGCGCGACGAGCATTACGCCCTGCTGGCGGTGTGGGAGGACGACGCGCCCGTCGCGCTGGCCGGCTACCGCTTTCAGGAAAACCTGATCTATGGCCGCTTCCTCTATGTCGACGACCTGGTCGTCACCGAGCGCAGCCGTGGCGCGCGTCATGGCGCCGCCCTGCTGCAGGCGCTCGAACGCATGGCGCGCGAGGCCGGCTGCGCCAAGCTGGTGCTGGACACCGGGCTGGCCAATGCGCTGGCGCAGCGCTTCTACTTCCGTCAGGGATTGCTGACCGGGGCGATGCGTTTCAGCAAGGTGCTGGGGGAGCAAGCGGCATGAGCGTCCTGCGTTTGACTTGCAGCCCGCGCGGCGCGGAATCGGAAAGCCACCGGCTGTCGCAGTTCGTCGTTGATGGCCTGGCGCGGGCGGATGCCGCGCGTGGCCGCGACCTCGTCGAGATCGACGCCAACCGGCTGCCGCATGTGGATGCCGAATACGCGTGGGCGCTGGGATCGCCCTCCGATCCGGACGGCGATCCCGCCGGATCGTTGCATCAGTCCGACCGCTTGATCCAATCGCTGGTCGAGGCCGATTACGTCGTCATCGCCACGCCGATGCACAACTACACCGTGCCTTCGGCCTTGAAGGTGTGGATCGATCACGTGGTGCGGGTGCGCAGCACGTTCACCGTGACGCGCGAAGGCAAGATCGGGGTGCTGGCCGACAAGCCGGTGTTCGTGGCGGTGTCGTCGGGCGGCCTGTTCTCCGGGGGCGAGGCGCGCCAGCCGGATTTCCTGACGCCCTATCTGAAAGTGGCGCTGGCCACCATCGGCCTGAAGCGCCTGACGTTCTTTTCGGTGGAAGGCACCGCGATGGGGGGGGG
>NZ_CYTY01000024.1:0-54232 GCF_001298995.1 Achromobacter sp. 2789STDY5608615
CCCCGGTCCCCTTGCCCCCCCGTGACCACCGTGCTCCCACCGACAGACACTCGGTTCGCCTCGACGTCGGCCCCGTCCGGCGTACTGAAGACATAGGCGGAACTGCCTGTCGCGCCCAGCCCGTCGACCTCTTCCAGCGAGTACGGATCTTCCTGGGCCGGCAGCCTGACGGTCTGCGCGCCGGTCGCGGCGATCGCGGAGGAAAAGTAGCCCGAAACCATCAAACCCGCGCAGAGGGCCGCGGTCGTCCTGTTCAAGCGAAACGGAATCCGTGACGTGGACAGCGTGCCGGTGGGTTTTTTCTTCAATGCCACGCATGTCGCGCTCGGCTCGGGCGAATGGGATATCTTCATGATTGCCTACGCAGACGTCGGCCACCGTCATCGCGACGGCGCTCGACGAAACTCCTTCGGAAATGAATGGACATACGCGCTGCCTGCGGGCAAGCGCGATGAAAATTCTAGGTAGGCAACGAGGGGGAAAACCGAAGGCAGGCAGCAGTCACTTATACGTCGGCGAACAACGCCGGCATATCCGTGCTTCGGTATAGCGCGCCGCCTCTTGCGTCAAAATGCGAGACAGCCGCAAAGCGGACACTTTTCCTCGACACGGCGGCAGCGATGATTCCGGGCGTCGCCCGATCCCGCATTTTTTCGAGCGCAAAAAAACCCGGCGCCGTGAGGCGCCGGGTTGGATGATTGCAGGCGCCCGCATTGGGCGCCATCGCCATGTTTACTGCAGCAGGCTGCGCAGCATCCAGGCGTTCTTTTCGTGCACGTCCAGGCGCTGCGTCAGCAGATCGGCGGTGGGCTGGTCGTTGGCGGCGTCGGCCTTCTCGAAGGCGGCGCGGGCGGTCTTGGCGACCGATTCATTGGCGTTGACCAGCAGGCGCACCATTTCCAGCGCTTCCGGCACCGAGTCCGGCTCGGCGATGGACGACAGCTTGCCGTACTCGCGGTACGTGCCCGGCGCATAGTGGCCCAGCGCGCGGATGCGCTCGGCGATGCTGTCCAGCGCGTTCCACGACTCGGTGTACTGGGTCATGAACATCAGGTGCAGCGTATTGAACATGGGCCCCGTGACGTTCCAGTGGAAGTTGTGCGTCATCAGGTACAAGGTGTACGAATCGGCCAGCAGCTTGGACAGCTCGCCGGCGACGGCGGCACGGTCCTTGTCAGAGATGCCGATGTTGATGCGCGGAACGCTGGGGGTCTTCTTGGAGGACTTTGCCATTGCTAGCTCCCTGTTGGGGTTGGTAGACAAAACTAGGATAACACCGCGACTGCGACAATCCGGTGCGGGAACAGACCGGCGCGCCGCGGCTTGATCGTGCGCAAATGCGCCCGCAATTTCAATCCTGTACGGCCGCGGCTTCGTCCGACAACATCCGCACGCCGGGCAGTTCGCATTCGTACACCGCCTGGGCCAGCGCCTCGATCGCCGCCAGTCGCGGGAAGCTGCGGCGCCAGGCCAGCACCACGCGGCGCTCGGGCACGTGGCCCTCGAACGGCAGGTAGCGCAGCAGGCTGTTGGATGGCGGCTGCTCCGGCACCGCCGTCACCGGCAGCACCGTCACGCCGATGCCGGCCGCGACCATGTGGCGGATGGTCTCCAGCGACGAGCCCTCGAAGGTGCGCTGGATGCCGTCGCTGGCGGCCGAGAAGCGCGACAGCTCCGGACACACCTCCAGCACCTGGTCGCGGAAACAGTGGCCGCTGCCCAGCAGCAACATGGTCTGCTGCTTCAGGTCCTGCGCGTCGATCGATTCGCGCTGCGCCAGCTCGTGGTCCTGCGGCACCGCCACCACGAACGGCTCGTCGTACAGCGGCTGCATCACCAGCCCCGCTTCCGGCAGCGGCAGCGCCATGATGGCGCAGTCGATCTCGCCCTGGCGCAGCAGTTCCACCAGCCGCACGGTGAAGTTCTCCTGCAGCAGCAGCGGCATCTGCGGAGTGCGGCCGATCTGCACCGGCACCAGGCGCGGCAGCAGGTACGGGCCGATGGTGTGGATCACGCCGACCCGCAGCGGACCGGCCAGCGGGTCATGCCCCTGGCGCGCGATCTCCTTGATGCTGGCGCTTTCCTCCAGCACCTTCTGCGCCTGCGCGACGATGCGCTGGCCGATGGGCGTCACGCCCACTTCAGCCCCGCCCCGCTCGAACAGCGTCACGCCCAGCTCGTCCTCGAGCTTGCGGATCGCCACCGACAGCGTGGGCTGGCTGACGAAACAGGCCTCGGCCGCCCGGCCGAAATGGCGCTCGCGCGCCACCGCCACGATGCATTTCAGTTCGGTGAGAGTCATGGTGGACTACGCCCCCGGGAGTTGAGCGCGCGCCCGGCGGGCGGCGCTGGAAAATGGGAAGGTCATGGTGGCATTCATCCGCTGGGTCGATGCGCCCTAGGTGCGCAGGAAGTCTTCCCGGCCCCGCATCCAGCGGGCCAGGTGCGCCTCGACGGCGGCGGGATGTTCGGCGCGCAGCCAGACCGCGGCATCGCGCGCCTGTTCGGCGATTTCGGCGTCGGTCTCCAGATCGGCGAAACGCAGCAGCGCCATGCCGGACTGGCGCGTGCCCAGGAATTCGCCCGGACCGCGCAGCTCCAGGTCGCGGCGCGCGATCTCGAAGCCATCGGAGGTTTCGAACATGGCGCGCAGGCGTTCGCGCGCCACCTGCGACAGCGGCGTCTGGTAGATCAGGACGCAGACGGACTCGGCGGTGCCGCGCCCCACCCGGCCGCGCAGCTGGTGCAGCTGCGCCAGGCCGAAGCGCTCGGCGTGCTCGATCACCATCATCGAGGCATTGGGTACGTCCACCCCGACCTCGATCACGGTGGTCGCCACCAGCAGGTCGATCTCGCCTTCGCGGAAGGCCTGCATCACGGCGGCCTTCTCGGCCTGCGGCAGGCGGCCGTGCACCAGGCCGATGCGCAGGTCCGGCAGGTCGGCGCGCATGCCCTCGTAGGTGTCGACCGCGGTCTGCAACTCGAGGGCTTCGCTTTCCTCGACCAGCGGACAGACCCAATAGGCCTGCCGGCCGCCGCGCGCGCCCTGCGCGATGTGGGCGATGACTTCCTCGCGGCGCGCGTCCGACACCAGCTTGGTCAGCACCGGCGTGCGGCCCGGCGGCAGTTCGTCGATCACCGACACGTCCAGGTCGGCGAAGAAGGTCATGGCCAGCGTGCGCGGAATCGGCGTCGCGCTCATGTTGAGCTGGTGCGGCACGATGCGGCCGCGCACCGTCTCGCCCTTGCGCGTCAGCGCCAGGCGCTGGCCGACGCCGAAGCGGTGCTGCTCGTCGACGATCGACAGCCCCAGCCGGTGGAATTCGACATGGTCCTGGATCAGGGCCTGGGTGCCCACCACCAATTGCACGCTGCCGTCCGCCGCCGCGGCGGCGGCCTCGCGGCGCGCCTTGGCCGTCAGGCTGCCGCTGAGCCAGGCGACATTCACGCCCAGCGGCTGCAGCCACGACACCAGTTTGCGGAAATGCTGTTCCGCCAGGATTTCGGTGGGCGCCATCAGCGCCACCTGCGCGCCCCCGGCGATGGCCTGGGCCGCGGCAATCGCGGCGACCACGGTCTTGCCGCTGCCGACGTCGCCCTGCAACAGGCGATGCATCGGATACGGCCGCGCCAGGTCGGCCGAGATCTCGGCCACCACCCGCTGCTGCGCGCCGGTCAGCTTGAACGGCAGCGCCTGATACAGCCGGTCCACCAGGCCGCCGGCCTCGTCGCGCACCGGCAGCGCCTCGGCTTCCTTGACGCGGCGCGCGGCGCGCGCGGCGGCCAGCGACAGCTGCTGGGCCAGCAATTCATCGAACTTGATGCGGCGCCAGGCCGGATGCACGCGCTCCAGCAGGGCCGCCTCGGATTCGCCCTGGGCCGGCGTGTGCAAGGCGCGGATCGCCGGCTCGAACGGCGACAGCTCGTAGCGCGCCAGCGCCTGCGGCGGCAGGGTATCGGACAGGTCGGCGCGGTCCAGCGCCTGCGCGATGGCGCGCCGCAGCGTCAGCTGCGGCAGGCCTTCGGTGGTGGGATAGACGGGCGTCAGCGCCGTGGGCAGCGGCGCGTCGGCGTTGGTCATGCGCGGATGCACCATCTCGCGCCCGAACAGGCCGCCGCGCACCTCGCCGCGCGCGCGCAGCCGCTTGCCGACGGTGACCTGCTTCTGCTGGCTGGGGTAGAAATTCAGCCAGCGCAATTGCAGTTCGCCGCTGTCATCGGCCAGCGTCGCGGTCAGTTGGCGCCGCGGCCGGTACAGCACTTCGGATTTGGTGATCTCGCCTTCGACCTGGCCGGCAAAGCCGGGCCGCAACTGGCTGATCGGAATGACCCGGGTCTCGTCCTCGTAGCGCAGCGGCAGGTGCAGCACGAAGTCCTCGGGCAGCACCAGGCCCAGGTTACGCAGCTTGCGCTCCGTATCCGTCATGGCTTTGCCGGCGCCTTTGGGTTCGGCGCCGGATCGCTTGGTTGCCACGGCCGCGGCCGGCATATGGGGGGAAACCTCTGGAAAAACGCGCGTGGGCGGCGTTTACAGGACCAGGATGGCCTCGACCTCGAACTGCGCGCCCTTGGGCAGGCTGGCCACGCCGACCGTGGAACGGGCCGGGAACGGCTGCGGAATCAACTCGGCCATGATGGCGTTGGCGGCGGTGAACTTGCCCAGGTCGGTCAGGAACAGCGTCAGCTTGACCACCTTGTCCAGCGTGCCGCCGGCGGCTTCGACCACCGCCGTCATGTTGGCGAAGGCCTGGCGCACCTGCGCATCGAAATTCTCGGAGACCAGGTCGCCGGTGCCCGGCTCCAGGCCGATCTGGCCCGACAGGTAGACGGTCTTGGTGCCGCTGACGGCAACCGCTTGCGAGTAAGGGCCAACGGCGGCGGGCGCGGCGTCGGTGTGGATGATTTGCTTGCTCATGGGCGGAATCCTTCTGGTGACGGATAGCTACAACTATCGGATTTTAATCGGCAATAGGGTTTTGCGAAAGGCTCATGCGAACCAGCCCGCGAACCAACCCAGGCTTTCCATGTTACCCACTCTTCACGACGCGCAAATGCAATCCGTCATCGGAACGCCGCGCCGATCTCCGCCCGGCTGGCCCACAGCAGGTCGTACAGCGCCTGTGCCGCCAGCGGCAGGCTGCGCCCCTGGCGCCAGACCAGGTACAGGGGCCGCAGCAACGCCTTGCCCGCCAGCGGCACGATGCGCAGGTCGGCGCCGCCGAAATGGAACAGCGTCATCGCCGGCACCACCGCCACGCCCAGACCGGCGCGCACCAGCCCGGTAACCGTGGCCAGGTGCTCGACCTCGAACACGGGCGGCGGCGCCTCGGCGCCGAAGGCCGCGTCCAGGTGCTTGCGCACGCTGCTATTGCGCGCCAGCTGGATCACCGCGTGGCGGGCCACGTCGCGCAGCCGCACGCGCGCCATCGCCGCCAGCGGATGGTCGGCGCGGCACACCAGGAAATAGCGGTCGGCGTGCAGGAATTCGCTGTCCAGGTCGCTCATGTCCGGCCGCCGCGACGCCACCGCGAAGTCCACCTGGCCGTCGCGCACCATGTCCAGGCAGGGATCGAGCAAGGCGTCGCGCAGGTCCACCGCGATGCCCGGATGCTGCTCGCGGAACCGCGCCAGCAGCGGCGGCAGCCAGCCCGCCGCCAGCGACGGCAGCGCCGCCAGCGCCACCCGGCCGCGCCGGCGGGCGGCGTGGTCGCGCAGGTCCTCCATCACCAGGTCCATGTCGGCCAGCAGGCGCCGCGCCGACGCGTCCAGCACCCGGCCTTCGGCGGTCAACTCGACGTTGCGGGTATTGCGGTCGAACAGCCGCAGGCCGGCGCTCTCCTCCAGCTGGCGGATCAGTGCGCTGAAGGCCGGCTGCGTCAGGTGGCAGCGCTGCGCGGCGCGGGTGAAGTGGCGTTCGTCGGCCAGGGCCACGAAAGCGCGCAATTGCCGGGCGGATAGATTCATGGCTTTTCTGGATTAATTGATCCGATATTTCTATTTTACTGATGAGCGAGCGCTGCCTATAGTGGCTCCGGATTCCCTTACGCGCCCTGCCTGGACCCTTATGCCTTCCTCTCCCCTGCTCATCGGCTGCGCCTCCGGCTTTTCCGGCGACCGCAGCGACGGCGCCGCCGCCGTGGTGCGCACGCTGGCCGCCCGGGGCGGCGGCACGCTGATCTTCGAAACGCTGGCCGAACGCACCCTGGCGCTGGCGCAACTGGCGCGCAACGACGACCCGCGCCGCGGCTACGAGCCGCTGCTCGACGAACTGGTGGCGCCGGTCCTGGCCGACTGCCTGCGCCACGGCATCGCCATCGTCAGCAACTTCGGCGCCGCCAACCCGGTCGGCGCCGCCCGCCGCATCGCCGAACTGGCCGCGCAGCAAGGCCTGCCCGCGCCGCGCATCGCCGTGATCCATGGCGACGCGCTCGACGCGCCGGCCCAGCGCGAGCTGCTGCGACAACGCCTGGGCGCGGCGCTGGATGGCGTCGATGTGGTCAGCGCCACCGCCTACCTGGGCGCCACCGAGATCGCCGAGGCGCTGGCCGCCGGCGCGCAGATCGTCGTTGCCGGCCGCGTCGCCGACCCGTCGCTGACGCTGGGTCCGGCGCTGGCGCATTTCGGTTGGAATCGGGACGACTGGGCCCGGCTGGGTCGCGCCACCATGGCCGGCCACATGCTCGAATGCGGCCTGCAGGTCACCGGCGGCTACTTCTGCGTGCCCGGCCTGAAGGAAGTGCCCGACGTGCACGCCGCCGGCTTTCCCATCGCCGAGATCGACGCCGACGGCGAATTCGTCATCGGCAAGGCCGCCGACACCGGCGGCATGGTGGACGCCCGCACGGTCAAGGAACAACTGCTGTACGAAGTGCACGACCCCGCCCGCTACCTGACGCCCGACGTGATCGCCGACCTGAGCCAGGCCCGGGTCGAGGATCTGGGCGGCGACCGCGTCGCGGTGCGCGGCATCACCGGCCATGCCCGCCCCGCCGAACTGAAGGTCAACGTCTGCTATCGCGGCGGCTGGCTGGCCGAGGCCGAGATTTCCTACGCCGGCGTGCAGGCCGAGGCGCGCGCCCGCCTGGCCGCCGACATCGTGCAAAAGCGCCTCGGCTCGGCGCTGCGCCTGCGCGCCGACCTGATCGGCGCCCTCAGCATCCTCGACGACGACGCCGGCGCCCTGCGCCAGGGCCGCCCCGACGGCCACGCCCGCGACGTGCGGCTGCGGATCGCCGGCGAGCACGCCGACCGCGCCGTGGCCGAGCGCGTGCTGCGCGAAGTCACCGCGCTCTACACCTGCGGCCCGGCCGGCGGCGGCGGCGTGCGCACCGCGCTGCGCCCGCGCCTGAACATGGTGTCCTGCACCATCCCCCGCGACGCCGTCCACAGCGGCTGGCGCTTCCTGGACGAGATCCCGCAATGAACACCCCGTCGATAGCCGTCCCCCTGTACCGCCTGGGCCACAGCCGCTCCGGCGACAAGGGCGACACCTCCAATCTCAGCCTGATCGCCTGGGACCCCGAATGCTACGAGGCGCTGGCCGCGCAGGTCACCGAGGCGCGCGTGGCCGCCTGGTTCGCCTACCGCCAGCCGGCCCGCGTCACCCGCTACCTGCTGCCGACCCTGCACGCCATGAACTTCGTGCTCGAAGGCGTGCTGGACGGCGGCGTCAACGACGCCCTCAACCTGGACGCGCACGGCAAGAGCCTGTCCTTCCGCTTGCTGGACATGACGGTCCAGGTCAGCCCCGCGCTGGCCGCCCGTCTGCCCGACATTCCGGGCGACCACCCCGCCCCCGCCTGACCCCGCAGCCCCCCACGACAACAACACACACAACACACGACAGGAGACACACCATGCGCTTTACCCTCAAGGGCCGGCTGGCCCTGCTGCTGGCGGCCTTGCCGCTGACCGCCCTGGCCCAGGGCGGCACGGCCGGCGCCTTTCCGGCCAAGCCGATCACCTTCATCGTGCCGTTCGCCGCCGGCAGCGCCACCGACCAGATCGGCCGCGCCATCGGCCAGGGCGTCACCGAGCAGACCGGCCAGGCCGTGGTGATCGAGAACAAGCCCGGCGCCAGCGCCATGATCGGCGCCGCCACCGCGGCCCGAGCCGCCCCCGACGGCTACACGGTGCTGATCACCACCAACACCACCCACGCCGCCAACGAACACCTGTACAAGACGCTGACCTACCACCCGGTCAAGGACTACGCGCCGATCTCGCTGCTCGGCAAGGGCGGCCAGATCATGGTGGTCAACCCCAATTCGACCGCCAAGTCGGTCGGCGACTTCCTGGCGCAGGCGCGCCAGTCGCCCGGTAAGCTGAGTTTTGGCAGCGGCAGCTCCAGCAGCCGCATTGCCGGCGAGCTGCTGCAGCAGATGGCCGGGGTGCAGCTGCTGCACGTGCCCTACAAGAGCAACCCGCTGGCCGTCACTGACCTGCTCGGCGGCCAGATCGACATGATGATCACCGACACCGCCACCGGCCTGCCGCAGGTCAAGTCGGGCAAGCTGCGCGCGCTGGGCGTCACCGGGCTGACCCGCTCGCCGCTGGCGCCGGACGTGCCCACCATCGCCGAGTCCGGCGTGCCGGGCTACGAGATGGGCTACTGGTTCGCGGCCTATGCGCCGGCCGGCACGCCGCCCGACGTGGTCAAGCGCTTGAACGAGCTGCTGGTCAAGGCCACGCAGAGCGCGCCGGCCAAGCAGTTCTACGCCCAGACCGGCACCGACCCGGCCAGCTCCACGCCGGACGAACTGGCGCAGTTCCAGCAAGCCGAGTCGAAGAAGTGGGGCGACATCATCAAGAAGGCCGGCATCCAGCCGGAATGAGGCCCACCCGCTCAACGCGCTGACGCCAGAAACAAAAAGCCCCGTCGCATGCGTGACGGGGCTTTTTGCTGGCGCGGGTGAACCGCGATTTATTTGTCGACGAAGGCGCGCTCGACCACGTAGTCGCCCGGCTGGCCCACGCCCGGCGACACCACGAAGCCGCGCTTGTCCAGCATGGCGCTGATGTCGGCCAGCATGTGCGGGCTGCCGCAGATCATGGCGCGATCGGTTTCGGGGTTGATCTGGGGAATGCCGATGTCGGCGCACAGCTTGCCGTTTTCCATCAGCTCGGTGATGCGGCCCTGGTTGCGGAACGGCTCGCGCGTGACGGTCGGGTAGTAAACCAGCTTGTCGCGCACCACGTCGCCGAAGAACTCGTTGTTCGGCAGCTCGTTTTCGATGAAGTCGGCGTAGGCAAGTTCGCTGACCCAGCGCACGCCGTGCACCAGGATGACCTTGTCGAAACGTTCGTAGACGTCCGGGTCCTTGATGATGCTCATGAAGGGCGCCAGGCCGGTGCCCGTGCCGAACAGGAACAGGTGCTTGCCCGGCTTGAGATCGTCGACCACCAGGGTGCCGACCGGCTTGCGGCTGACCAGGATGGTGTCGCCTTCCTTCAGGTGTTGCAGGCGCGAGGTCAGCGGACCGTTCTGCACCTTGATGCTGAGGAATTCGAGGTTTTCTTCGTAGTTGGCGCTGGCGATGCTGTAGGCCCGCAGCAGCGGCTTGCCTTCGACTTCCAGGCCGATCATGACGAAGTGGCCGTTGTGGAACCGCAGGGCCGCGTCACGCGTGGTGGTGAAGGAGAACAGGGTGTCGTTCCAGTGGTGCACGCTCAGTACACGCTCGGTATTGAAAGCAGCCATGTCGTATCTAGTAAGCGCGGAACAAAGGACATCATGCCCAACCTGCCCCGCTGGGGTTCGCCGCGGCGCACAAAAGACGCGCCCGGTATTAGGGTTGTCCCTATTCTACAGGGACTTGATGATAATTGCTCTCATTATTCCGTAATACGCTTATGCCGTATTGATGGGGATCAAGGGTCTTAGCGTCAGTCTTACATCTAGTTGAACACGATAAAACTTCCTGTTATCGTGCCGCTCTGACTTGATAATCATTTTCGTTAGCAGACCGCTTTGAGCGGCGGCGGCGTTTACGCGCCGGCCGCCGCAACCCTTGCCGGAGTTCCCGTTATGTCCATGCGTCCCCAAATGACCACCCTGCTGCGCGCCCTGGCCCTGGCCGGCGCCGCCGCCTTCGCCGTCCCGGCCCACGCGGCCGAGGAAGTCAGCCTCTACACCACCCGGGAACCGAAGCTGATCCAGCCGCTGCTGGACGCCTTCACCAAGGAAAGCGGCATCAAGGTCAACACCGTCTTCGTCAAGGACGGCCTGCTCGAGCGCGTCAAGGCCGAAGGCGCCAAGTCGCCCGCCGACGTGCTGATGACCGTCGACATCGGCAACCTGCTGGACCTGGTGGACGGCGGCGTGACGCAGTCGGTCAAGTCGGCCACGCTGGAATCGGTCATCCCCGCCAACCTGCGCGGCGCCGATGGCAAGTGGTACGCCCTGTCGCTGCGCGACCGCGTGCTGTACGTCGAAAAGGACCTGAAGCTGGAATCCTTCCGCTACGAAGACCTGGCCGACCCGAAATGGAAGGGCAAGGTCTGCATCCGCTCGGGCCAGCACCCCTACAACACCGCCATGGTCGCCTCCATGATCGCCCATGACGGCGCCGAGGCCACCGAGAAGTGGCTGCGCGGCGTCAAGGCCAACCTGGCCCGCAAGGCCGCCGGCGGCGACCGCGACGTGGCCCGCGACATCCTGGGCGGCATCTGCGACATCGGCCTGGCCAACGCCTATTACGTCGGCCACATGAAGAACGCCGAAGCCGGCACCGACGCCCGCAAATGGGGCGACGCCATCAAGGTGATCCGCCCGACCTTCGCCAACGAGAAGAGCGGCGGCACCCACGTGAACGTCAGCGGCGCCGCCGTGGCCGCCCACGCGCCCAACAAGGCCAACGCCATCAAGCTGCTGGACTACCTGGTCTCCGAGCCGGCCCAGGCGCTGTACGCGCAGGCCAACTACGAGTACCCGGTGCGCAAGGGCGTCAAGCTCGACCCGGTCATCGCCAGCTTCGGCGAACTGAAGGTCGATCCCCTGCCCCTGACCGAGATCGCCAAGTACCGCAAGCAAGCCAGCGAGCTGGTGGACAAGGTCGGTTTCGACAACTAAAACGCGGCCAGGCGGCGCCCGCCGGCGCCGCCTCGCGGCACTCAGGCCTGCCCCCGCTCGCCCGGAACCCCCCGGGACGGGCGGCGGCAGGCCTTGACGCTACTATAGGCGCCGCCCGCGTGGCGCCTTTCCCGCAGCAACCCTTGTGAAGCATGCATACAGATTCCCTGCCCCGGCCGCTGCGTTTGCGCTGGGCTGAACGCGGCGCCGGCTGGCTGGCTGGCGCCTCCCTCATCGGCCTGGCGGTGCTGGCGCCGGTGCTGACCCTGGTCTGGTGGGCCCTGGGCGGCGACCTGTCGCACTGGCGCCATCTGGCCACCTACGTGCTGCCGCAGGCGCTGGCCAACACCGCCGCGCTGCTAGCCGGCGTCGGCGTGCTGGTGACGCTGCTGGGGACCGGCTCGGCCTGGCTGGTGACGGCCTACGAATTCCCCTCGCGGCGCGCCCTGACCTGGGCGCTGCTGCTGCCGCTGGCGGTGCCGACCTACATCATCGCCTTCGCCTATCTCGACCTGCTGCACCCGATCGGCCCGATCCAGAGCGCCATCCGCGCGCTGCTGGGCTATGACAGCCCGCGCCAGTTCCGGCTGCCGGACCTGCGCTCGATCTACGGCGCGATCTTCGTGCTGGGCTTCGTGCTCTACCCCTACGTCTATCTCAGCACCCGCGTCATGTTCATGACGCAGGCCGCCAGCCTGCTGGAAGCGGCGCGCACGCTGGGCGCGGGCCGCTACGGCGTGTTCTTCCGCGTGGCGCTGCCGCTGGCGCGCCCGGCCATCGTGGTCGGCGTCAGCCTGGCGCTGCTGGAAACCCTGAACGACATCGGCGCCTCGGAATTCCTGGGCGTGCAGACGCTGACCGTGTCGGTCTACACCACCTGGGTCACGCGCTCGGACCTGGCCGGCGCGGCGCAGATCGCGCTGACCATGCTGGCCATCGTGATCGGCCTGATCCTGCTGGAGCGCCATGGCCGCAAGCGCCAGCGCTACGCCAACACGCAACGCATGCGGCCGATGCAGCCGCGCCGGCTGCGCGGCGCGGCCGCCGCGCTGGCGGCGGTGCTGGGCTGGATCCCGGTGCTGATCGGCTTCATCGCCCCGGCGCTGTACCTGGTCGTCGAGACCTACAAGCGCCTGCACATGGTGGGCGGCGTCTCCCGCCAACTGCTCAACGGCTTGAGCAACACGCTGATCGTGGCGTTCAGCGCCACCCTCGTGACGCTGGTCTGCGGCCTGATCGTGGCCTGGGCCGGACGCACCCTGCGCGAGAGCGCCGGCTTCAACCCGGGCCGCGCCTGCGCCCGCGTCGCCAGCCTGGGCTACGCCGCGCCCGGCACCGTGCTGGCCATCGGCCTGCTGACGCCGTTCGTCTGGATCGACACCGCCGTGGCCAAGGTCTTCGGCGGCAGCGGTCTGTTCCTGATGGGCTCGATGGCGGCGCTGGTGTGCGCCTACGCCATCCGCTTCCTGGCCATTTCCACCGGCGCGCTCGAGGCCGGCCTGGCGCGCATCCCGCCGTCGCTGGAGCAGGCCTCGCGCCTGCTGGGCGAAAGCTCGGCCGGCACCCTGCGCCGCGTCCACCTGCCGCTGCTGCGCCCGGCGCTGGCGGCCAGCGCGCTGCTGGTGTTCGTGGACGCCATGAAGGAACTGCCGGCCACGCTGCTGCTGCGGCCCATGAATTTCGACACGCTCGCCACCTGGCTCTATGCCGAAGCGGCCCGCGGCACCTACGAGGAAGGCGCGGTCGCCGCGCTCGCGATCGTGCTGGCCGGCCTGCTGCCCGTCATCCTGCTGGCCCGCACCAATCTGAAAATGGGACATTGAACATCGTGCCCGATCTGCTCGAACTCGATCATCTTTCGCTGGCGCACGACACGCCCAAGGGCCTGCGCCCCGTGGTGCAGGACCTGACGCTGGGCCTGCCGGCCGGCCACATCGGCTGCCTGCTGGGCGAATCCGGCTGCGGCAAGACCACCGTGCTGCGCGCCATCGCCGGCTTCGAGCCGGTACGCGCCGGCCGCATCCTGCTGGACGGCACGGTCATCTCCTCGCCCACCGAACAGGTTGCCCCGGAAAAGCGCCGCGTCGGCATGATGTTCCAGGACTACGCGCTGTTCCCGCACCTGTCGGTGGCGCAGAACGTGGCCTTCGGCCTGCGCCGCCTGGAGCGCGCCGAACGCGCGCGCCGGGTCGAGGAAATGCTGACCCTGGTCGGCCTGGTGCACGTCGCCAACAGCTATCCGCACGAAATCTCCGGCGGCCAGCAGCAGCGCGTGGCCCTGGCCCGGGCCCTGGCGCCCTCGCCCGACCTGCTGCTGCTCGACGAACCGTTTTCCAATCTGGACGTGGGCACGCGCGAACGCCTCGCCTTCGAGGTGCGCGAGATCCTCAAGACCACCGGCCACACCGCCATCCTGGTGACGCACAACCAGGCCGAGGCCTTCGCCATCGCCGACCGCATCGGCGTGATGGCGGCCGGGCGCATCGCGCAGTGGGACACGCCCTACAACCTGCACCACCACCCGGCCGACGACTTCGTGCGCGACTTCATCCGGCGCGAAGCGCTGGCCGAGCAGCGCGAACAGGTGTTCGAGCGCGGCCGCTGATCCACGGACCGCGCGGCGCTCAGTCGGCCGACAGCTTGACCTTCTGCGACAGCGCCTTGAACGACTCGTACTGGCTGCGGGTCAGGCGCTCGACTTCGGCGGGCGTCGAGCCATAGGGCATGAAACCGGCCTGCTCCAGCTTGTCCTTGACGTCCGGCATCGCCAGCGCCGCCTGGAAGGCTTCGCTCAGCGCGGCCGTGATTTCCGGCGGCAGCTTGGCCGGGCCATAGACCGCGAACCACGGATCCACCGCCGCCCCGCCATAGCCCAGCTCGGCCAGCGTCGGCACGTCCGGCAAGGCCGGCGCGCGCTTGCTGCCGGTGACCGCCAGCGCATGGACCTTGCCCGACTTGATGTGCGGCAGCGAGGCCGGCAGGTTGTCGAACATGATCGGCAGGTGGCCGCCCAGCAGGTCGTTCAGCGCCTGCGCGCTGCCCTTGTAGGGGATGTGCTGCATGCCGGCGCCGGTGAGCTGGTCGAACATGACGCCGGCCAGGTGCATCGAGGTGCCGGTGCCGGGCGTGCCGAAGGCGGTGCCGGCGTGCTGCTTGGCATAGGCCACCAGGTCCTTGACGCTGTCGACCTTGAGCGACGGGCCGGTTTCCAGCACCACCGAGGACGCGCCCAGCATGCTGATGCCGGTGAAGTCCTTGGTCGGATCGAACGGCATCGACGGGTAGACGAAGGGGTTCAGCGCGTTGGTGGAGATGGCGCCGAAGCCGATGGTGTAGCCGTCCGGCGCGGCCTTGGCCACGGCGTCCATGCCGATGTTGCCGCCGGCGCCCGGACGGTTCTCGACGATGACCGGCTGGCCCAGCTTCTCGGCGACCTTCGCGCCGGCCGTGCGCGCCACCAGGTCGGTGGTGCCACCGGCGGTGTACGGCACGATGAACACGATGGGCTTGGCCGGATAGCCGGCGGCCTGCGCCGCGGCGGCGCCATGGACCAGCGCCAGCGCGGCCAGGCCGCGCAGCGCGTTCAGGGTAAAGCGTTGCATGATGTCTCCATCCCGATTGTTATCACGTTAGGGATGCGCATCATACTGTGTGGCGCAATTCAGACGCCATGAAGAACGAAATCGCAGTTCTTCGCACGTGCGCCGATCAATCCGCCGCGATCGGTGATACAGTGCGGACTTCCCGGCAAGCGGCGCCTTGATTGCGTCGCGGCTTCGCCGGCCCCGAGGCGCCGCGCCCGATGCGGCGCCCTACCCCCACACACCGTACTGCACAGGAGGAAAGCACCATGCAACAACAGACTTCCCCCGTTGCAGGCCGCGTCTAGCACGTTCGAATTTCCTTGCCGCATTCCTGGCGGCAGACCATTCGCATTGCCTTGGCCCGGACCTGCCTGACAGGGTCTCTCATCCGTACCGCATCCACACGGCCGCGGCCGCTGTGAACGCCTCGCCATTGGTCGCTTGCGCCCGCCGCGCTTTCGCGGCGGGTCTTGGCGCGACCTGGAGCGCGCGAGCGCAATGAGAGCAAGCCCTCCTCATGACCTGATCTGGAATTTCCATGGGCAATTGCATTCAAGCACTGTCCGAGCGCGTCACATTGATCGCCTCGGACGACACCTGGATCGAAGGCAACGCGATCCAACAACTCCATACCACCGCCAGGCTCGCCGGCATGCGCCACGTCGCGGGCATGCCGGACCTGCATCCCGGACGCGGCTATCCAGTGGGCGCCGCGTTCTTCTCGCTCGGCCGCCTGTATCCGGCCTTGATCGGCGGCGACATCGGCTGCGGCATGGCGCTCTGGTCGACTCATCTCGAAAGCCGCAAAGTCGCGCCGGACAAGCTCGACAAGCGGCTGCGCAACATCGACGAACCGCTGGACGACACTTGGCAGGCACTGGTGTCGGAACTGGCTCCCGCCGGCGTCGGCCATCGACAGGCACTGGGCACCATCGGCGGCGGCAACCACTTCGCCGAGCTGCAGTGCATCGACGAAATCCACGATGCGCAGGCATTGGCGGCCTTGCGCATCGACGAGAAAAAGCTGCTGCTGCTGGTTCACAGCGGTTCGCGGGGCCTGGGCCGCTCGATCCTGGAGGAACACGTCCGTCGCCATGGCCATGACGGCCTCGAGCAGGACAGCGCCGCATGCCGGGATTACCTGGCGCAACACGACGACGCGTTGCGATTCGCGCAAGCCAATCGCCACCTCATCGCGCGCCGCATGCTGGCACGCTGGGGCGTGGATGGCGAACAGGTATTGGACGTCGACCACAACCTGGTAACCCCCGCCGTCATCGCCGGAGAAGCGGGCTGGCTGCACCGCAAAGGCGCGACCCCGTCAGACGGCGGACCGGTCATCATCCCCGGTTCGCGCGGCGACTTCAGCTATCTGGTGGCGCCGATCGCCAGCGAGGCCAGCCTGTTCTCGCTGGCGCACGGCGCGGGCCGCAAGTGGATGCGCAGCGAGTGCAAGGACCGGCTGTTCAAGCGCTACAGTCCCGCGCAACTGAGCAAGACCCGGTTGGGCAGCCATGTCATCTGCCAGGACAAGCAACTGATCTATGAGGAAGCGCCGGAAGCGTACAAACCCGTGGACAGTATCATCGCCAGCCTGCAACAGGCGGGCCTGCTGACGGTGCTGGCCAGGCTGCGCCCGGTGTTGACCTACAAGACCCGGGGGGAGTGCTGCTGATGATGCTGCTACAGCTATCCGCGGCCCAGGGCCCCGATGAGTGCTGCCTGGCGGTCGCCAAGGCCCTTGCCTACCTGTTGCGCGAGGCCGAGGCTCGCGGCGTTGGCATCGATATCCTCGAACAGGAGACCGGCGCCAGGGCCGGCACTTACCGCTCGGTGCTGCTGGCCCTCGATGGTCCGGGCGCGGCCGGCCTGGCCGCGTGTTGGGAGGGATCGATCCAGTGGATCTGCCCCAGCCCCTATCGCCCTGGTCACCTGCGCAAAAACTGGTTTATCGGCGCTTTGCGTTGCGACCCGCCGGCCATCCGCCAGGACACGGAAATACGCTTCGAAACGACGCGCTCATCCGGGCCCGGCGGCCAGCACGTCAACAAGACGGAATCGGCGGTGCGCGCGACGCACGTGGCGACGGGCATCAGCGTGAAGGTGCAGTCCGAACGCAGCCAGCATGCCAACAAGCGCATCGCCGCACTGCTGATCGCGCATCAGCTGGCCCAACATGAGCAGGCCGCGCATGCCACGGAGCGGGCCCGGCGGCGCCAATTCCACCACGAGGTGGCACGGGGTGATCCCGCGCGCGTGTTCAAGGGAGAGGCGTTCCAGTTGTTGAAAGCCGGATAGACGACGAATCGACCGGAGCCGCCAGGCGCATGCCGCCCGGCGCTCCGGTCGGGCGCGTCAAGCCCGCGGCGGCGGCAGCGGAATGAACTCGGTCTCGTCGCCCGGCACGGTCTGGCCGAAGCGGTTGCGTTGCCAGTCTTCCTTGGCCTGCTCGATGCGGTCTTTGCTGCTGGAGACGAAGTTCCACCAGATGAAGCGCGGGCCTTCCAGCGGCTCGCCGCCGAGCACCGCGAAACGCGCGTCGGTACAGGCGCGGATCTGCACCGGACGGCCCGGGGCGAACACGATCAGGCGGCCGCTCTCGAACACTTGTCCGTCCACCTCGACCGAGCCGATCGCCAGGTAGGCGGCGCGCTCTTCGTGCTCGGCGGGCAGCACCGTGACGGCGCCGGCCTGCAACTGCATGTCGCCATAGAACAGCGGCGAATGGGTCTTGACCTGCGACGTCTTGCCGAACAGCGAGCCGGCCACGACCTGCGCGCGCACCCCCTCGCCTTCGATCACGGGCTGGGCGTCCAGGCCGTAGTGGGTGAAACCGGGATCGGTTTCCTCGTGGGCCTTGGGCAGGCCGACCCAGATCTGCAGGCCGGCCAGGCGTTGCGCGGCCTGGCGGCTTTCGGGCGAGGAGCGCTCGGAGTGGACGATGCCACGGCCCGCCGTCATCCAGTTCACCTCGCCGGGCAGGATGGTCTGGGTGTTGCCGGCACCATCGCGATGCACCATCGAGCCTTCGTACAGATAGGTAACGGTCGACAGGCCGATGTGCGGATGCGGGCGCACGTCGATGCCCGAGCCGGCCGTGAATTCAACCGGGCCCATGTGGTCCAGGAAGACGAACGGGCCGACGGTGCGGCGCTGCGCCGAGGGCAGCGCGCGACGGACTTCGAAGCCGCCCAGGTCGCTGCTGCGCGGCACCACCACGGTTTCGATCTGGCTGTCGCCGGCTTGGGACAAAGTGGACATGGGAATGCTCCTGTAGGTTGGCCGTCTTGGGGCCATGTTAAGGCCGGGCGGATCGGCGATCCACCCGGCTGCCGGCCTCAGGCCAGATCAAACACCAGCACTTCGGCGTTGTCGCCGCCGGACAGCGCCACCCGCGTTTCATCGCTGATGGCGACCGCGTCGCCGGCCGCCAGCACGACGCCGTTGACGGTCAGGCTGCCACGCGCCACGTGCACCCAGGCGCGGCGGCCAGGGGCCAGTTCCAGCGTGGCCGACTCGTCGCCGTCGAACAGGCCGGCGTAGAGCCGCACGTCCTGATGGATCGTCATCGAGCCATCGATGCCGTCACCCGACACCACGGCTTGCAGGCGGCCGCGCTTTTGCGCGTCGGTGAAGGCCTTTTCCTCATACTCCGGCGCGATGCCGGTGACGTTCGGCTCGATCCAGATCTGCAGCATGTGCGTTTCCTTGTCGGCGCGCGGGTTGAACTCGGAGTGCATCACCCCGCGGCCGGCGCTCATCCGCTGCACGTTGCCGGGCTGGATGGTGGAGCCGCTGCCCATGCTGTCCTTGTGCGCGATGGCGCCGTCCAGCACGTAGGTGATGATCTCCATGTCGCGGTGGCCGTGGGTGCCGAAGCCGCGGCCCGCGGCGATGCGGTCATCGTTGATCACGCGCAGCGCGCCGAAGCCCATGTGCGAGGGATCGTAGTAGTTGGCGAACGAAAAGGTGTGGAACGAATCGAGCCAGCCGTGGTTGGCGTGACCGCGTTCGGCGCTACGGCGAAGGGTAAGCATGGTGGACTCCTGTTTCAAATATGTGAATGGTTTCGCTCGATCCGGCGCCTGCCTGTTTGGGTCTGGCGCCAGCTGCTCAACCGGCATGAGTGACATTGTGCGCGTACTCGGCAGCCGGTTTGACGCTATGATTTGAAGAAACCATTCAAATTTTTTGAACGATATCGCCCGGAACCTTCCCATGCAGCCGATCACGCCCGAATTGCTCATCCTGGTGGACGCCATCGCGCGCCATGGCAGCTTCGCCAAGGCGGCGCGCGAGCTGGACAAGGTGCCGTCGGCCGTGACCTACGCCATCCGCAAGCTGGAGGACGGGCTGGACGTGCTGCTGTTCGACCGCTCGGGGCACCGGGCGCTGCTGACGCCGGCGGGCGAGGCGCTGCTCAAGGATGGGCGTCACGTGTTGCAGTCGCTCGACGACCTGGCCTGCCGGGTCAAGCGCATCGCCACCGGCTGGGAGGTGGAGCTGCGCATCGCGGTGAGCGCGGTGCTGCCGTGGCGGCCGCTGTACGACCTGGTCGAGGAGTTCCAGGCGCTGGGCAGCGCGACCAAGCTGCGCTTTTCGACCGAGGTGCTGAGCGGCAACTGGGATGCGTTGACGTCGAACCGCGCCGACCTGGTGATCGGAGCGGGCGCGGCGGGCGAACCGACCGGCCCCTACCGCTCGGTGACGATGGGACAGGCGCAGTTCGGCTTCTGCGTGGCGGCGCACCATCCGCTGGCGTCGGCGCCGCAGCCGCTGAGCCGGGCCGACATCACGCGCTATTGCGCGGTGGTGGTGGCCGACACGTCACGCAACCTGCCGCCGCAGTCGCGCGGGATCCTGGCGGAGCAGCCGACGCTGGTGATGCCGACGATGCAGGCCAAGATCGAGGCGCAGATCCGCGGGCTGGGGTGCGGGTATCTGCCGCTGACGCTGGCGGCGCCGTATCTGGCGCAGGGGGTGCTGGTGGTCTGCGATACCGATGAGGGGATGTCGTTGACCGAGCATGTGGCATATGCGTGGCGGGCGGAGAAGCCGGGGGAGGCGCTCAAGTGGTGGCTGCAGAAGTTGAAGTCGCCTCGGCTTTGTGAGGGGTTGCTGGGGATGGGGTGAAGGGGCGTTCTTGTCTTGGACGTTGGTGTGCGATCGCGCGGGCTTCGTAGGCCGCCCGGGGCGTCGGGTAGGCGGGTTTGTGGCGTTGCTGGAGGGGTGTCTTAGCCGAGAGTGGGTTCTGCCCGTCAGGTAGGGCCGCGCGGGCGGCCGCTACCTGACTTACGCGGCGGAGGATGGGGTGGCGGCGGTCGCTGCGCGCGGGTGGAGAACGCGTGCCGCCCTACTCGTCTTCGATGCCGAGTTCGCGCAGTTTGCGCGTGATGGTGTTGCGGCCGATGCCCAGTCTTGAGGCGGCTTCGACGCGGCGGCCGCGGCTGGCGTCCAGGGCGCTTTGGAGCAGGATTTTCTCGAACTGGCGCGTCAGAGTGGCCATGACGGCGGGTTCGCCGCGTTCGAGGCGGTACTGGGCGTCGCGCAGCAGGGAGTCCTGCCAGTTGCGGGGCGTGGCTTCGTCGGCGGCGGCGGGCGCGGGATGCTGGACCACGGTGCCGATGGCGGCGACGCTGGCGCCGGCGGGCGGGCGCGGGGACACCGAACCGGCGGCGGGCGCGTGTTCCATGGCGCGGATTTCGGGCGGCAGGTCGGCGCGCTCGACGGTCTGGCCGGGGGCCATGACGGTGAGCCAGTGGCAGAAGTTCTCCAGCTGGCGCACGTTGCCGGGGAAGTCGAACTTGGTCAGGACGGCCAGCGCTTCCGGGGTCAGGCGCTTGACCGGCACGCCGAGCGCGCGGGCGCTGGCGGTGAGGAAGTGGTTGGCGAGCGCCGGGATATCCTCGACCCGCTCGCGCAGCGGCGGCAGGCGCAGGCGGATGACGTTCAGGCGGTGGAACAGGTCTTCGCGGAACAGGCCTTGTTCGACGCGCTGCTCCAGCGGCTGATGGGTGGCGGCGACGATGCGCACGTCGACCCGCACGGGCTGCGCGCCGCCGACGCGGTAAAAGCTGCCTTCGGCCAGCACGCGCAGCAGGCGCGTCTGCAGTTCGATCGGCATGTCGCCGATTTCGTCCAGGAACAGCGTGCCGCCGTGGGCCTCCTCGAAGCGGCCGCGGCGCAGGGTGTTGGCGCCGGTGAAGGCGCCGCGCTCGTGGCCGAACAGCTCGGCTTCGAGCAGGTCGCGCGGGATGGCGGCGGCGTTGAGCGCCACGAACGGGCCGCCGGCGCGCATGCCGTGGCCGTGCAGCGCGCGCGCCACCAGTTCCTTGCCGGTGCCGGACTCGCCGGTGATCAGCACGGTGACCTTGGACTGCGCCAGCCGGCCGATGGCGCGGAACACTTCCTGCATGGCGGTGGACGACGACTGCGTCATCATCCAGCGTTCATTGTTCTGGGCCTCGCCCTGCCCTTCGGGGCTTTCGGGCTGGGTCGATTCCTGCATGGCGCGCTGGATCAGCGCCACCGCCTCGTTCACGTCGAAGGGCTTGGCCAGGTAGTCGAAAGCGCCGCCCTGGAAGGCGGACACGGTGCTGTCGAGGTCGGCGAAGGCGGTCATGACGATGACCGGCAGGCCGGGATGGCGTTCCTTGAGCTGGCGCAGCAGCTCAAGGCCGTTGCCGCCGGGCATGCGGATATCGGACACCAGGGCGACGGGCGTGTCGTGCGCCAGCGCGTCGAGCACGTCGGCTGCCTGGGAGAAACTACGGGTGGGGACACCGGCGCGGGCCAGGGCCTTTTCGAGGACCCAGCGGATGGCCTGGTCGTCGTCGACGATCCATACGGGTTTCATCAGAGTGCGGGCTCCATCGGTAGGACCAGGCGGAACTCGGTGCGCCCGGGTCGGGATTCAAATTCGATGATGCCTCCGTGCTGCTGCACGAAATCCTGGGCCAGGCTCAGGCCCAGGCCGGTCCCGCCGGCGCGGGCGGTGACCAGGGGATGGAAAATGCGGTCGCGGATATGCTCCGGCACGCCGGGACCGTTGTCGATGATGGACAGTTCCAGCGCCAGGCGGTGCTGGCGATGCGCCAGCATGACCTGCCGCGCGACGCGGGTGCGCAGCGTGACGACGCCGGGCTCCAGCCCGGGCGCCTGCGGCCGCGCGACCAGTTCCTGCGCGGCGTTGCGGGCCACGTTCAGCACCGCCTGCATCAGGCGGGCGGCGTCGCCCTTCAGGTCGGGCATGGACGCGTCGTAGTCGCGCACCAGCGTGACGTCGTTGCGGAATTCGGCCTGGATCAGGGCGCAGACGCGCTCGCAGATCTCATGGATGTTCACCGGCCGCGCGTTCAGCGGCACACGTTGCGGGCCGCTCAGGCGGTCCACCAGCGCCTGCAGGCGGTCGGCTTCGGAAATGATGACCTGGGTGTACTCGGCCAGCGCCGCGCTCGGCAGCTCGGCTTCCAGCAGTTGCGCGGCCCCGCGCAAGCCGCCCAGGGGATTCTTGACTTCATGCGCCAGGTTGCGCAGGAGCTCGCGATGCGCCTCGATCTCGTCGACCAGGCGATGGTTGCGGTCGGCCAGCACGCGCTGCTCGATCTCGCGGGTCTCGATCAGGACCGGCCAGGCCTGGCCGCTCAAGCCCACCGTGGTCACGGCCACTTCCACCGATTCGGCGGCGCGGCGCAATGAGGCCAGCTGCCGGACGTCGGCATACCTGCCGGCCGCGGCGCGGTCGATGGACGATTGGATGTTTTCCGGATTGTCGAACAACGTGGCGGCGGAGTGGCCGCACAGCTGCTTGCGGGAACGGCCGAACAGATCCTCGGCGGCCGCATTGGCGTATTCGATATGCCCGCGTGCGTTGACCAGGAAAACGGACGTGGCAAGCAGATCGAGAGCTTCTACATTCATTTTTCAACGTACCCGAATGACTACAGGGGGAAATCGGAACACCGGCCCGGCGGCGCCTGAGTGCGGCGCCCTGCCCGCCGGCACGGGGCCGGACGGGCAAGTCTTGGGTCGGCGACCTGGCGGTGCGCGTGGTGTCGGCCCTGGTTTCTGCCTACATCATCGCGCTCCCCCAGCCACAACCTCTGAAATCAGAGGCTGTAGTACATGTCGAATTCGACCGGGTGCGTGGTCATGCGCAGACGGTTCACATCGGCCATCTTCAGGTCGATGTAGGCGTTGAGCATGTCGTTGCTGAACACGCCGCCGCGGGTCAGGAACTCGCGGTCGTTGTCCAGCGCTTCCAGCGCTTGCTCCAGCGAGGAGCACACGGTCGGGATCTTCGCGTCTTCTTCCGGCGGCAGGTCGTACAGATTCTTGTCGGCGGGATCGCCGGGGTGAATCTTGTTCTGCACGCCGTCCAGGCCGGCCATCATCAGGGCCGAGAAGGCCAGGTACGGGTTGGCCAGGGGGTCCGGGAAGCGCGCTTCGACGCGGCGGCCCTTCGGGTTGCCCACGTACGGGATGCGGATCGAGGCCGAACGGTTGCGGGCCGAGTAGGCCAGCTTGACCGGGGCTTCGTAGTGCGGGACCAGGCGCTTGTACGAGTTGGTGCCCGGGTTGGTGATGGCGTTCAGGGCGCGGGCGTGCTTGATGATGCCGCCGATGTAGTACAGCGCGAATTCCGACAGGCCGGCGTAGCCGTTGCCCGCGAACAGGTTCTGGCCATCCTTCCAGATGGATTGGTGCACGTGCATGCCGGAACCGTTGTCGCCAACGATGGGCTTGGGCATGAAGGTGGCGGTCTTGCCGTAGGCATGGGCCACGTTGTGCACGATGTACTTGACGATCTGGGTCCAGTCGGCGCGTTGCACCAGGGTGCTGAACTTGGTGCCGATTTCCAGCTGGCCGGCGCCGGCGACTTCATGGTGGTGCACTTCGACCGGCACGCCCATCTGTTCCATCAGCAGGCACATTTCCGAGCGCATGTCCTGGAACGAATCGACCGGGGGAACCGGGAAGTAGCCGCCCTTGACCGCGGGACGATGGCCGGTGTTGCCGCCGTCGAAGTCCAGGCCGGTGGACCAGGAGGCCTCTTCCGACTTGATCTTGACGAAGGTGCCCGACATGTCGGTGTTCCAGGTCACGCCGTCGAACACGAAGAATTCGGGTTCCGGACCGAAGTAGGCGGTGTCGCCCAGGCCCGAGGCCTTCAGGTAGGCTTCGGCGCGCTTGGCCAGCGAACGCGGATCGCGGTCATAGCCCTTCAGGTCCGACGGTTCGACCACGTCGCACGACAGGATCAGGGTCGGCTCTTCACGGAACGGGTCCAGGTTGCCGGTGGCGCAGTCGGGGATGAGCAGCATGTCGGACGCTTCAATGCCCTTCCAACCCGGGATCGACGAACCGTCGAAAGCCTGGCCGCTTTCCAGCTTGTCTTCGTCGATCTGGCTGGTGGGCACGGACACGTGGTGCTCACGGCCAACAGTATCGGTAAAGCGGAAATCCACGAATTTGACTTCGTTGTCGGCGATCTGTTTCAGGACGTCTTTCGGGCTTGCCATGTCATCTCCATTAGATAAAAGGGTCGAGGGCTGTGCCGCTCGACTGGCATAAAAGAGGGAAGCAATAAGCGTGCCAGGTCTCACCCCCGGGATTCCCCGGGGAGGCCTGTCATGTCATGGGGCAATGTAGCACCAACTTGGTGCAAATAATGGGGCATGATTGCCCCATCTTGGTGCCTGATTGCTACAGGAACATTTCCTGCAGGTCGTTCAGGAAGCGCCAGCCCAGGGGCGTGGCCCGCAGGCGGGTGGGATCGGCGTCCAGCAGGCCCTTGGCGGACGCTGCCTCCAATTGGTGCGCGATGGCGGCCAGTGACAGGCCGGTGCGCTCGTTGAACAGGGTGGCGGCGACGCCATCCTTCAGCCGCAAGGCGTTCAGCATGAACTCGAACGGCAGTTCGTCGGGGCCGACCTGGCGGTTTTCGGCCAGGTGGCTGCCGTCGCGGGCGGCGGCGGCCCGCATCCACGATTCCGGACTGCGCAGGCGGGCCTCGCGCACGATGCGGTCGTGGAACGACAGCTTGCCGTGGGCGCCCGGCCCCAGACCCAGGTAGTCGCCGAACTCCCAGTAATTCAGATTGTGGCGACTGCGGGCCCCCGGCCTGGCATAGGCCGACACCTCGTAGCGCGCCAGGCCGGCCGCGGCCAGCTCGGCCTCGACCGCGTCCTGCATGGCCGCGCTGGTGTCGTCGTCCGGCAGGTCCTCGGGCGGGAACTTGGCGAAGACCGTGTTGGGCTCCATCGTCAGGTGATAGAGCGACAGGTGCTCGGTGCCGAAGCCGATGGCCTGGCGCAGGTCGTCCACGCAGGCCTCCAGGGTCTGGCCCGGCAGCGCGAACATCATGTCCAGGTTGACGCGCGGCGCGGCGCGCTGGGCCATCTCGATGGCGGCGCGGGCCTGCGCCGAATCATGGATGCGGCCCAGCTTCTTCAGCTGGGCGTCGTCGAAGCTCTGGATGCCGAGCGAGAAACGGGTCACGCCGCTGGCGGCGTAGTCGCGGAAACGGTCGGCCTCGGCGGTGCCGGGGTTGGCCTCCATGGTGATTTCCGCGTCGGGCCACACGTTCAGACAGGCGCGCAGCATGGCCAGCAACTCGTCCAGGCCGGCGGCCGACAGCAGGCTGGGCGTGCCGCCGCCGATGAACACCGAGACCACCTGACGGCCCCAGATCGACGGCAGCGCCTGTTCCAGGTCGCTGCGCAGCGCATCCAGGTAGGCGCGTTCGGGGATCTCGCCGCCGGGCGCGGCGTGCGAATTGAAGTCGCAGTACGGACACTTGCGCACGCACCAGGGCACGTGCACGTAGACCGACAGCGGCGGCAGGCTGGTCAGGGTGGCGCCGGCCGGGGTGACCAGGCGCGAGCGGGCCGCGCCCAGTTCGGAGCGGATGGGGATGGTGATGGACATTCGGTATTCCTGGAGGCGGCGCGGGCGACGCCCCGGGGTCAAGCCTGGTTCAGCTTGCTCAGCAGTTCGCGCAGGGCGCGGGCGCGATGGCTGATGCGGTTCTTTTCCTCGGGATCGAGCGCGGCGGCCGTCAGCCCCTGGTCGGGCAGGTAGAAGTGCGGATCGTAGCCGAAGCCGTTCTCGCCTTCCGGCTGGTCGATGATCTCGCCCTGCCACACGCCTTCGCCGATCAGCGGCCGCGGGTCGTTTTCGCCGCGCACCAGCGCCAGCACCGCCACATAGCAGGCGCTGCGGTCGGCGACCGACGCCAGCTTGCCGACCAGCAGCGCGTTGTTGGCCTGGTCGGATTTCTCGCCGCCGTGCATCTTGGCGTAGCGCGCCGAGTACACGCCCGGCGCGCCGTCCAGCGCGGCCACGCACAGGCCGGAATCGTCGGCCAGCGCCGGCAGTCCGGTCAGGCGGCTGGCATGGCGCGCCTTGGTCAGCGCGTTCTCGACGAACGTGACGTGCGGCTCCTCGGCCTCGGGCACGCCCAGGTCGCCCTGGGGCACCAGCTCGATGCCGAGCGGGGCGAACAAGGCGGAGAACTCACGCAGCTTGCCGGGATTGTTGGACGCCAGCACGACGCGGCGCAGGGATTCGGGAATCTTGGGGGAAGTCATGGGGTAAATTGTATAGGGCGTGGTCGTAAACCCGCCCTGCAAGTTACGTGTCAGCGCAACAACACAGACATATTTCGTCGTCAATATGGACAATCTTGTCACTGATCGTATCTGAACGCCCCGGCGATGAACCCACTTCACGCTTTGCCACGGCCGGTTGCGGCCAGCGCGCCCACCCTTTCGTCCGGCGCCGCTGCGCCAACTCCCGTCAGCCTGGCGGGCATCCTGCGCGAACGGCTGCTGCGCCCCCGCTTCCAGCCAGTGATCGACCTGTCGCATAGCCGCATCTATGGCCACGAAAGCCTGATCCGCGGCCCGGTCGACACCACCCTGCACTTTCCCGACGCCCTGTTCGCCGAAGCCCGCCGCCAGGGCCTGCATCCGCAACTGGAGCTGGCCAGCTTCCGCGCCGGCGCCCAGGGCTTCGACCAGAACCCGGCCGCCGGCAAGCTGTTCCTGAACCTGTCCGGCTCGGCCCTGATCCACTACTGGACGCTGTGGGGCGACGAAATGCCGCTGCGGCTGCTCAAGGATTGCACGCTGGCGCCGTCCAACATCATCGTCGAGCTGACCGAGCAGGACCCGCTGTCCGAACACATGTCGACGCTGGGCAGCGCCTTCGCCTGCCTGCGCGAATACGGCATGCGCATCGCGCTGGACGACTACGGCGTCGGCAATTCGAACCTGCAGCTGTGGGCCGAAATGCAGCCCGACCTGGTCAAGATCGACCGCTACTTCTTCAATGGCATCGGCCACGATGACCGCAAGCAGAACATGGTGCGCGCCATCCTCAAGGTGGCGCAGTACCTGGGCACCGCCATCGTGGCCGAGGGCATCGAGACCGCCGAGGACCTGGCGGTGGTGCGCGACCTGGAGATCCGCTACGCCCAAGGCTGGTTGCTGGGCCGCCCCGACGAAGCGCTGCTGACCGAGCTGACCCCGCCGCTGCGCGATTCGCTGCGGGTGCGCGCGCCCGCCCCGCTGTCGCAGCGCTCGGCCGGCGGCACCGCCGCCAGCCTGCGGGTCGAGGCCCCGGCGGCGTTGCTGAACAAGCACACCAACGACGACGTGCACCGCCTCTTCATCGAGCACAAGAGCCTGCACGCGGTGGCCGTGGTCGATGGCGACAACCGGCCGGTGGGCATCATCAACCGCCGCGACTTCTCGGAACACTACGCGCAGCGCTACACCCGCGAACTGTTCGGCCGCGACGCCTGCTCGACCTTCATGAACGGCGAGCCGGTGCTGGTCGACCTGGACGTGTCGATCGACCAGTTGAGCCACGTGCTGATCTCGGAAGACCAGCGCTACCTGATGGACGGCCTCATCATCACCCGCGACGGCCGCTACGACGGCCTGGCCACCGGCGAAACGCTGGTGCGCTCGGTGACCGAGATGCGCATCGAGGCCGCGCGCTACGCCAATCCGCTGACGTCATTGCCGGGCAACATTCCCATCAGCCGGCACATCGCCACGCTGCTGGAGGACGCCGCCGATTTCACCATCTGCTATGGCGACCTGAACAACTTCAAGCCATTTAACGACGTCTACGGCTACTGGCGCGGCGACGACATGATCATGCTGACCGCCGACGTCATCAAGCGCCACTGTGATCCGCTGCGCGATTTCGTCGGCCACGTCGGCGGCGACGACTTCGTGGTGCTGCTGCGCAGCCCCGACTGGAACGAGCGCATCCAGCGCGTCATCGCCGAGTTCAACGAGCGCGCCATCGATCTGTACGACGACGAAGGCCGCCGCAACGGCGGCATCGAGGCCGAGGACCGCTACGGCGTGCCGCGCTTCTTTCCGTTCGTGACGCTGGGCGTGGGCGCGCTCACCGTCACCCCGTCCTTATGCGAGCGCATCCGCCCGGAGGACATCGCGTCGGCCGCTGCCCATGTCAAGCACAAGGTCAAGCATGGGAACCTGTCGCTGGTGACCGAGCGCTACAGCGGCGGCGCCCTGCCGCAGCTCGTGCCCTGACGCCTGCCCGGCGGCCGCCTGCGCCGCCTGGGCGATCTGGAAGACCGACACCGCGCGCTGCAGGCCCTGGGCCTGCTGTTCCAGCGCGGCGGCCGCGGCGGCGGTCTGTTCGACCATTGCCGCGTTCTCCTGGGTCGAGCGTTCGATATCGGCCACGGCGTCATTGACCGAGGCGATGCCGGCGGCCTGCTCGGCCGTGGCGCTGGAGATTTCGGCCACGATCTGGGTCACGCGGTCGACCGAGGTCAGCATGTCGCGCATGGTGTCGCCGGCCAGGTTGACCTGGCGCACGCCGACCTCGACGCGCGAGGTCGAATCCTCGATCAAGCCCTTGATTTCCTTGGCCGCCTGGGCGCTGCGCTGGGCCAGCGAACGCACTTCGCCCGCCACCACCGCGAAGCCCTTGCCCTGCTCGCCGGCGCGGGCCGCCTCGACCGCCGCGTTCAGCGCCAGGATGTTGGTCTGGAAGGCGATGCTGTCCACCACCCCGACGATCTCGCCGATGCGGCGCGCGCTGTCGGCGATGCCCTGCATGCTGGTCACGACTTCCTGCACCGCCTGGCCGCCGCGCTGGGCCAGCTGGGTGGCGCTGAGCGCCTGGCGGCTGGCCAGGTCGGCATTGCCGGCGGTCATCTGCACCGTGTGGGCCAGCTGGGTCATGTTGGCCGCCGCCTCCTGCAGCGAACCGGCCTGGCGCGCCGTGCGGTCCGACATGTCGGCGCCGCCGGCGGCGATTTCGCCCGAGCCGGTGTGGATCTCCTCGACCCCATGGCGCACCGACGCCACCGCCGCCGACAGGCCGGTCTGCATGCGGCGCATGGCCGAATACAGCACGCCGATCTCGTTGTTGCCGTGGACCGCGATGTTGCCGGTCAGGTCGCCGTCGGCGATGCGGTCGAAGTGCGCGCCGGCCTCGTTCAGCGGCCGCAGGATGCGGCGACGGAAGGCCAGCCGGATCAGCACCGCCAGCACCAGCACGAAGCCCAGCACCGCCGCGGCCACCACCGTCACGCGCTGCATGGTCTGGCTGGCGTCGGCCACCGCGGCCTGGCCCTGCTGGCGGGCGTAGGCCTGGTAGGCGTCGGCCTGCTTGACGTAGGCCGAGCCGGACACCGGCAGCACCTTGTCCACCAGCCGGTTGACCTCGATGCCGTTCCAGCCCTTGATGGCCTTGAACATCGGCGCCAGCGTCTGGTCGGCGAAGGCGGCATAGGCCGCCAGCGCCTGGTCGAACAGCGGCGCGCCCTGGGCGCTGGTGTCGGCGTTGGCGCGCAACCGCGCCAGGCTGGCCGCGGCCTGCTTGAGCAGCGCGTCGGCGTGGTTGAGCGACTGGTCGCGGGCCTCCTCCAGGCCGCCTTCCATGGCGGTCTTGGCGTCCGTCAGCGCGGCGCGCGCCTGGAACAGGCTGCTGGTCATGTCCGACAGGTCGCTGGCGCGCTCGATGCTGCCCCGGCCCAGCGCCTCGATGTCGGCGCGATTCTCGCGCAGCACGAAGATCCCGGCCGCCGCCGCCAGCGCGAACAGCGCCACAAACACCGCGAGAATGGCCGAAACCGCCGTGGTCACCCTGAGATTTTTCCGCATATCCATCCGTCTGTTGCATCGCCACAAAGGCGTATCGGCGCGATTATGGGGATGCAGTTTGGCAATTTCTTGACACAACCCGCCCCCTCGCATGACGAACGGCCGTCACATAAGTGCGCTTTTGCGAACAGGAACCCGGTATTAATGAATTGTGAATTGGCAGGGGCGGCCCGTTGCGGCACATTCGATCCTGTACCGAACCCCTTTACTACACCCATATTGCAGCCCACCCCATGCATCAAGCCTCCCACGCCTACCAGGACATCCGCGAAGCCGTGCGCGATCTGTGCGCGCAATTTCCCGCCGAGTACTTCCGCAAGGTGGATGAAGAACGCGGCTACCCCGACGCCTTCGTGCGCGCCCTCACCGAAGCCGGCTGGCTGGCCGCGCTGATCCCGCAGGAATACGGCGGCTCCGGCCTGGGCCTGACCGAGGCCTCGGTCATCATGGAGGAAATCAACCGCAGCGGCGGCAACTCCGGCGCCTGCCATGGCCAGATGTACAACATGGGCACCCTGCTGCGGCACGGCTCCGAGGCGCAGAAGCGCGAATACCTGCCGCGCATCGCCGCCGGCGAGCTGCGCCTGCAGTCGATGGGCGTGACCGAACCCACCACCGGCACCGACACCACCAAGATCAAGACCACCGCCGTGCGCCGCGGCGACCGCTACGTCATCAATGGCCAGAAGGTCTGGATCTCGCGGGTGCAGCATTCCGACCTGATGATCCTGCTGGCGCGCACCACGCCGCTGGACCAGGTCACGCGCAAGTCCGAGGGCATGTCGATCTTCCTGGTGGACCTGCACGAGGCGGTCAAGCACGGCATGTCGATCCGGCCGATCCCCAACATGGTCAACCACGAGACCAACGAGCTGTTCTTCGACAACCTGGAGATCCCGGCCGACAACCTGATCGGCGAGGAAGGCAAGGGTTTCAAGTACATCCTGGACGGCCTGAACGCCGAGCGCACCCTGATCGCCGCCGAATGCATCGGCGACGGCTACTGGTTCGTCGACAAGGTCACCGCCTACGCCAAGGAACGCATGGTGTTCGGCCGCCCCATCGGCCAGAACCAGGGCGTGCAGTTCCCCATCGCCCGCGCCCACATCAACGTCGAGGCCGCCAGCCTGATGCGCTACGAGGCCTGCCGCCTGTTCGACGCCCACGAGCCCTGCGGCGCCCAGGCCAACATGGCCAAGCTGCTGGCCGCCGACGCCTCCTGGGAGGCCGCCAACGCCTGCCTGCAGTTCCACGGCGGCTTCGGCTTCGCCACCGAATACGACGTCGAGCGCAAGTTCCGCGAGACCCGCCTCTATCAGGTCGCGCCGATCTCGACCAACCTGATCCTCTCCTACGTCGCCGAACACATCCTGGGCCTGCCGCGCTCCTTCTGACCATGACCCCCGACACCTCCCATCCAAGCGCCACCCTCGCCGCCTTCGCCGCCAACCTGCGCTTCGAGGACATCCCCGCCCCGGTGCTGCGCCGAGCCGAAGACCTCCTGCTGGACTGCCTGGCCTCGATCCTGGCGGGCGCCGCGTCGCGCCCGGTGCTGGCCATCGACCGCTACGCCGCAACAATGGGGCCGGCCGACGGCCCCAGCGAGATCCTGATCAACCGGCGCCGCACCTCGCCGGTGTTCGCCGCCATGGTCAATGCCGCCGCCGCCCATGTGGTCGAGCAGGACGACGTGCACAATGGTTCGGTGTTCCACCCCGCGGCCGTGGTGTTCCCGCCGGTGCTGGCGGTGGCCCAGGCGCTGGGCCGCAGCGGCCGCGACCTGCTGGTGGCGGCCGTGGCCGGCTACGAGGTCGGCATCCGGGTTGGCGAATTCCTGGGCCGCTCGCACTACAAGATCTTCCACACCACCGGCACCGCGGGCACGCTGGCCGCCGCCGCGGCCACCGGCCGTCTGCTGGGCCTGGCGCCCGCGGCCATGCTGGACGCCTTCGGCTCGGCCGGCACCCAGGCCGCCGGCCTGTGGGAATTCCTGCGCGACGCCGCCGATTCCAAGCAGCTGCACACCGCCCGCGCCGCCGCCAACGGCATCGCCGCGGCCTACCTGGCGCAGGAAGGCTTCACCGGCGCGCGCCACATCCTCGAAGGCCCGCAGGGCATGGCCGCCGGCATGTCCAGCGACGCCGATCCGACGCGCCTGACCGACCGGCTGGGCACGCGCTGGGCGCTGGCCGAGACCTCGTTCAAGTTCCATGCCTCGTGCCGCCATACCCATCCGGCGGCGGATGCGCTGCAGCAGGTGCTGCGCGAGCATCAGCTGGCCGAAAGCGACATCGCGCGGGTGGTGGCGCACGTGCATCAGGGCGCCATCGACGTGCTGGGGCCGGTGGTCGATCCGCGCACGGTGCACCAGTCCAAGTTCTCGATGGGCACGGTGCTGGGCCTGATCGCGCGCCAGGGCCGCGCCGGCCTGCCGGAATTCGACGCCGCGCTGGACGATCCGGCGGTGGCCGATTTCCGCGGGCGCGTGACGATGGAACTGGATCCGGAAGTCGACGGCGCCTATCCGCAGCGCTGGATCGGCAAGGTCACGGTGCATACCCGCGACGGCCGCGTGCTGCACGGCCGCGTCGACGAACCCAAGGGCGATCCCGGCAACACCCTGTCGCGCGCCGAGATCGAGGCCAAGACGCTGAGCCTGGGCCGCTATGCCGACGCCGCCAGCGAGACCGAGCTGCGCGGCCTGATCGGCGCGATCTGGAACCTGGAACGGGCCGGCAAGGTGGGCGCCCTGCTGCCCTGACGCCCGGGCCCGCGCCCGCCTGCTGTTACGCCAGCGCCGCGCGCTGCGCCCGCACCAGGCCGGCGATGCCGTTCTCGGCCAGACCCAGCATCGCGTCCAGCTCGGCGCGGGTGAAGGTGGCGCCCTCGCCCGTGCCCTGCACTTCCACGAAGGCGCCGCCGCCCGTCATGATGACGTTGACGTCGGCGTCGCAGGCCGAGTCTTCCTCGTAGTCCAGGTCCAGCACCGCACGGCCCTGCACCAGCCCGACCGACACCGCCGCGACCGCGTCGCGGATCGGGTTGGCGGCCAGGTCGCCGCGCTGCATCAGCAGCGCCACGGCGTCGGACGCCGCCACCCAGGCGCCGGTGATGCTGGCGCAGCGCGTGCCGCCGTCGGCCTGCAGCACATCGCAATCCAGGTGCAGCGTGCGTTCGCCCAGCGCCCGCATGTCGAACACGGCGCGCAGGCTGCGGCCGATCAGGCGCTGGATTTCCTGGGTGCGGCCGCTCTGCTTGCCGCGCGCGGCCTCGCGGTCGCCACGGGTGTGGGTGGCGCGCGGCAGCATGCCGTATTCGGCCGTGACCCAGCCCTCTCCCTTGCCCTTGAGGAACGGCGGCACCTTTTCCAGCACGCTGGCGGTGCACAGCACGTGGGTATTGCCGGCCTTCACCAGCACCGACCCCTCGGCGTAGCGCGTGAAACCGCGCTCCAGGCTGAACGGGCGCAGTTCATCGACGGCGCGGCCCGACGGGCGGGCAATGGCGTTGGCAGAGGTCATGGCAAGGCTCCAATCAGATTCGGTTGGCGGCATTGTACGGGCAGCGGGTCGCGGCCCCGCCCGGGTTTGGAGTATCCTGCCGCGATACACGGGTTGCATATACCCGCCCTCGTCCGCACTCGACGGACCGGCGGAACCGGCGCGGCCCGATCCAAGACAAGCAACAGGATATCGACACCATGATTCGCAGCATGACCGCCTTCGGCAACGCCCGGGCAGACCTCGAACAAGGCACGCTGGCGCTGGAACTGCGCAGCGTCAACAGCCGCTTCCTCGACCTCTATTTCCGCCTGCCCGACGAGCTGCGCCACGTCGAGACGCCGCTGCGCGAACTGCTGACGGCGCAACTGGCGCGCGGCAAGGTCGAGATCCGCGTGTCCTACACCCGCAACGTCAGCACCGACCTGTCCAAGCTGGAACCGGCCTGGCTCGAAACCCTGGCCGAGCAGTTGCAGGCCGCGCGCCGCATCCTGCCCGACATCGCCGCGCCGCGCCTGGTGGAGCTGTTCAACTGGCCCGGCCAGCGCGCCAACGACGCGCTCGACCCGCAAGTCTGGGGCGCGGCCTGCATGCAGGCCGCCCAGGAAGCCCTGACGCAGCTGCAGGAAGGCCGCGCGCGCGAAGGCGAACGCCTGGCCGGCATGATGCGGGACTGTGCGGACGGCGTGGCCGGCATCGTCGAACTGGTGCAGAACCACCTGCCGCAACTGCTGGCCGACCACCGCGACAAGCTCGCCGCCAAGCTGCGCGAAAGCGTGGAATCGGCCTTCCCGGGCGGCTTCACCCACATCTCCGGCGCCGAGCTGTCCGAGCGCCTGTCGCAGGAGGCCAACCTGTTCGCGCTGCGCATCGATGTCGCCGAGGAACTGTCGCGCCTGCGCTCGCACGTGGCGGAACTGCGCCACCTGCTGACCGATGGCGGCGGCAAGCCCGAAGGCAAGAAGAACGCCGGCAGCGCCGGCAAGCGCCTGGACTTCCTGTTCCAGGAAATGAACCGCGAGGCCAACACGCTGGGCTCCAAGGCCGGCAGCATGGAAGTCACGCGCGCCGCCATGGACCTGAAGCTGCTGATCGAGCAGATGCGCGAACAGGCGCAGAACATCGAGTGACGCCAAAAGACAAGGCCGCCGCGTTGCCGCGACGGCCTTGGATGGATTCACTGGGGCCGCGGACTACCGCGGCCTTTTTCATCGTCCGGCGCTGCCGGGCGCCGTGGCGGCCGTTTCCGGCCCGACCGTGGCGGGGTCGCCGCGCAGGGCCGAATCCAGGTAGGCGCTGCGCGCCCGGGCGTCCGGGAAAGTCATGTCCTTGTAGCTGACGAAGCGCGAGCCCTTGGCCAGCCGATAGCCCAGCCAGATCAGGAGGAACAGCGGGATGCCGATATAGGTCGCCGCGACGCCGCCCCAGTCGATGCGGTGTTCCAGGAAGGCCTGGTAGTTCTGGCCCAGCGTGATGATCAGGCACAGCACGAAGGCGAAGATCGGGCCGAACGGGAAGAACGGCGACACATAGGGCAGATCGGCCAGGTTGCGGCCCTGCTTGACGTAGCCGCGGCGGAACCGGTAGTGGCTGATGGCGATGCCCAGCCAGGCGATGAAGCCGGTCATGCCGGAGGTGTTCAGCAGCCAGATGTAGACCGCCTTGGGGCTGAAGATGAACGAGAAGAAGCACAGCGCCGCCACCACGGTGGTGGCCAGCAGCGCCCACAGCGGCACGCCATTGCGCGACACCCGGCCGAAGATGCGCGGCGCCTTGCCGTCGCGCGCCAGGCTGTAGAGCATGCGCGTGGCCGCGTACATGCCGGAGTTGCCGGCCGACAGCACCGAGGTCAGCACCACCGCGTTCATGACCGAGGCCGCCGCCAGCAGCCCGGCGCGCTCGAAGATCAGCGCGAACGGGCTGACGCTGACGTCGGTGACGTCGTTGCGCAGCAGGTGCGGGTCGGTATAGGGAATCAGCAGGCCGATCACCAGGATCGCCATCACGTAGAACAGCAGGATGCGCCAGAACACCTGGCGCACGGCGCGCGGCAGGTTGCGCGCGGGGTCCTTGGACTCGCCGGCGGCGATGCCGATGAGCTCGGTGCCCTGGAACGAGAAGCCCACCACCATGGCCACGCCGATCAGCGCCGCGAAACCGCCGGCGAACGGCGCGTCGCCCACCGTCCAGTTGGCCACGCCCCCGCCCTCGCCGCCGCGGATGATGCCCAGCAGCATCATCACGCCCATGGCGACGAACGCCAGCACCGCGACCACCTTGATCAGCGCGAACCAGAATTCGGCCTCGCCGAAGCCGCGCGCCGACAGCGCGTTCAAGCCGAAGGTGATGGCCAGGAACAGCGCGCTCCAGTAGACGCCCGGCACGTCCGGGAACCAGTACGCCATCACCAGCTGCGCGGCCACCAGGTCCACGGCCACGGTGACGGCCCAGTTGTACCAGTAGTTCCAGCCCAGCGCGAAGCCGAAGCCGTCTTCGACGTAGCGCGCGCCGTAGGTCGAGAACGACCCGGACACCGGCATGGCGGCGGCCAGCTCGCCCAGGCTGGTCATTAGGAAATAGACCATCACGCCGATCAGCACATAGCCCAGCAGCGCCCCGCCCGGCCCGGCCTGGGCGATGGTGGCGCCGGAGGCGACGAACAGGCCCGTCCCGATGGAGCCGCCCACCGCGATCATGGTCAGGTGGCGCGCCGACAGGGCGCGGCGCAATTCGGACGGTTCTGTCGTCCCCTTCTTGCCGCCATCGCGGTGCTGGTCCTGTTCCGTCAATGCCAAAGTCGTGTTCCTTCAGAGCAAAAAAGCCCCCGCGGATTGTGCCCCCGGGCGCCGTGGGATTTCCACGCAACGCGCGAGCATAGCGCAACTGCCCCCGGTCGTCGAAACGGCCGGGGGCAGGCGTGGATCCGTCCCCGCGCGGGGAATATTGGCGACGGGGCTATTGAAACGCCGTTTCCATGAAGGTGCGCAGCTTGCGCGAATGCAACCGCTCGGGCGGCATGTCGCGCAGGCGCTCGAGCGCCCGGATGCCGATCTCCAGGTGCTGGTTGACCTGGCGGCGGTAGAACGCGCTGGCCATGCCCGGCAGCTTGAGTTCGCCGTGCAGCGGCTTGTCGGACACGCACAGCAGCGTGCCGTAGGGGACGCGGAAGCGGAAGCCGTTGGCGGCGATGGTGGCCGACTCCATGTCCAGGGCGATGGCGCGCGACTGCGCGAAGCGCTCGACCAGCTCGACGTGGTCGCGCAATTCCCAGTTGCGGTTGTCGATGGTAGCCACGGTGCCGGTGCGCATGATGCGCTTGAGATCCCAGCCGGACAGCCCGGCGACCTCTTCGACCGCCTGCTCCAGCGCCACCTGTACCTCGGCCAGGGCCGGCACCGGCACCCAGGTGGGCAGGTCATCGTCGAGCACGTGGTCCTCGCGCACGTAGCCGTGGGCCAGCACGTAGTCGCCCAGCCGCTGCGAATCGCGCAGGCCGGCGCAGTGGCCCAGCATCAGCCAGGCGTGCGGACGCAGCACCGCGATGTGATCGGTGATGGTCTTGGCGTTGGACGGCCCCACGCCGATGTTCACCAGCGTGATGCCCGAATGGTCGCCCCGCACCAGGTGGTAGGCCGGCATCTGCGGCAGGCGCTGCGCCTGGCCGTCGTCGGCCGGGCCGGATTCGCCGCGCCGCGTGATGCGGTTGCCCGGCTCCACCAGCATCTCGTAGTCCTCGTTGCCGCTGGCCATCAGCGCGCGGGCGCGGGCGCAGAACTCGTCGACGTAGAACTGGTAGTTGGTGAACAGCACGAAATTCTGGAAATGCGCCGGCGCCGTCGCGGTGTAGTGCTGCAGCCGGTGCAGCGAGTAGTCCACCCGCTGCGCGGTGAAAGGCGCCAGCGGTTTGGGCTCGCCCTCCTTGCCGCGCCACGAACCATTGACGATGGCGTCATCGGTCACCGCCAGATCAGGCACGTCGAACAGGTCGCGCAGCGGGCGCTTGAGCGCCTCCAGGTGCTCGCCTTCGACATAGGCGCCCTCGGGGAAGGCGAAATGCAGCGGGATGGGGGAATCGGATTCGCCGACCTCCACCGCCACGCGGTGGTTCTGCAGCAGCTGGCCGACCTGCTCGATCAGGTAGTCGCGAAACAGCGCCGGCTGGGTGATGGTGGTCTGGTAGATGCCGGGTTCGGCCACGTGGCCGTACGACAAGCGGGTATCGATGGGATCGTAGGTTTCCACCAGGATGCGGATGGCCGGGTAATAGGCCCGGGCCCGTTCGCGGCCGTTGGACGACCCTTTCAGGACTTCGCGGAACGCCGCCCGCAGGAATGCCGTGTTGCGGGCGTAGATTTCCGCCAGCCGGTCGACCGCCGCCACCGCGTCTTGGTAGGGCTCGAAAGGAATGGCCTCGGGCCGGTTCATCGAGGACAAAGGGTGCACTGCGTTCATCATGCGCTGGACTCCGCTTTCTTATGGTCTTGTTTTCAGCGGCCGCGGTCGGCGATCAAGCCGGAAAGGGCCGATGGCACCGATTATGCCCGACCCGGTCGTCAGATGAAGTGTCATATTGGCCCGCATGGCGGCGCACAATCTTCCGTCTCATGGTCGTCATTGAGATGGAAACAATATATCATTCCGTTTTTCCTTTTTTCACGCCCAGACCATGCCGCCGGCCAACGGCCTTCGCCCGCCTTCGACTCAGCGCCTTGCCCGATGGGCGACGCTGGCGTGGCTGTGCGCCTGTCTGCTGTTGGCGCCGCTGGGCGGCGCGCGGCACGCGCTGTCGCACCTGTATGGCGAACCGGCGTCCAGCCAGGATGCCGCGCACACCCCCGACAAGCTCGGCCATTGCGATCTCTGCCACATCTGGGATCTGCTGGACGCGACGCTGCCGGCCTCGTTTCCCGTCATTGCCGGCAGCCCGCCCCGGCTGACGCCGCCGCCGCCCTCCCCGCGCGGCGCCACCCTCGTCACCAGCCCCTGGTTCCAATCGCGCGCCCCGCCCGCCGCGGCCTGATCCCCTCGCGCCCGATATCAACCGCCGCCGACCCTCGGCCGGCATCCAGGACTGCCACCATGTCTTTTGCTTCTTCCTTCGCGGGGACGCGTTCGTCCCTGCGCGCCTTCACCCTGAGCCCGCTGGCCCTCGCCTGCCTGCTGGCGCTGCCGCAGGCCGCCCGCGCCCAGGCCGCCGCCGACGCCACCACGCTGTCGCCCGTCATCATCACCGCCAATCCGCTGGGCAGCGAAGCGCTCGCCTCGCCGTCCACGGTGGTGCAAGGCGCCGACCTCGACCTGCGCCGCGGCTCGAACCTGGGCGAAACGCTCAACGGCCTGCCCGGCGTCTCCACCACCACCTACGGCCCGATGGTGGGCCGGCCCATGATCCGCGGCATGGACGGCGACCGCATCCGCCTGCTGAACAACGGCGTCGGCTCGCTCGACGCCTCGTCGCTGTCGTTCGACCACGCCGTGCCGCAGGACCCGCTGTCCACCAACCGGGTCGAGATCCTGCGCGGCCCGGCCGCCCTGCTGTATGGCGGCAGCGCCATCGGCGGCGTGGTCAACACCATCGACAACCGCATTCCGACCGAACCCATCGACGGCATCCACGGCGACGTCGCCGGCAGCTACGGCGGCGCCAACAACGACCGCAATGGCGCGATCCAGCTCGAAGGCGGCGACGGCAACTTCGCCATCCACGCCGACGCCTTCAGCCGCAAGACCGGCGACCTGCGCATTCCCGGCTACGCCCGCACCGCGCAGCAGCGCGCCATCGACGGCCCCGACCAGGCCCAGCCGCGCGGCACCCTGCCCAACAGCGACGGCCAGGCCAGCGGCGGCGCGCTCGGCATGTCCTGGACCGGCGACCGCGGCTATGCCGGCCTGTCCTACAGCGGCTATGACTCGGATTACGGTTCGGTGGCCGAGCCGGACGTGCGCATCAAGATGCGCCAGGAACGCTTCGGCTTCGCCAGCGAACTGCGCGACCTGGAGGGCCTGTTCACCAGCGTCAAGGTGAACTTCGCCTACACCGATTACCAGCACAAGGAAATCGAGGACGGCGAAACCGGCACCATCTTCAAGAACCGCGGCTACGAGGCCCGCATCGAGGCGCGCCACGCCGACATCGGGCCGCTGCACGGCGTGGTCGGCCTGCAACTGGGCCAGACGCGCTTCTCGGCGCTGGGCGACGAAGCCCTGGTGCCCACCACCGACACCGACTCGGTCGCCCTGTTCGCGCTGGAGGAATGGAAGATCAACGACCGCCTGACGCTGAGCGCCGGCGCCCGCGCCGACCACACCCGCCTGACGCCGGGCGGCGGCGGCAACGAACGCTTCGACGGCTCCAACCGCCGCACCTTCACCGCCGGCAGCTTCTCGCTGGGCGGCATCTACAAGCTGGACAGCGCCTGGTCGGTGGCCGCCAACACCGCCTACACTGAGCGCGCGCCCACCTTCTACGAGCTGTACGCCAACGGCCCGCACGCCGCCACCGGCCAATACCTGGTGGGCGACCAGAACCTGGCCAAGGAACGCGCCTGGTCCGGCGACCTGTCGTTGCGCTACAAGAAGGACGCCGACAGCGCCAGCGTCGGCGTGTTCTACAGCCGCTTCTCCAACTACCTGGCCGAAATGAACACCGGCCGCTTCCGCAACGACGACGGCGACCTGGTCGCGGCCGGCGACGATGGCGCCCTGCCCGAGGCCCGCTACCAGGGCGTGTCCGCGCGCCTGTACGGCGTGGAAGCGGAAAGCAGCACGCGCGTGCTGCAACAGGGCGGCCACAAGCTGGACCTGGGCCTGTCGGGCGACTACACCGTGGCCCGCAACAGCGACACCGGCCGCTCGCTGCCGCGCATCCCGCCGCTGCGCCTGCGCGTGGCGCTGGACTACGGCTATGGGCCCTACAGCGCCGGCGTCAGCGTCTCCAAGGCTTTCGCCCAGCACAGCCGCCCGGACAACGACACCGCCACGGCGGGCTACTACAGCCTGGACGCCAACGCCGGCTACCGCTTCAAGGTTGCGGCGGTGCAATGGCAGGCCTACGTGCGCGGCATCAACCTGACCAACCAGGACATCCGCTACGCCACGTCGGTGCTGCGCGACGTCGCCCCCGAGGGCGGCCGCGCCGTGATGGTCGGCCTGCGCGGCAGTTTCTAGTCGCCAGGCGCGGCGCCCGTTACCTTTTCCCCACTGGCCGAGGTAACGGGCGCGCCGCCAGGATGCTGCATTGCACTACAAATGTAATGAAACTTTATTCCATTACAATGCGATGGCAGTTTGTGAAGCTCAAGCCTCCCCTGCACCCCTTTCCGCCGGCTTGTCCGACCCGACAAAGCCATGCCGCCCACTCCGATTCTTGAAGTGACGTAATGACGCCGCCTACGCGAAAAGCACGATCCGCCCTGTTCCGCCTTCCCGCTTTCCTCTCCGCCCCCCTGCTGGCCCTGACGTTCTCCTGGTTACCCGGCGCCGCCCAGGCGTCCATCCCCTCCGAACAAGCCCGCGCCACCCTGTCCGGCCTGAGCCTGGCACAGGAACCGACCGTGCCCACCCTGCGCGAACGCGTGGTGCAGGCCGGCCTGTCCGCCATCGGCACGCCCTACAGCTGGGGCGGCGACGACGCCGCCGAAGGCTTCGACTGCAGCGGCCTGGTGCTCTACGTCTTCCGCGAGATCGCGGGCCTGGAACTGCCGCGCACCGCGCGCCAGCAGCGCACCCAGGGCGACACGGTGTCCAACAAGAAACTGCTCAAGCCCGGCGACCTGGTGTTCTTCGCCACCCGCGGCCGCGGCATCACCTCGCACGTGGGCATCTACATCGGCCAGGACAAGTTCGTGCACGCCCCGCGCCGCGGCGCCAAGGTGCGGGTGGACGAGATGAAGAATCCCTACTGGTCCAAGCGCTATCTCGGCGCGCGCAGCTACATCGACACGGCCAAGGGCCAGATGCTGGCGCAGAAGTAGATAGGCTCTCACACTGTGCGCTGTGGACTTGCTGCCCCAAGGGGGCAGCAAGGGCGTGAGGCCGCCCGTGCCATCGCCCGCCAGCACGCTTCGATCCAGCATGGCCAGCACCTGATCGGCGGTCTTGCCGGTGCGCGCCATTGCTCAAGGCGTTCCTTGCCGCGGCGGTAAAAAATGCCGCGGCGGCGGGCGATCCCCCAGCGATTGCGGCGGCCACACGTCCGACGCCCAAGTTGGCCACGATACGCCGTTTGGCGCTGGAGGCGGTGGGCCGCATTTCTCTAGTTGGTGGCACTGGGGAACGAACTGGTAGCCCTTCTTCTGCATGCAGCGTTTAAGCTCATCGAACAATGCCTCTGATTCCCTACGAAACCGTTCGTCATGAACAGTAAGCTTGCTATAGTCCTTAATATAGAAGCTTCCGTCTTTATCTCCACCGCATTCTTTCCAATCCCTCCAACGACCTTCCTCTGTTTGGCCATTGAACGGCCAATACATCTCCATCGGGAGGACCCCGTGCCCAACCCAGGCACTCAACACAGGGTCGCAGAGGGTTTGCGACTCGGTGATGCTGCACAAATACCCCCTTTTGTTGATATAGAAGCAGCCAGTCATCGACAGCAGAAGAACAGAGACAAAAAATAGCCTTATCGTCGTTTTCATCGTTTCATCCTCAACAAAATGTCCAGCGCTTTCCATGCTTGGGGTGGTAGCGCTTCCGATAACGCAAAAGGAGTGGCTGGCACAAGCGCGATGCCGGTCCAGGTGTCGTACATACCTTTCTGCAAGGGCGTCAGGCCACGCCTGGCATTGCCCTGTTCGTCGTAGAAGCCGCTCAGGGTGCCGCCGATGAAGTCATGCGATCCGCCATAAGCCTCATGTGCAAGATCAAGAATTCCCCCAGGCGAATACGCAAATCCGAGAAGCGTTCCGGGTCCGCCCTGGGTCTCCGCCAATACGCCCGGACATGTCCTTGCCTTCTCCGCATGACGGATATGCGCGCTTCAATTCGCTATCGCATTGGCCGACGAAGATGTAGTTTTTTGCCTCCATGCAGAGTCGGATGCGATTGAATAATGCCATCGACTCTCTCCAATACTGCTCATGGGTTCGTGTTTTCTCGTCAAGATCATAGGAGCCATCTTTCGCACCGCCACACTCCTTCCAATCCCTCAAACGGGCCTTATCGGTTTGGCCATCGAGTAATCCATAATCTTCCACGCGGAGATTCGCTTTATATATATCCCAGTGCGCATTGTCGGCGCAGGCATTCGGCCCTTGTATGGGGCAGCAGCCAGCCGCCAACAGAGAAAAAAATAGAGGCAAGAATAATCTCATCATCGCTTTTATCGCTTCGATATCAGAAAATAAATATGCAGATCAACACAGACAAGGTGGCTGGAAGCATGTCAAAAAGGGGTTTTTAGCCCCGAAGCGCATTATCAAGGCGCCCCGCAGGACGGAAATGTGCGCCTGAATTCGCTATCGCATTTTCTGATGTACTGATAATTCTTCTTTAGCATGCACCGTTGAATACTCTGAAGCCTTGACCTTGAATCTGCGGCGTGAAACCATCCATCAGGGTCTCCACCGCAACTGACCCAATCTTGTGATCGTGATTCACTATCCGAACCCACCCAGTAGTCTCGAAGAGGAGTGGGATACATTGCCTCTCTATATGTATTCGGGTAGCAAGAATTCTGCGACGTGGTAATGCCACATAACCGCCCCTGTTTGGTGATGTAGCAGCCAGTCACCGACAGCAGAAGAACAGAGACAAAAAATAGTCTGATCATCGTTTTCATCGTTTCATCCTCAACAAAATGTCCAGCGCTTTCCATGCTTGCGGCGGCAGCGCTTCTGATAGCGCAAAAGGAGTGGCTGGCACGAGGGCAATGCCGGTCCAGGTTTCGTACATACGTTTCTGCAAGGGCGTCAGGCCGCGCCGGGCATTGCCCTGCTCGTCGTAAAAGCCGCTCAGGGTGCCGCCGATGAAGTCATGCGATCCGCCATAAGCCTCGTGTGCAAGATCAAGAACTCCCCCTGGCGAATACGCAAGACCGAGAAGCGTTCCGGGTCCACCCTGATTGCCGCCTGTGGGGCCGGGCATTTCCTTCCCTGGGTCGGATTCGAGAAACTTGGCCAACGACATTTCAGCCCTGGATGGATCAAACTGGACGCGCCCGTTTCCATCCAACTCAAGTTTCGGAATGCCGTTTTCATCGAGTACGGGCTGGTTGTTGGCATCGTGCTGAGTCTTGCACTGTTTATTTACGGGCCCACACAAAATATCCAACACCACCCGCGTCCCCGCCGTCTTAAATCCATCGCCCCGAAGACCCCCGCTCTCCCCGCTCTTGTTATCCAGCATCGTCTCCTCATCGGTAATACCGGCGAACTTCTCCGAATCCGCGATCGTGTACCGCCGCATGCGGTCGGCCGCCTCCGACAAACCCGCCTGCAGCGCCGCCACGCCGCCCGAGCCGCCCAGCGCGCCCACCGCCACGTTCAGCAGCCGCTCCTGGGTATTGATCTCGTTGATCTGTGCCTGCAGCGCCTCGATCTTTTCCGGGTCTTGCGTGGCCTTGATCTGCTGGCGCAGTTCCGCGCGTTTCTGTTCCGCGTGGCGCTCGATGGCCGCGCCGGCCTGCTGGCCGAACGCCGCGATGATTTCCGCCTCGGCCTGGACTTGCCGGCGCAGCTTGTCGCCATCCCATTTTTTCGTCAGGCCGCCGGCGCCATCGCCCGCCAGCACGCTTCGATCCAGCATGGCCAGCACCTGATCGGCGGTCCTGCCGGTGCGTTCCCGCTGGGCGTTGGTATCGGCGATGGTCACGGCCGCGCCGCTGATACCGCTGTGCGTCACGCTGTTCTCGCTGCCCTTGCGCGCGCTCATGCCCGGCGCACCAGCGCTGACGCTGTTGCCGAAGTTGTGCACCGACCATGTATCACCTTTGCCAGCGACATTGCTGGCCGAGGACTCATCAGCCTTCCTGGCGCTACCGTCGTCGCCTTCTTTCTTGCCGCCTGACGGCTTGTCGTCACCGGCAACGCTGAAGCCTCCCGACAGGCTCACCCCCGTCGCCTTGTACCGGCTGTGGTTCTCGATGTCGCTGACAGTCAAGCTGCCTGTCATCACGGTATTCAAACCCCGCTTCACCGCCTCTTCGGAAGAGGCGATGGCCGCGCCCTTGAGGTCGGTGTTGTCCTGGACGCTGATCTTGAAGCCGTCATCGCCTGCTTCAAGGCGCGATTGCTCCATGACGCTGGCGAAATCGCCATCCACCTTGTTGTTGGCGTAGCTGCCACTGGCGGCGAACCCCGTCCCCGCCGTCACGCTGCCGCCGATCTGGGTGTCCCTGCTTTTGAAGGTACTGGTGTCTTGCAGGCTCTCGATGCTGAGGTTGCCGCCCGCGTCGGCCACCACCTGCTTGCCGCTGGCCACCGCGCCGCGCAGGCGGGTGTCGCCGCCGGATTCCAGGGTAAGACGCTCGCTGGCGGTGACGTGGCTGTGGGTCCAGGTCACGTCTTTGCCTTCGCCGTTGCCTCTGGCCCCGCTCGCATTGGCGGTCACGCCGAACGCCGGGCCGCCTTGGCCCACGGAAATCGCCGCGCCCACGCCCGCGCTGGCGCTGCTGTTCTTGCGGTCGGTTTCGACGGTGTTTCCAGCCGCCAGCAGGTTGATGCCGCCATCGGCCTTCAGTATGGCGTCGCCACCCGCGCTGATGTCACTGCCGCGCACGGTCAGGTCTGAATCCCGACTGCCGGCGGCACGGATGCGCACATCGCCGCCCGCGGCCACGCTTGAACCGGCAGCCGTATCGGTGGCGGTGGTGGATTTGCTGCCGCTTTTGCTGGCACCCACGGTGATGGAAACATTGACGCCGCCGGCCGCCTGCGGGTCGGCCTGGACGGCATCGTAGGCGTTCTTGGCCGCCAGCCCCGTGGTTGCGCCTGCCAGCGCCCGCATGCGTCCGTCAGTCGTCTGGCCGACAGCGCGCTTCATCTGCCCTGCCGTCTCGATGGCCGCAAGCACCGGAGCCGACAACGCCACGGTCAGTCCGGACTGGCGGAACTTGCTTTGTTCCACGCTTCTGCCGGTTTCCCGCGCTTCGACGATATCCACCTTTTGGGCGTGGATGTCGATATCGCCTTGCGGCGCCAGTACGTGGCTGCCGATCTGCTGGTAGTGGTCACCCGCCACCAGGGTCACGTCGCCCTCCGTGGAACCCACGGTCGAGGCGGCGGCACGGGTACTGACGTCCCGGCGGTCGCCGCTTTGCATCTGGCTGCCGATGGTGAAGGCGAGCCCCCCCCCGGCGTAGAGGAAGCCACTTTTTCGGGTTTCCTTGAAATGGCTTTCCGTGCTGCTTTCGGTGGCGGCCTGGAGGGTCAGGTTGTTGTTGGCCACAATGGTCGTGCCGGCATCGGAGACGACGTTGCTGCCGGTGACGGTGACGTTCTGGCCGCGCACCGCGACGGTGTTGCCGCTGAAGGTGCTGGCAATCGCCCGGCTATCTTCCCGGCTGTCGCGGGCGGTCTTTTTGCTGGAGCCCAGCAGGCTCCTGGACTTGTGCTGGTGGCCTTCGGCCCAGTTGCTGCTCGCTTCGCCAGCCAGGATGTTCACGTCGCCCTGCGCCACGGCAGCCAGGACGCCCTGCTCGCTGGTGACACTGGTGGCGGTGGCGTTCAGGTCGCGCCCGGCTTGCAGCCGCAGGTCGCCTGCCGTGCTGATCTGGCTGCCCACATCTTGCGCGTAGCCTTGTTTGAGATAGTTGTGGGCGTTGCCGACGTTGTTTTCCTGTTCGGCGATCCTGACCGTGCCCAGCGTCAGGTCGCGGCCGGCGGCGACAGCCGTCTGACCATCCTTGCCGCTATGGATGACCCGGGCCGCAATCAGACTGGCGTCGCGGCCCGCCGAGGCGAGCAGAATGCCGCCCGGGTTGGTGACGTAGAGGCCCGCCACGCGGTCCAGGCTGGTTCGGCTGAAATCGCTGCGTCCGGCCCGCCTGGCGCCGGTGTGGGTGGTACTGGCGACATTGAGGTCGCGTCCTGCCATGAGCTGTAGGGCGCTACCCGCGCTCAGGGTTCCGCCGATGTTGTCGATATCGGTCCGGGCGTCAAGCGCCATGGCACCGCCAGCGATGCGCCCGCCAAGATTACGCAGGTTCTCGCCGGCAAGGTTGACCACCGCACGTCCGGCAATGGTGCCGGAATTGACAAGATCGCCTTTCAGGTTGAAGTCGATGGCACTGGCGGCCAACAGGGTACCGTTGCCGTCAATGTCGCCTGGCATTACGCGGACGTACACCTGTGGCACCAACGCGCGCGTGATACTGCCGTCGGCCAGCGTCACGTCGCGTTCGACCAGCCAGACGATGTCGCTGGTGAGCTGGGCCACCTGCCTGGCACTGAGTGCCACGCCAGGACGCAGATTCCATTCTTTCGCATAGGTGACGCCTGCGTCCAACAATGCCTGGTACTGCGCTTCGTCATCGGCGTAGCTGTCGAGGAATCGGCGGCCAGTCAACTGGCCTATCTGGTCGCGAACCAGTTTCTGTTCGTAGAAGCCGTCGCCCAGTCGCTTGTGCACGGTGGCCGGGTCATGGCCAAGCTGGGACAGCATGTAGTCGGAACTGAGCCAGTTTCGGTAGTCGGCGAAACGCGGGTCGGTCTCGACCAGGTGGCCACTGGCATTCGGGGCAACACGAAACAGGCTGTTGGCGGGCGTGTTCGCGTCCACCTGAACGGTGCGAATGATCACCGGCGCCTCGCCGTTGCCGCCCGCCGCCTCCTGTCCCGGGATCCGACCGGGACCGCTACCGTCATTAACATGTGCCCCCGTAACCTCCCCCGGACTGTCGACGCGGTTTACGTCCGCCAGGACTTCCGTTATCCGTTTTGGGTCAGAATTGCCGTTGGCACGGACGCCGTCGCCCACAATGGCGCCGACCTGATGCTCCTGGCGTTCAGTCACCGCGAAGCCGCTGCCTGTGCCAACGGCATTCTGCACGAAGCTGGAAACATCGAGGTCGATCGTGTGCACGATGTCGTCCGGGACGTAGGCAATCTTCCCGTCCCATTTGCGCTGGTGATAACGTTTTGTGCCACCACGCCATTTTGAGTAGGTGTACTGGCTGGTTCCGCTCTGACGGATCCTGTGCTCGCCCGGGGCAGCCACGTTGTCGATCCGGGTCAGGTCGCCCTGCAGGACGCCGCCAGCGATGATCCGGCTCTTGTCGTTGACCAGTTCATCGCCACGCAAGGTCATGTTGCCGCCCGCGCGGATGAGCGCCGGCGCGCTTTCGACCACCTGCGTTTGGTACTCGGTCCGGATGACGTCGTATTGGGTCCAGTCATGAATCTTCGCACCAGTTTGCTTGTGGTGATAACGCCCGGCGCGGCTCCAGCCTTCCCAGCGGTACTCGCCGGCATCGTGTTTTTCAGGATTGCCTTCAGGTTGGATATACAGGTACCTGGTCGGGCCGCTGATTTGCGCCAGTTCGGTACGGAAATGCAGATTGCGATTGAGCAAACGGGCGCTGTCGACGGTCAGGCCGCCCAGTGACTCGATGGTGGCGCTGTCATTGAGGATGAGATCGGCGCTTGCGGCGGTCTGGTCGTTGGCGTCCAGCGTGCCGCCGATGTTCAGCGCATCACTGCCGCCGCCCGCGCTGAAAATCAGCGCCTTCTCCCGGTTGTTGATTAAGCGGGCGCCAATATCCAGACGCTGACGCGCCGCGAGGACGGCGGCGAGACCTTCTTCCTCGCGGTTGTTGACGGTACCGGCCCGGATGGCAAGATGATCGCCATAGAGCCGACCGCTGCCCACGTTATCCAGGGCGCCAGCGTCGAGGCGTGTCTGGCTGCCGTCGATAAGTCCGCGGTTGGTCAGGATGTTGCGGGCAGCGATGGTGGTACGTACGCCACGCATCTCACCGGTGACGCTGTTGTTGACGTCGGCGCCCTGTGCGTCCAGGTCGCCCGCCTGCAATATGCCATGGTTGGTCAACAGGCCCGCGGTGCCGATATCGGCACGGCCGTTGGCGGTGATTTCCCTGAGGTTGGTGAAGTCCTGCCGCAGGCTCAGGCGCAAATCCCCCCCCCTGGACAACAAGCTGCCATCACCGCCCAGGCTGTCGGCGGCCACGTTGATTAATTGGCCGGCAATCAGCGTGCCGAGCGGATTCAGGACACGGCTGACGGCGATGTCGATGCTGCCGCCCGAAGAGATACTGCCGCGCGTGTTATCGAGCTGACCTGCCGCGTCCGGGCCACGGATACCGATACCGCCGTCGGCTGCGATGGTGCCGGCGGTGTTGTCAATGTGGCTGGCTGCGAGCGCCACGCTGGCGCCCTGCAAGCCGAGCGGCTGACTGGCGTGCACGCTTTGCGTGTCGCGATTGAGGATCCGCGCGGCGTTAAGAGTCAGGCCATTACCCGCGACCATCAGGCCGCCACTGTTGTTTGCGACCCCGGAGAGGAAGGCCTTCAGGTCATTGCCCGCCTGAACCCTGCCGCCAGCGTTACCGATCGACGTTGCGCCGATATCGGCATCAGCGCTGCCTCCCAGTTGCCCGGCAGCGTTGTCGATGTCGCCGGTATGGGCAATCAGATCTCCCTGGCTATACACGACGCCGTCGCGATTATTCAGGTCGCCGCTGTTCAGAGCCAGCGTGTCGCCGCTGAGGATGCCGCCGGTGCTGCCGGCATCGATATTGGTCAGTGCCTGGCCATGCGTGTCCACGCGCATCCCCTGCCGGGACTGCAGCAGACCGCGGGCATTGTTCAGCGCACCGCTGTCGATGTCGAGCAAACCGCCGGTGCTGGCGATGGTGCCGCCGGCATTGTCGAGCGAGGCCAGACGCGTATCAACCGCGACGCTGGCGCCGAGCACCGTGCCACCGGCATTGCCAAGTCCACCATTGGCCAGACTGACATCACCCGTAGCCTGCAGGATGCCGCCAGCATTCTCGGTGCGGCCGCGAGTGTCCACGCCCAGCCTGCCTTCGGTGGAGAAGATCCGCGCGCCATCGCGGTTGTCCAGCGCGCCGCCTCTCACGTCGACCTTGCCAACGCTGGCTATGAGGCCGCCGTCATGGTTATCAAGGTTACCGGCGACGTCGACGTCCAGGCCCCCGTCGCTGGCACTCTGTACCGTGCCGCGCTGGTTGAGCAGTCCTCCCGCCCGCACGGTGGTGGCTCCGGCCGTGACCAGCGTGCCGCCGGCATTGTCCAGAAAGCCCGCCACGTCGATACGGGTGTCCGCTGTGCCCGCCGTCTGCACGATGCCATCGCGGTTAACCAGCGAGCCGGCCTGGAGATCGAGTGCGCCATTACCGGCGATGGTCCCCGCGGAATTGTCCACGCGCTCCCTAGCCCGGATCGTAAGCAGGTCCTCGCCGGTGGCGATGAGTTTGCCGCCGACATTGAGCAGGCGACCGGTATTGATACGAATACGCTCGCCGGAGGTGTTGCCGCCGCTGAGGTCAGTGCTATCGCCACGGATATCGAGCGCGCCATTGCTGACGATGCTCCCGCCGGCCCCCTGCAGGTCGGTGGCCTGTAACGTGGCATCACCCGATGTGATGACATTGCCGCGACGGTTATCAAACTGCCCTTCAACGACAATGTGGCTGGCGTTGCTGGCCAGCGTACCGTCGCGGTTGTCGAGCCGTCCCTTGATCCTGATGTGAGTATCGGAAGTGTCGCTGTGCAGGAAAGCGCCGGCACGGTTGGAGAATTCCTGCGCGTTCAGGACGACAGGACCGTTCAGTTGCATCAGACCTTCATCGTTGTTGAGCAGCCCCGTGGTCATCCGGGCGTCGGCAGCAATCCTGATTTCTCCATTGTGGTTGCCGAGGTCGCCACCACTCACTTCAAAATGACGCGCGGCCAGATGTCCACCGTCATTGTCGAAACCGTCGCTTGCGCTCAGGTCGATGTGCCCGCCAGCCAGGATGCGGCCGCCGTCGTTGTCAATCGTGGAGATGTTGAGTGCCCCCTTGGGCAACGATGCAACGCCGGCGCCCGGCTGAGTGCCATCGTCGCCGGCGTTCCCGCCATGTGGCGAGTCCCCGGCAGCGCTGTCAGTTCCGCCGTCCGTACCCGCATTCGGCACGTCACCAACGCCCGAAGCCGTATCCGTCTGTGGCGCGGCGAGGCCGATACGACCGCCATCGCGGTTACTGATGTGACCCGTCTGAAGTGCCAGGTCCTGCAAGCCGGTCTGTCCGATGACCCCGTCCCGGTTGGTCAGGGACTGCGCAATCGCTTCGATACGCCCCGCATTGAGTGTCCCCTTGCGGTTGTCGATATCCTTCGGGGTGCTGATCGCCAGTTCGCGGCCTGCACTGAGCGTGCCGGTATTGGCAAGGCCGCCGCTCGCGTCCAGGCGGGCGTCGGTGCCGGCCTGCATCGTTCCGAGGTTTTCCAGACGTCCGTCGGCGGTGAGCACCAGTTGCCCGGCCTGAGCGCCCATCGTGCCGGCGTTGCGCACCCCGACGCCATGCTCGGTTCCCACCAGCACGATTTTCTGGCTGTACATGCCGCCGAGCGCGCCGACATCCAGCGCGAAGGCTGGCGCATCACCACTGGCGGCGGTCTTCCGTACCTTCGCATGGTCGGCGCTGACGTCATTGCTCCCGGTGGTGATCTGAAGCTGCCGCGCCCAGATCCCGGCGTTGGCTTGCACGGAGCGGGCAATCAGATCCGTGTAGTTCGTGGCACTGGCATCCATGCCCTGGCCATCGACACGGATGGTGCCGCCCTTGACCCGATAGCTCTCCAGCGCACCCCCATTGATGACTGGCCGGCCGGTGGTGAGGATGGCGCGGTCCGCGTTGATGAAGCCGCAGCCATCGCAGGAAATGCCTGCTGGGTTGGCGATGACAAGCTGCGCCCGATCGCCCGCGACTTCGACATAGCCATTGAGCCGGCTCGGGTCACTGGAGTTGACTTCATTGAGGATGACACGGGCCGTGCCGCGCGCCAGCCACGGGTTGCCCTGAACCCAGCCGCCGAGCTGCGTTTGCGTGTCCCTGCGGGAATTGTTGAGGATGGCGCCCTGCTGCCCGGCATCGAACTGACTGTAGGTATTGCGTGAAACGCCGGCTGCACTCGGGGTCTGAATATTCACCAACGGGACGCCGTTAGCCGCTTCCAGCACCGTCGGCCGCTGATTGCCGGGAGCGCCAGGGTCGGCCATGACCTGTGCATTCGCCGATGTACTGATAGCCGCTTGCCCGAGAGCGAAAGCCAAGGCAAGGCCCAGCGGTCTGAATGTGGCAAAGAAACGGCTGCCGACGGCGCCTCCACCCGCGCCTTGACCCGGTCCGTCACGCCGGGCAATTTCCGCGACGACCTGGAACAGGCCCAGTGCCCGGTTGAAAACAATGCGGTGGAGGTTCCTGTTCATGCCATCGATTTCCTTTGCTTGCGCGCAATCCGTGCGGACTCAGCAGGACCAGTTGAGGCTGAAACCGGTCGTCAGCGACCCGCTCCGGAAACCTCCAGGCTTTGAGAGCGGCGTGCCGGCAGACAGATCCCACCAGAATCCTGCGGCGCCCCCGCGCAGGCCTATGACCGCGCCTGCAAGATTGCGCCCCTGGAGCCAACGAGTGGAAGGGCCGGATACATGGCCGTAGTCAGCCCCGAGATAGAGTTCCTGTGCGGCGCCCAGATGCAGACCGATTTCGTTGCGCCAGACCCAGCCACGCTCGCCCATGAGCGTCAGTTCGCCGTCAAAGCCGCGTACGGTGTAACGACCGCCAATCGAGAAGCGGTCTTGCGGCACCAGCGGAGTACGCTCCCATTGCGCGCGCCAGTTGCCGGTGTAACGGGCTCGCAGCGCCCCTGGCCGGAACGGGACCACCAGTTGAATGTCGGCGGTGATGACCTTCATCCGCGAAGTGCCTTCGCCAAAGTCTTCTTCGGGCGCGGCCATCGCTTTGAAAGCGCCAGTGCCATGCCGCCAGGCGAGACCCGCATCAAGTGCGCCTTCGCCCAGGAATTCACGGTGGGTCAGGCCCAGTTCCCAACCGCCGGCGCGGCGCCGTTGAACCCCGATTTCGGTGTCGTCGATGAAGTTGCCGGACCTGCGCATCCAGCCGCGTCCGTAGAACGAGGTTTTACGGCTGGCATCCCGGTAAACCAGACGCGACAGGCGCATTTCGGCGTTGTTGCTGGTACCGCTGTAGACATAGTTCTGGCTGTATCCGGCAACGGTCTGGTGGTACCTGTAGCCGCTGATGGTGGCGCTGAGTGTCCAGTAGCCCCAGGGCACGCCGTAATGTGTGGTGTAACCCCGAGTACCCTTACCGCTGGCGTTGAACATGTCGCGGCTGACGTTGATGTAAAACAGATCGTTCCACGAGAGCGGGGAGTCGAGCGAAAGTGTGGCTGCGCCTTGAAGCTTGCCGGTCGCCCTGCTGCCGGCGTCGTCCAGTGACACGCTGAAGCGCACGGGTGGGGAACGCTGCTGCCAGAGGATCACCACATCGCTGTCGCCCGGGCGTGCATCGTCTCCCTCAGCAGGCGTGATTTGAATGTCGGCCTCTACGGTCGGCACGCGTCTGAAGTTTTCCAGTGCCTGTTCGATATCGCGCAGATTGAGCAGGTCGCCGCGCCTGACCGGCACGGCGTTCGAGGCCGTGGCCTGGCGCGACGTGCCCGGCGAAAAACGAATGGCGCGGACGCGACCGGGCACGACGGTAAGCGTCAGCGTGCCTCCCTTCAGATCTTGGGGCGCGGCGAGGATACGGGTGGTGACGAACCCCCGCGCAACGACGGCGTTCTGCACGCGCGCCATGACCACGCTGATGCCCTCGGCGCCAAGGCATCGTCCCGTGGCGGCATCGTTCTCGGGGTCGGCGGCGCTCAGGGCCCAGAGAAACCGCTGGGCATCCTCGCCATCGAGCCGGATGCGGCCAATCGGGAAACATGGCGTCTCGTCCTGCGGCAACAGATCCAGTGACGGAGCGCGCGCCGGCTGCGCCCGTGCATTCGGCGCCGTTTCCAGCTGCTTGCGCAATCTCCTCACGCGCTCCTGCTGGCGCAACAGTTCCTGCGCGGCGCCATCCTGCGTCTGTGCAGACGCCGAGACCATGAACACCAGCAGGCTGAACGAGAGCCATACCCCCTGCCGCAACCACCCGACCATCCCCTCTCCCTATGTACCCGCACGCAATCATGCTTAGGCATTGGATGGAGGGAAGGCGAAGATTGGAATGCCGCGAGCCGGTTTGTCCGACCAAGCGTTGGTCGTAAGTCACACTCTCGGATCAGATAACCTATTGACGGTGAGCGGCGGCAGTGCATCAGACTTCATGCCCGGCAAGAAACCGGAAACCAAACAAAAAAGCGCCCTCGGGCGCTTTTTTGTTGGTGACGCTCGCCGCGGTCAACCGCGGCCGACAAACGGCATGGTAGTCGCCATGATGGTCATGAACTGCACGTTGGTGTCCAGCGGCAGGCGGGCCATGGCGGCGACGGCCTGGGCCACGTGGGCCACGTCCATGCGCGGCTCGACCTTGGTGCTGCCGTCGGCCTGCAGGATGCCGGCGGCCATGCGCTCGGTCATGTCGGTGGCGGCGTTGCCGATGTCGATCTGGCCGCAGGCAATGTGGTACGGCCGGCAGTCCAGCGAGATCGACTTGGTCAGGCCGGTGACCGCGTGCTTGGTGGCGGTGTAGGCGATCGAGAACGGGCGCGGCGCGTGCGCCGAGATCGAACCGTTGTTGATGATGCGGCCGCCCTGCGGCGTCTGCGCCTTCATGACCCGGATCGCGGCCTGCGCGCACAGGAACATGCCGGTCAGGTTGGTATCGACCACCTCGCGCCAGAGCGCCACCGGCAATTCCTCGATCGGCATGGCGGGCGCGCCGCGGCCGGCGTTGTTGAACAGCACGTCGAGACGGCCGTACTCACGCTGGGTGGTGTCGAACAG
>NZ_CYTY01000024.1:54472-76690 GCF_001298995.1 Achromobacter sp. 2789STDY5608615
TGCTACCCGAATCATTCTGGCGATGCTGCAAGCGAACGTTCCATCGTTCGCGCGCGCCGCCCGCCCCAGGCCGCGGTCATCGGCACGGCCCCGCGCCACACCCCGCGCGCCAGGCGATCGACGTCCGGCAACCGCGCCGCGCGGCGGAAAACGATGGCGGCGGACGCGACATCGAACAACGCCCCTTGCCGCCCATTGCGTCCGGACAAACCCCGTCCGCCGCCGCCGATGGCGCGCAAGGCGCGATCAATGCTTTGCGCTGTCACAAATTTCCATATAATTTTGGGAAATTAACTTATTACCAAAATTCCAATAAACCCGGAGATACCCATGGCGTTACAGCCCCAACTCCGCCGTTGGGCAGGCGTGCTGGCCCTTGGCGCCAGCGGACTCGCCGCCCTGCCCGGCGCGGCGCTCGCCGCCCCCGACGGCCGCCAGATCAGCACCCAGGGCGCCAATGGCGCGCCCGCCTGTATGACCTGTCACGGCGCCCAGGGGGAAGGCAACCCCGCCGCCGGCTTCCCGCACCTGGCCGGCCTGGGCGCCGCCTACCTGGCCGAGCAGCTCGAGGCGATGGCCAACGGCTCGCGCGTCAGCCCGGTGATGGCGGCCACCGCCAAGGCGCTGGATCCGGCCCAGCGCCAGGCCGTGGCCCAGTACTACGCCGCCCTGCCCGCGCCGCTGAACATCGACCGGCTGGCCGCCACCGCGCGGCAACTGGCCAAGCCGGACGACACCGGCGCCTGGCTCGCCACGCGCGGCGCCTGGGACAAGAACGTCCCCGCCTGCAACCAGTGCCACGGCCCCGGCGGCATCGGCGTCGGCGCCAACTTCCCCAGCCTGGCCGGCCAGCCCGCGGCCTACATCGCCGGCCAGTTGCGCGCCTGGCGCCAGGGCCAGCGCCCGCCCGGCCCGCTGGGCCTGATGCCGGCCGTCGCCACCCGCCTGACCGACGCCGAGATCGACGCCGTGTCCGCCTATTACGCCGGCCTGCCCAAGGCCGCCGACCTGCTTGCCGCGCAAGCCAACACCGCCGCGGGAGCCAAGCCATGAATCCGATCCGCCACCGCTTCGCCCGCCTGTTGCTGCTGGCCGCCGTGGGCGCCGGCGCGCTGATGTCGACCGCGACGGCCGCCGCCGCCGACGCGCGCCCCGCATTCACGCCGCCCAGCGCCGCATCGCTGCCCGACACCGAATTCGGCAAGATCGTGCGCCAGGGCGAGCAGATCTTCCTGCACACGCCGCAGAACGCCAGCAAGTTCGTCGGCAACGACCTGAACTGCGCCAGCTGCCACCTGGACGCCGGCCGCCGGCCCGATTCCGCGCCGATGTGGGCGGCCTACGTGCTGTATCCGGCCTACCGGGCCAAGAACGGCCACGTCAACACGCTGGCCGAGCGCCTGCAGGGCTGTTTCCGCTTCAGCATGAACGGCAAGCCGCCGGCCGCCGACGATCCGGTGCTGACCGCGCTGCAGACCTACATGTTCTGGCTGGCCAGCAAGGCGCCCACCGGCGTGGCCCTCAAGGGCCAGGGCTACCTGAAGCTGCCGGCGCCGGCGCAGAAGGCCGACTACGTGCGCGGCAGCGAGGTCTACGCCCAGTACTGCGCCGTCTGCCACGGCGCCGAGGGCAAGGGACAGAAGAACGGCGAGCACTGGGTGTTCCCGGCGCTGTGGGGGCCGGATTCCTTCAACTGGGGCGCCGGCATGCACCAGATCGGCAACGCCGCCGGCTTCATCAAGGCCAACATGCCGCTGGGCCAAGCGGGAATGCTGAGCGACCAGGAGGCCTGGGACGTGGCGTATTTCATGAACGCGCATGAACGGCCGCAGGATCCGCGCTACACCGAATCGGTCGCCAAGACCCGCGCCAAGTACCACGACTCCGACGATTCGCTGTACGGCATCGAGGTCAACGGCCACCTGCTCGGCAGCGATTCGCCCGCGCCGGGCGGCAAGCTGACGCAGGCGGCAGCCCGCTGACGGCGCGGCGCGGCGGGTTTTCCCCCTGCCGCGCCGCGCGATTTGCTATCCTTCGGGTCTCGGCATCACACGCTCGTCACATTCATGCACGCCACTTCCGGCAATGTTTTCATGGTCGTCGCCCCCAGCGGCGCCGGCAAATCCAGCCTGGTCAAGGCCTTGCTGCAGCAAGACCCGTCCATTCTCCTGTCCGTCTCCTGCACCACCCGTGCGCCCCGCCCCGGCGAGGAAGACGGCCGCGAATACCGCTTCATCGGCATCGACGAATTCAAGCAGCTGCGCGACGAGCAGCGGCTGCTGGAATGGGCCGAGGTGCATGGCAATTTCTACGGCACGCCACGCGACCGCATCGACGAAGCCACCCGCGAAGGCCGCGACGTGCTGCTGGAGATCGACTGGCAGGGCGCGCGCCAGGTGCGCCAGCGTTTTCCCGGCGCGATCGGCATCTTCGTGCTGCCGCCGTCCATCGAGGAACTCGAAAGCCGGCTCAAGGCGCGCGGCCAGGATGCGCCGCAGGTGATCGCGCGCCGGCTGATGGCCGCGGGCGGCGAAATCGCGCACGCGCCTGAATGCGAATATGTTATTATTAATCAAGAATTTAGCGTAGCCTTGTCGGAACTGACTCAAATCGTCAGCGCCGCTCGGCTGCGTTTTTCGTCTCAGGCCGCCCGCCACGCCGAATTGTTCGCGCAACTCGGCATCCCGGCAGCCCACTGAAACGAATCCGCATTCTCCCTATCCACCATCAGCACCAGGTGTCCTAATGGCTCGCATTACCGTCGAAGACTGTCTGAATCAGATCCCCAACCGTTTCAAGCTCACGCTGGCCGCCACCTACCGCGCCCGCGAGCTGGCGCAAGGCCATGCCCCGCGCCTGGACAGCAAAGACAAGCCCACCGTCACGGCCCTGCGCGAAATCGCGGGCGGCCTCACCGGCGCGGAAATGCTGCGTAAAGTTCCCACCTGATCTTCTCCGGGGGCGGCAAGCATGGCTTTTCCCGGGCTGAAGTACGCTTCATCTGGTCTGCTTGCCGCGCTCCGTGCCGGCTCCCGTCTCGGGCGCCGCACCGGCAAGAAAGACAAGAATTCCCCCACGCCAGCCTCCGTCGCCGCGCAAGAAGCGGCGGATGCGACCGCCTCGCCGGTCGCCTCGCTGGCACCGCTGACCGAAATCATCGGCAGCTATCTCGACAAGAAAGATGTAGAACGCGTCCGCGAAGCCTACCGCTTCGCCGATCAGGCGCACCTGGGCCAGTTCCGCGCCAGCGGTTCGCCCTACATCTCGCACCCCATCGCCGTCACGGAAATCTGCGCGGGCTGGAAGCTCGACGCGAACGCGTTGTCCGCCGCCCTGCTGCACGACGTGATGGAAGACCAGGGCATCGCCAAGCACGAGCTGGCCGAGAAATTCGGCCCTGAAGTCGCCGAGCTGGTCGATGGCCTGTCCAAGCTGGACCGCCTGGACTTCGCCACCAAGGCCGAGCAGCAGGCCGAGAGTTTCCGCAAGATGCTGCTGGCGATGGCGCGCGACGTGCGCGTCATCCTCATCAAGCTGGCCGACCGCCTGCACAACATGCGCACGCTGGACGCGGTCAACCCCGAGAAGCGCCGCCGCATCGCCCGCGAAACGCTGGACATCTACGCGCCCATCGCCCACCGGCTGGGCCTGAACCTGCTGTTCCGCGAACTGCAGGACCTGTGCTTCGCGGCCATGTACCCGAACCGCTATCAGGTGCTGTACAAGGCCGTGCTGGCCGCGCGCGGCAACCGCCGCGAGGTGATCGGCAAGATCGCCGATTCGGTGCGCGCCGCCCTGCCGGCCGCCGGCATCGAGGCCGAGGTCACCGGCCGCGAGAAGACGCTGTTCGGCATCTACCGCAAGATGGTCGACCAGAAGAAGTCGTTCTCCGACGTGCTCGATATCTATGGCTTTCGCGTCATCGTCCACACGCTGCCCGAGTGCTACCTGGCGCTGGGCACGCTGCACCAGCTGTACCGGCCGGTGCCCGGCAAGTTCAAGGACTACATCGCGATCCCCAAGGTCAACGGCTACCAGTCGCTGCACACGACGCTGGTGGGCCCCTACGGCACGCCGGTGGAATTCCAGTTCCGCACCCGCGACATGCATCACGTGGCCGAGGAAGGCGTGGCCTCGCACTGGCTGTACAAGGGCGCCGACCTGACGCTCAACGACCTGCAGAAACGCACCCACCAGTGGCTGCAATCGCTGCTGGACATCCAGAGCCAGACCGGCGATTCGGGCGAGTTCCTCGAACACGTCAAGGTCGATCTGTTCCCGGACGCCGTCTACGTCTTCACCCCGCGCGGCAAGATCATCTCGCTGCCGCGCGGCGCGACGCCGGTGGACTTCGCCTATGCCATCCATACCGACATCGGCAACCAGGCGGTGGCGGCCAAGGTCAACGGCGAGTTCGTGCCGCTGCGCACGGAACTGAACAGCGGCGACACGGTGGAAATCGTCACCTCGCCCGCCTCGCGCCCGAACGCGCAATGGCTCAACTACGTGCGCACCGGCCGCGCCCGCTCCGAGATCCGCCACTACCTGCGCACCGTCAAGTACGAGGAATCGGTGGCCTTCGGCGAGCGCCTGCTGGGCCAGGCCCTGCAAGAGCTGCATATGCCGCTGCCGGCCACCGACGATCCGGCCTGGCAGAAGCTGGCGCGCAGCACCGGCGCCAGCTCGCGCGAGGAAATCCTGGCCGACATCGGCCTGGGCAAGCGCCTGGCCGCCGTGGTGGCGCGCCGCTTCGCGCCCGAGCACCAACTGGTGGCCACCACCGCCGCGGCGGTGGACGAGCTGACCTCGGCCCGCAGCGCCCCGATCCTGATCCAGGGCAACGAAGGCCAGGCGGTGCAGCTGGCGCCGTGCTGCGGCCCGCTGCCCGGCGACCCGATCATCGCCGGCATGCGCATGGGCCACGGCCTGGTGGTGCACACCGCCGACTGCCCGGTGGCCATGCGCCAGCGCCTGCGCGAACCGGAACGCTGGATCAACGTCGCCTGGGACGCCCACACCGCCAAGCACCTGGCCACGCGCCTGGACATCGTCACCCGCAACGAGCGTGGCGTGCTGGGCCGGCTGGCCGCCGAAGTCACGGCGGCCGACGCCAACATCATGCATGTGACGATGCACGATGACGCGGTCTCGACCGTGTCGCTGCACCTGACCATCCAGGTCGATAGCCGCAAGCACCTGGCGCAGGTGATCCGCGCCATCCGCCACGTGCCGCAAGTGCAGAAGATCGTGCGCGTGAAAGGCTGAAGGGGGAGCCCACCCCCGAAGCGCTGCGCGCTTCCCCCTCAAGGGGGCATGTCTACGGACCGGCGGAGCCGGATCCGTGACATCCCGCTTGGGGGCGTTCTCATTGCGGCCTTTGAAGCGTGGGGCGATCCGCGCTCAGGCCACGTGCTGCAGGAAGTCCTTCAGGCGCTGGCTGGGCGGATTGTCCAGCAGCTCGGCCGGCGGACCGTCGTGCGCGATCTTGCCTGCGTCGATGAAGATCAGGCGGCTGCCGACCTTGCGCGCGAACTCCATTTCGTGCGTGACCACCACCATGGTCATGCCCTCCTCGGCCAGGTCGCGCATCACCTTCAGCACCTCGTGGCGCAGTTCCGGGTCGAGCGCCGAGGTCGGCTCGTCGAACAGCATCAGCTTGGGCTTGATCGCCAGCGCGCGGGCGATCGCCACGCGCTGCTGCTGGCCGCCCGACAGCTCGGACGGGTAGTGGTTCATGCGCTCGCCCAGCCCGACCTTGCGCAGCAACTGCTCGGCCAGTTCGCGCGCCTCGTCGCGGCTCTGGCCGCGCGTGTGCACCGGCCCGAACATGACGTTCTGCAGCGCGGTCATCTGCGGGAACAGATTGAACTGCTGGAACACCATGCCGGCCTCGCGGCGGATCTCGCGCACCTGCGCCGCGCCGCCATGCACGCTCAGGCCGTCAACGAGCAGGTCGCCGCCATTGATCGTCTCAAGCACGTTGATGCAGCGCAGGAAGGTGGACTTGCCGGAACCGGACGGCCCCACCACCACGACCACTTCGCCCGCATCGATATTGAGCGAGATGCCATTCAGGACGGTGGACTCGCCGAACGTCTTGGTGACGTCATGAAATTCAACCATGCTCATAGTATGCGCATCCTTTTTTCCACCAGGTGCAGGATCAGCGCCATCGTGCCCGTCAGGATCAGGTAGACGATGGCGATCGCCGACCAGATCTCGACCGCGCGGAAGTTGCTGGCCATGATTTCCTGGCCCTGGCGGGTCAGTTCCGCGACGCCGATCACGATGAACAGCGACGAATCCTTCAGGCTGATGATGCACTGGTTGCCCAGCGGCGGAATCATGCGGCGGAACGCCACCGGCCCGATGATGTGGAACAGGATCTTGTGGAACGGCAGGCCCATCGCCTGCCCGGCTTCCTTCAGGCCCTTGTGCACCGATAGCAGCGAGCCGCGCACGATCTCGGAGATATAGGCGCCCGAGTTGATGATGAGCGTGACGATGGCCGCCCACTCGGCGTCCACCCGGATGTTCGCCAGCAGCGGCAAGGCGAAATAAATGAACATCACCTGCACCACGATCGGCGTGCCGCGGATCACCGCGACGTACACCTGGGCGATGCCCGACAGGATCGGATGCCCGTAGGCTCGGGTCACGCCGGAGAGCGCGCCCAGCAGGAACCCGCCGAACAGGCCCCAGAAAGTGATCTTGATGGTCATCTGCGTGCCCACCCACAGGTTGGGCAGCGCATCCATCACTACATTCCAGTCAAAATCCACGATTACCCCTCAATGGCGCGCCAGCGCGCCGCATCACGGCGGGAACGCCCGGCGGCGCAAGCGACCCGGGGCCGCCCCGTCCCGGGCCCGGCGTCGCCGGAGCGAAGCGCCGGGGCCCCAGACTGCCGGGCGGCCCCGAAATGCAACATCAATCCGACAGGGAAGCTCAGGGCTTCTTGCCGAACCACTTCTCGTAGATGGCGTCGTACTGGCCGTTGGACTTGAGCGTGGCCAGGGCCTTGTTGACCTGCGGCACCAGTTCGCTGCCCTTGGGGAAGGCGATGCCGTAGAAGTCGCCGCTCTTGACCGAGCCGACCACCTTGACGCGGCCCTTGCCGGCCGTGTTGGCGTAGTACTGGACGTTGGGCGTGTCGTGCACGGCGGCGTCGACCCGGCCGGTGGCCAGTTCCAGGTAGGCGTTGTCGATGTTGGGGAACAGCTTGAGCTTGGCGTCCGGCACCTGGGCCTTCAGGAAGTCCACGGTGGCGGTGCCGGTCTTGACCGCGACGGTCTTGCCGGCCAGCGACTTGGCGTCCTTGATGTCGGTGTTCTTGTCGCCGACCAGGATGGCCAGGCCGCTTTCGTAGTAGGGATCGGAGAAGTCGATCACCTTCTTGCGGTCGTCACGGATGGTGATGCCGGCCAGCGCGACGTCGATGTTCTTGGTCTGCAGGCCAGGGATGATGCCGTTGAAGTCCATCGGCTGCAGCTTGTACTTGACGTTCAATTCCTTGGCGATGGCGGCCCACAGGTCGACGTCGAAGCCGGTGTAGGTGTTGCCTTGCTTGAACTCGAACGGCACGAAAGCGGTATCGGTGGCCACCACCAATTCCTTGCCTTGGGCGTAGGCGCCGGAGGCGGCGCCAAACATGGCCACGGACAGGCCGACCAAGGCGGCGGCGACTTTACGTTTAATCATGAAACTCTCCTCTTGGGGGCCGATAGCACCCGGGTTTTAGTTGGAACATGATGCGCGGGCCACGCCGGGATCGCCGGAGCAACTTACGGGGCATGTTAACGCATCCGTCCCCACCGCAGAGAGCTTAGAAAAATTACAATCCGCATGACACCCCGGAGAATCCCCATGCCCTACAAGTATGTACGCATCGCCGGCAACCGGCGCCAGGTCGGCGCGGCGCTGGGCAAGCTGGCCCGTCCGCTGATGGCGACCTACCTGGACCAGAGCGCCACCTGGAAGGCGCTGCGCCCCTGGCGCGGCCACCCGTACCTGGACGAGCTGGGCGAACAGGCCCGGACCGCCCTGCCCGCCCTGTGGGACGAACTGGAGGGGCTGGCCGAGGGGCTGGACATGCCGCTGGCCGACGTGCTGTTGTGGAATTGCCGCGGCGACCTTCTGCACAGCAGCGGCAGCGGCGACGGCTGCACCTCGGTGGCGCTGAAAGCGGCGGACGGCACCCGCTGGATCGGCCACAACGAGGACGGCGACCCCTACCTTTACGGCCGCTGCCACCTGGTCGACGTGGCGCTGGAGGACGCGCCGGGCTACCTGAGTTTCTACTATCCGGGCTCGCTGCCCGGCCATACCTTCGGCGCCAACCGCGCCGGCCTGGTGCAGACCATCAACAACCTGCGCACCCGGCAACGCCATGCCGGCGTGCCGCGCATGCTGCTGGCCCGCGCGGTGCTCGACTGCGCCACGCTGGACGAGGCGGTGGCGCTGCTGCGCGACACCCCGCGGGCGGGGGGGGCTTTCACCATACGCTGGGATCGGCGGCCGACGCGCGCATTTTCAGTGTCGAAGCGACACCGGGCACCGCCTCGGCGCAGGAAATCGGCACCCGGTATGGCCACGCCAACCATATGGTGCACCAGGCCAGCCGGGGGCAATCGCAGATCATCACCGACTCGTCACGCGACCGCCAGCGCCGCATCGAGGGCATCGTCGACACCTGGTCCCCCGCCACCACGGGCGCCGACCTGCTGGCGGCGCTGCACGATACCGAAGGCGATTTGCCGATCCTGCGCACCGATGCCGCGGACCCGGATGGCGAAAACACGCTCGCCACCGCGATCTTCGAGATCGGCGATGGCGAGGTGACGTTGCGGGTCTATGACCGCAAGGCCAAGGCGGAGATCGTGCTGGATGTGATGAACGATCCGGAGTGACGGGGCGCGAATCGTCCCGTGCGGACGGCCCGGCGTTCACATTGATCGACACACCCGCACATCGATCAGGACTCGAACCATACGCGCCACCGACAATCTCGGATCAATCGCCAACTGGAAATGGGGCGGCGCTGCATAGAATGAGACTCAATTTTTTGAGAGTCTCATGCGCGGCAGAATACTCAACTACTTGCGTTCGATACCGTGGCACGATCCGGGCACGGTCGCCTTCATGATTGACCTGGTTCAAATCGTGGCGATCGTGATCGCTCTCATCCTCGTGGCGATCGCGGCAATTCGACATTGGCTTTTCGCCTGAGAACCCAATCCCATGGCCCCAACGCAAACGGGGCGACCCGTGATGACCATCCCGGATCGCCCCGCCCTCATGCCGCCGACTCAACGGGCGCCGTAGCCCCCGCCTCCCGGCGTTTCGACCACGAACACGTCGCCCGGATGCAGCTGGGCGCTGTCCTGCGGACCGAGTTCCTCGACCGAGCCGTCGATGCGTTCGACGTAGTTGCGGCCCATCGCGCCCGGTTCGCCGCCGGCCAGGCCGAACGGCGCGTGCAGGCGGTTGTTGGACAGGATCGCGGCGGTCATGTCTTCCAGGAAGCGGATGCGGCGCACGCCGCCGTTGCCGCCGGCATAGCGCCCCGCGCCGCCCGAACCGTGGCGGATCTCGTACGATTCGAGCCGCACCGGGAAGCGGAACTCCAGCACTTCGGGGTCGGTGAGGCGCGAGTTGGTCATGTGCGCCTGCACCACCGAGGTGCCGGGGAAGCCTTCATCGGCCGGACCGGCGGCGTCGATGCGCACGGGCCCCGCGCCGGTGCCGCCCGAGATGGTCTCGTAATACTGGTGGCGCGCGTTGCCGAAGGTGAAGTTGTTCATGGTGCCCTGGCTGGCGGCCAGCACGCCGAGCGCGCCGTACAGCGCGTTGACGATGCACATGGACGTCTCGACGTTGCCCGCCACCACCGAGGCCGGCGGGTTCGGACGCAGCATCGAGCCTTCCGGCAGGATGATGGACAGCGGCACGAGGCAGCCGTCGTTCAGCGGGATGTCGTCGTTGACCAGGGTGCGGAACACGTACAGCACCGCGGCCACGGCGATGGCGCCCGGGGCGTTGAAGTTGTTGTCCAGCTGGTCCGACGTGCCGGTGAAGTCGACCACGGCGCTGCGCGCCTGGTTGTCGACCCGCACCGCGACGCGGATGACCGCGCCGTTGTCCAGCGGATACTCGTAGCTGCCGTCCTTGAGCACCGAGATCACGCGGCGCACCGCCTCTTCGGCGTTGTCCTGCACGTGGCCCATGTAGGCCCGCACCACGTCCAGCCCGAAGTGATCGCACATGCGCAGCAGTTCCTGCACGCCCTTTTCGTTGGCGGCGATCTGCGCGTGCATGTCGGCGATGTTCTGGTCCGGATTGCGCGCCGGCCAGCGGCCCGAACCGAGGATGTCGCGCGCGGCCTGTTCGTGGAACTCGCCGCCCTTGACCAGCTGGAAGTTGGTGAACAGCACGCCTTCGTCTTCGACCGTCTTCGAGTCCGGCGGCATCGAGCCCGGCGTGGTGCCGCCGATGTCGGCGTGGTGGCCGCGCGAGCCGACGTAGAACAGGATCTCGCCGCCCTTGCGGTCGAACACCGGCGTGATCACCGTGACGTCCGGCAGGTGGGTGCCGCCGTGGTACGGGTCGTTGACCACGTAGGCGTCGCCCGGCTGCATGCGGCCGGCATTGGCGTTCATGACGGTGCGCACCGACTCGCCCATGGAGCCCAGGTGCACCGGCATGTGCGGCGCGTTGGCGATCAGGCGGGCCTTGGCATCGAAGATGGCGCAGGAGAAGTCCAGGCGTTCCTTGATGTTGACCGAGTATGCCGTGTTCTGCAGGCGGTAGCCCATCTGCTCGGCGATCGACATGAACAGGTTGTTGAACACCTCCAGCATCACCGGGTCGGCCTGGGTGCCGACGGCGCGGCGCTGCGGACGGGCCTCGACGCGGCGGATCACGAAGTGGTCCTGCTGCGTCAGCTCGGCCTGCCAGCCGGGTTCGACCACGGTGGTCTGGTTCGGCTCGGAGATGATGGCGGGACCCGCCACCATGTCGCCGCCGGCCATGTCTTCACGCACGTACAACGGGGTGTCGCGCCAGGCGCCGCCGCTGTACATGCGCACCGCGCGGCGCGGCGCCAGCGCGCCGTCGCGGCTGCGCGAGGCGGGCGTCTCGGTGACGCGCTCGCCGCCGCCGGTGGCTTCCACCGAGATGGTCTCCACCACCAGTTCGCGGTTGGGCATGAGGAACGAATAGCGCTGGCGGTAGGCCGCCTCGAAATCCGCGCGCGCCTGCTCCAGGGTGGCATAGGCCACGTCCAGCGCGGTGTCGGTGCCGCGGTACTTCAGGTGCAGGCGGCGCTGCACCTGGATGTCGCTGTCGGCCACGCGCTGGCGGCGCAGTTCGTCCACGGCCTGCTCGGCCAGCGCGTCCAGCTCGCCTTGCAGCTCGGCCATCAGCGCGGCGTCGAGCACCTTTTCGACGGTCTTCTGGCGCATGTCGGTCTGGTCCGCCAGACCCATGCCGTAGGCCGACAGCACGCCGCCCAGCGGGTGCGCGAACACGGTGGTCATGCCGAGCGCGTCGGCCACCAGGCAGGCGTGCTGGCCGCCGGCGCCGCCGAACACGGTCAGCGCATATTCGGTGACGTCGTGGCCGCGCTGCACCGAGATGCGCTTGATCGCTTCGGCCATGTTGCCGACGGCGATTTCGAGGAAGCCCTCGGCCAGTTGTTCCGGCGTCATGTCACGGCCGGTGGCGGCGCGGACCTCGTCGGCCATGGCTTCGAAACGCTGCACGACGGCGTCGCGGTCCAGCGCTTCGTCGGCATCGGGGCCGAACACCTTTGGGAAGAAATCAGGCTGGATCTTGCCGAGCAGCACGTTGCAGTCGGTCACGGCCAGCGGGCCGCCGCGGCGGTAGCAGGCGGGGCCGGGGTTGGCGCCGGCCGAATCCGGGCCGACGCGCAGGCGCGCGCCGTCGAAATGCAGGATCGAGCCGCCGCCGGCCGCGACCGTGTGGATGCTCATCATCGGCGCGCGCATGCGCACGCCGGCCACCAGGGTCTCGAATTCGCGTTCGAATTCGCCGGCGTAGTGCGACACGTCGGTGGAGGTGCCGCCCATGTCGAAGCCGATGACCTTGTCGAAGCCGGCCTGCTCGCTGGTGCGCACCATGCCGACGATGCCGCCGGCCGGGCCGGACAGGATGGCGTCCTTGCCGCGGAAGCGGTGCGCGTCGGTCAGGCCGCCGCTCGATTGCATGAACATCAGGCGGATGCCGGGCAGCTCACTGGCCACCTGGTCGACGTAGCGCTTGAGGATGGGCGACAGGTAGGCGTCGACCACCGTGGTGTCGCCGCGCGAGACGTACTTGATCAGCGGGCTGACCTCGTGCGAGGCCGACACCTGGGTGAAGCCGATCTCGCGCGCGATGCGGGCGGCGCGCTGTTCGTGAGCGGTGGCGTGCCAGGCGTGCATGAAGACGATGGCGACCGTGCGGATGCCGCTGTCGTAGGCCGCCTGCATGTCGCGGCGCAGCGCCGCTTCGTCCAGGTCGCGGATCACTTCGCCGTCGGCGGCGACGCGCTCGTCGGCCTCGACCACGGCCTCGTAGAGCATTTCCGGCAGCAGCACGTTGCGGTCGAACAGGCGCGGACGGTTCTGGTAGGCGATGCGCAGGCCATCGCGGAAGCCGCGGGTGGTCACCAGCAGCGTGCGTTCGCCCTTGCGCTCGAGCAGCGCGTTGGTGGCGACGGTGGTGCCCATCTTGACGCATTCGACCTGCTCGGCCGGCACCGGCTGGCCGGGCGCGATGCCCAGCAGCTTGCGGATGCCCGCCACCGCCGCGTCGCGGTACTGCTCGGGGTTCTCCGACAGCATCTTCGCGGTGGTGGTGGTGCCGTCGGGGCGGCGCGCCACGATGTCGGTGAAGGTGCCCCCACGATCAATCCAGAATTGCCACTTCATATTCATCCTCGGGTACAAGAAGCCGCCACGGCGCTGCCGGCCGCGGCGTGCGGGTTGTGGTACGGGGCGTGGCCCCGCGTATCGGTTACAGGGAGGTCGCGGCGCGCGCGGCCTGGTCGTACAGGCCGGACAGGGCGCGCAGCGTGTGCGCCAGCTGGCGGCTGAATTCCAGGCCGCCCCCGCCCGGCGCATCGAGGCCGGCGGTCAGGCATTGCTCGCGGATTTCGCCGTAGCGCTTGATGATGGCCGCGCCCTCGGGCGTGACGCTGTAGAACACTTCCTTGCTGGCGCGCTCGCCCTTGACCACGCCCAGGCGGTCGAGCTTTTTCAGCGCGTAATTGACGATGTGCGTGTCTTCGACATTGAGCGTGAAGCAGATGTCGGCCAGCTTCTTGGGGCGCTGGCGATGGAACACATGGTGGAACACCATGACGTCGGTGGGCGTCAGGTCGGGCAGGCCCGCCGCGGCCATGCAGCGCACGGTCCAGCGGTCAAAGGCGTGGCTGGCGATCATCAGGCCGAATTCGACTTCGGACAGATCGGGCGCGCTGCCTCCGGCCAGGTGGGCCGACGAGGCGATCAGCGTGGAGGTCATAACGGCTGCGCAACAAGTTTATCTGCGCGAAATACTAATAATTTATCTATATTTCATCAATAAAAAATAAATCAGGGACACAAAAAAACCCTCGTTTCGAGGGAATACCCTAGTCACACCGGCCAGGTTCGCAGGCCCCGCCCCGGGCGCGCCAGGGCGTTCGCGGCAGACGTCCAGACAGACGCCTGCCCCAAGCCTGGACGCTACGGCGCGTCCCAGCCCGCCGGCAGGTGCGCGCGGATCAGCGAACCGGCGATGGAGATGCGCGCCGCGATCTCGGGCATCGGGTCGCCCGGGCCGAACCATTGCGCATGGGCGATCTCGTCTTCCTGCACGCGGATGTCGCCGGACACGTATTCGGCGGTGTAGGCCACCATCAGCGAATGCGGGAACGGCCACGACTGGCTGCCGAAGTACTTCAGGTTGCCGACCTTCAGGCCGACCTCTTCCAGCACCTCGCGATGCACCGTCTGCTCGATGCTTTCGCCCGGCTCGACGAAACCGGCCAGCGCCGTGTAGCGCCCGGTGGCGTTGGCGGTGTGGCGCGCCAGCAGGATGCTGTCGCCCTTGCGGATCAGCACCATCATGGCCGGCGATATGCGCGGATAGGCCGAGAAGCCGCAGGCCGGGCAGCGCTGGCAGAACTCGCCGCTGACGCGGGTGGTGGCGGTGCCGCAGGCGCCGCAGAAACGATGGGTGCGGGCCCATTCGGCGATCTGATAGGCGCGGCCGGCCAGCGCCATGCGCTCTTCGCCGAGCACGCCGAACAGGGACCGCAGCTTCTTGAAGGCGTAGCCGTGCGGCGCCTCGATGCCCGGCTCGACATGCGCGGCGCGGGCCGGCGATTCCGGCGCGGCCCAGACCGGCTGCAAGGCATCGGCCCCAAGCCCGGCGCGCACACAGGCGTCCAGGTCCGGCAATACGCTGGTGGCTTCCTCGACCAGCAACTCGTCACGACGAAAAACGAAATTCACACGACCCTCTGCGACACGACTGTGATGACGAGATCTTAGAAGAAAAAAGCCTTGCCGCAAGATATCGTCCGGCCCGTGGGCACACTCGTTCAATCTTCAAGTATCCGGCGCGCGCCAGCCTAGGAATTACCCGTAAACGCGCATTTACAGGCACTTTGTGACCAATTGGCAACATAGAATGGCACGGCTTTTCAGCTAGGCGTCATGCCGCGCCGCGCTCTTTTTTCGCAATGCCCACCGGGCCCCGCCCCGCACTCCCCATTCGCAAAGAAGGACCATCATGTTCAAGAAGCTCTCGCTGTTGACCGGCAGCCTTATCGTGGCATTCAGCGCCGGTGCCCAGGCCCAGACCAAGTGGGACCTGCCCAGCGCCTACCCCGCCAGCAACTTCCACGTCGAAAACCTGACGACCTTCATCAAGGATGTCGACACGCTGTCGGAAGGCAAGCTCAAGATCACGCTGCACAACAACGCCTCGCTGTACAAGGCGCCCGAGATCAAGCGCGCGGTGCAAGGCAACCAGGCCCAGATCGGCGAGATCCTGCTGACCAACTTCGCCAACGAAGACCCGATCTACGAACTGGACGGCCTGCCCTTCCTGGCCACCGGCTACGACGCCTCGTTCAAGCTGTACCAGGCGCAGAAGCCGTTCCTGGAAAAGAAGCTGAATTCGCAGGGCATGACGCTGCTGTACGCGGTGGCCTGGCCGCCCCAGGGCATCTTCGCCAACAAGGACATCAAGCAGATCAGCGACATGAAGGGCCTGAAGTGGCGCGCCTACAGCCCGGTGACCGCCAAGATCGCCGAACTGGTCGGCGCCCAGCCGGTGACGGTGCAGCAGGCCGAACTGTCGCAGGCCCTGGCCACCGGCGTGATCGACTCGTACATGTCGTCGGCCTCCACCGGCTACGACACCAAGACCTACGAGTACATCAAGAAGTTCTACGACACCCAGGCCTGGCTGCCCAAGAACGCCGTGATCGTCAACAAGAAGGCGTTCGACGCGCTCGACCCGGCGACCCAGGAAGCGCTGAAGAAGGCCGGCGCGCAGGCCGAGGAACGCGGCTGGAAGCTGTCGCAGGAAAAGAACAAGTGGTACCAGGAAGAGCTGGCCAAGAACGGCATGGAGACGATCAAGCCCACGGTCGAGCTCAAGGAAGGCCTGTCGGTGATCGGCAAGCGCATGCTGGATGACTGGCTCAAGAAGGCCGGCGCCGACGGCCAGGCCATGATCGACGCCTACCGGAAGCAGTGATACGACCATGCGCCGCTTTCTGGATGGACTTTACGGCGCGGCCGGCCTGCTGGCCGGCCTGTGCACAATCGGTGTATTGGTGGCGGTGCTGGCCGCGATCGTCGCGCGCCAGCTCGGCCTGAACATTCCCGGCACCGACGCCTATGCCGGGTATTTCATGGCCGCGGCCGGTTTCCTGGCGCTGGCCAGCACCTTCAAGCATGGCGAGCACATCCGCGTGACGCTGGTCTTGAACGCGCTGTCGCCGGCCGCCAGCCGCCGCCTGGATATCTTCGCGCTCGGGATCGGCTGCCTGATGGCCGCCGCCTTCGCCTTCTTCAGCGTCAAGCTGGCCTACGACTCCTGGCAGTTCAACGACATGTCCACGTCCAACGACGCCACGCCGCTGTGGATTCCGCAGCTCAGCATGGCCGTGGGCACGGTCCTGTTCCTGGTCGCCCTGCTCGATGAGCTGGTTCGCCGTTCTCGCGGCCTGGCCGCCGCCACCTCGCAGCAAACCCATGAATGAACTTCTCGTCATTACCCTGCTGGTCGTCTCGATCTTCGCGTTCCTGGGATGCGGCGTCTGGGTCGGCCTGACGCTGGCGGGCACCGCCTGGATCGGCATGGAGATCTTCTCCAGCCGGCCGGCCGGCGACGCCATGGCCGTCACCATCTGGGGCGCCTCGTCGAGCTGGACGCTGACCGCCCTGCCCCTGTTCCTGTGGATGGGCGAGATCCTGTTCCGCACCCGCCTGTCGGAGGACCTGTTCAAGGGCCTGGCGCCGTGGCTGAACCGGCTGCCCGGCCGGCTGCTGCACACCAACGTCATCGGCTGCGCCATCTTCGCGGCGGTGTCGGGCTCGTCGGCGGCCACCTGCGCCACCGTCGGCAAGATGACCATCCCCGAACTGACGCGCCGCGGCTACCCCGAGGCCAAGATCCTGGGCACGCTGTCGGGCGCCGGCACGCTGGGGCTGCTGATCCCGCCGTCGATCATCATGATCGTCTATGGCGTGGCGGCGGACGTGTCGATCGCCAAGCTGTTCATCGCGGGCATCGTGCCGGGCATCCTGCTGGCGCTGCTGTTCATGGGCTACATCGCCTGGTGGGCGATCCGCAACCCCGATGAAGTGCCGGCGGCCGATCCCGGCCTGACCTTCAAGGAGAAGCTGTCGCGTTCGCGCCACCTGATCCCGGTGATGCTGCTGATCGGCGCGGTGCCGGGCTCGATCTACACCGGCATCGCCACGGCCACCGAAGCCGCGGCGGTCGGCGTGGTCGGCGCGCTGATCCTGTCCGGCCTGCAGGGCTCGCTGAACCGTGCCACCTTCATGCAATCGCTGCTGGGCGCCACCCGGCTGTACTGCATGATCGCCCTGATCCTGGCGGGCGCGCAGTTCCTGACGCTGGCGATGGGCTACATCGGCCTGCCGCGGGCGCTGGCCGAATGGATCGGCGGCCTGGGCCTGTCGCAGTTCTGGCTGATCATGGCGCTGATGGTGTTCTTCATCATCCTGGGCTGCTTCCTGGACGGCATCTCCATCGTGGTGCTGACCATGGGCGTGCTGCTGCCGACCGTGCAGGCCGCCGGCATCGACCTGATCTGGTTCGGCATCTTCATCGTTTTCGTTGTGGAAATGGCACAGATCACGCCGCCGGTGGGCTTCAATCTGTTCGTGCTGTCGGGCATGAGCGGACGGGAACTGCCCTACATCGCGCGCGCCTCGCTGCCGATGTTCTTCCTGATGATCCTGGCCGTGCTGCTGTTGTACGTGGTGCCCGGCATCGCCACGTGGCTGCCGCTGCACATGACGCTGTGATCGCGTAGCGCCCCCCGAAACCCCGTTCTCGCAACGGGGTTTTTTTTGGAACAATCGCCTGATTGTTTCAACAATCGCTTTTTTTGCCGTTCTGTAAACCCAGGGAAAACGCGAAAAAGATAAACGCACTACACAAGCCGTAACTTTTTTAGAATCCCCGTGGCGTTCCAGTGCGCACCAAGATGACGCATGGACGCAATCAGGGCCAATGCTCCGGACCCGCGCCAACCCTGGCGTCGGTGCAGCGGCCCCGCTCCAGGCGAACCGCCAGGCGCATCCAGCCGAGCCAAAAGCCCGGTTTATGCCAAGAACAGAAACATTAGGAGAAGCCTTCGTGAAACGCATCACCCTCTCGCTCGCCGCAGCCGGTCTCGGCCTGGCCGCCGGCGCCGCCTCCGCTGAAACCAGCGTCACCCTCTACGGTATCGCCGACGTCAGCATCCGCTACGTCAACACCAGCGACGGTCAAACCGGCCAAGATGGCAGTCGCATCGCCATGGCCAACGGCGCCATCTCGAACAGCCGCTGGGGCCTGCGCGGCTCGGAAGACCTGGGCGACGGCAACCGCGCCTTCTTCCGCCTGGAGCAAGGCTTCAACGTCCAGAACGGCAAAGCCTCCGACACCAGCAAGACCTTCAACCGCCTGGCCTACGTCGGCCTGGATGGCGGCAAGATCGGCGCGCTGACCCTGGGTCTGCAGAACACGGTGATCCAGGACCTGATGGCCGATTACTTCGACCCGCTGACGGTCGGTAACTACAACGAAAACTCGTGGCTGCCCGCCGCCATGGGCCGCGTGCGCACCAACAACGCGTTCCGCTACTCGAACACGCTGGGCGACCTGGCCGTGGCGGCCCAATGGGCCAACGGCGACAAGTGGTCGGACCGCGCCGCCGGCCAACAGATGGGCATCAGCCTGCGCTACACGGTCGGCCAGCTCGGCCTGGGCGGCGCCTTCCAGAAGACCTTCGGCGCCAACGACTCCGACCTGCGTCAGCAAGTGTGGAACCTGAGCGCCTCGTACCAGTTCGAAAGCGCCAAGATCTTCGCCGGCTACTTCAACGGCCGCGATCAGACCGGCTGGGTCAACGCCGTCATGGGTGGCACCACCACCGCCAACCTGGACCGCAAGGACAACGGCTACTTCGCCGGCGTGACCTGGCAGGCCACCCCGCGCTGGGCCATCACCGGCGCCGCCTACTACGACCAGAGCAAGAACGTGGTCGTGGACGGCGACAAGGGCAAGCGCTACGCCCTGGTGGCCGTGGCCGAGTACTCGCTGTCCAAGCGTACCCAGGTGTACGGCACCGTGGATTACAACAAGGTCCGCGACGCGGTCACCGGCGAAATCGCCGGCCGCACCAGCCAGATCGGCGCCGGCCTGGGCATGCGCCACATCTTCTAAGTCCTTCGCGACTTACGGCCCGCCCCCGGCCGCATATCAAAAAGCCCGTCGCGCGAGCGACGGGCTTTTTCTTTGCCGTTACCGGAAGCGGTCCCGCTACATGCCCAGATACGCCTTGCGCACCTCGTCCGACGCCGCCAGCTCGGCGGCGTCGCCCGACAGCGCAATGCGCGCGCTCTGCATGACGTAGGCGCGCGACGCCACTTCCAGCGCCTGCGTCATATTCTGCTCGACCAGCAGCACCGACAGGCCGTCGTCGCGGTTCAACGCGGCCAGGGCGTCGAATACCTGCTCGACCAGCAGCGGCGACAGGCCCAGGCTGGGCTCGTCGATCAGCAGCAGCCGCGGCCCGCTCATCAGGGCGCGGCCGATCGCCAGCATCTGCCGTTCGCCGCCGGACATGGTGCCGGCGAGCTGCTCCCGGCGCTCTTTCAGGCGCGGAAACAGCGCGTAGACCTTGTCCAGCCGCTCCTGGTAGACGCGTTCGTCGCGCACGGTGTACGCCCCCAGCCGCAGGTTCTGCTCGACCGGCTGGCGCGCGAACACCCGCGCGCCTTCCGGAATCATCGCGATGCCCTGCTTGACCAGCTGGTCCGGCGGCGTTCCGGTGATGTCGCGCCCTTCGAAGACGACCCGCCCTTCCCTGGGCTTGACCGAACCGATGATGGCCAGCAGCGTGCTGGATTTGCCGGCGCCGTTGGCGCCCAGCAGCGCGGCGATTTCCCCCTGGCGCACTTCCAGCGACACGTCGCGCACGGCCTGCACGCCGCCGTAGGCCACGCTCAGGTTGTCGACCTTCAACATCACATCAGGCACGGTGCTTCCTCCCCAGATAAGCCTCGATCACGGCGGGATGGCGCACGATATCCTGGGGCGCCCCTTCCGCGATCATCTGGCCAAAGTTCAACACCAGCACCCGTTGCGCCAGCCGCATCACGACTTCCAGCACGTGCTCGACGATGATCAGCGTGACCCCGGCGGCGTGGATGCCGCGCAGGATCTCGGCCAGCGCGATGGCCTCGGCCGGATTGAGGCCGCCAGCCACTTCGTCCAGCAGCAGCATGCGCGGCTCGGTCGCCAGCGCGCGCGCCAGCTCGACCCGCTTCTGCCCCGCCACGTTCAGTTCGGCCGCCAGCGTGTCGGCGCGATCGGCCAGTCCCACCAGCTCCAGCACCCGCGCCGAGGCGCGGCGCGCGTCGGGCAGGCGCGGATGGCGCAGCAGCGCGCCGACCATGGCGTTCTCCAGCACCGTCATCTGGCCGAAGCTGCGCGGGATCTGGTAGGTGCGCACCAGGCCCATGGCCGCGACCTGCTCGGGCCGCCGGCCGATCATGGACTCGCCGGCGAACGCCACCGTGCCCGAGGTCGGCTCGTGATGGCCCACCAGGCCGTTGAACAGGGTGCTCTTGCCGGCGCCGTTGGGACCGATGATGGCGACGATCTCGCCCGCGTCCACCGACAGCGAAATGTCCTTGTTGGCGACCAGGCCGCCGAAGCGCTTGGTCAGGTTCTTAACGTCGAGCAGAGCCACGGCGCCTCCTCAATGTCACCAGACCGCCTGGCAGGAACAAGGTGACGAGCAGAATCGCCAACCCGAAAATCAGCAGGTCCAGGCCCAGGCCCGAACTGCCCCACAGCACCCGCGTGCCTTCCGACAGCGGCAGCAGCACCGCCGCGCCCAGCCACGGGCCGACCAGCGTGCCCACGCCGCCCAGGATGGCGACCAGCACCACCTGCACCGACATCGTCAGGCTGAACATGGACTCCGGATCGATGAAGCCCACGTACATGGCGAAGAAGCCGCCCCAGACGCCGGTCATGCCGGCCGACATCACGAACGCCAGCATCTTGTAGCGATCCGCCGGCACCCCCAGGCTGCGCGAGGCGGCCTCGTCGCCGTTGATGGCGCGCCAATAGAAGCCGGTCTTGGAATGCACCAGGAAGTACGTGGCGCAGAAGGTCAGGAACGCCAGCCCCACCGCGATCCAGTAGTACGGCACCTTGCTGCGGAACAGCAGCATCCAGGCGGCGTCGCCGATCGGCGCCTCCAGCCCGACGGCGCCGCCGGCCCAGTCCCAGTTGATCATCAGCAGCAGCCCGATCTGCAGCAGCGCGATGGTGGCCATGGCGAAATAGTGGCCGGACAGGCGCAGCGTCGGCCCGCCCACCAGCCAGGCCAGCGCCGCGCTGATCAGGCCGCCCAGCGGAATGCCGAGCAGCGGCGTCAGCTTCAGGTGATGCAGCAGCAGCAAGGTGGTGTAGCCGCCCACGCCCACGAACACGGCGTGGCCGAACGAGATGCGGCCGAGAAAGCCGCCCACCAGATTCCAGCACGCGCCGAGCGCGCCGAACATGATGGCCAGCAGCAGCACCTGCAGGGTGAACGAGTCGGTCACCACCAGCGGCACCAGCGCCAGCAGCACCGCCGCCGCCAGGGCCACGGCCACCGGCCATTTCGGCACGCCCGAGGCCGCGCCGTCCTTTTTCTGTGTCGTCGTCATGTCACCACCGCCCGAACAGGCCGCGCGGCCGATACCAGAGAGCCAGGATGAAGAGGATGAAGACGCTGACCGTCTTCAGCGCGGGCGCCACGAAGTAGCCCGTCATGGCCTCGATGATCCCGATCAGGATGCCGGCGATGAAGGCGCCCGGCAGCGAGCCGAAGCCGCCCATGCAGACCGCCACGAAGGCCAGCAGGCCGAATACCGTGCCCACCGAGGGGAACACGTAGAAGAATGTGGTCAGCAGCGCGCCGGCCAGGCCGACGGCGGCGCTGCCCAGCATCCAGACCTGGGCGTTGACGCGGTCGGGCGAAATGCCGACCAGCGCCGCCACCTGGCGGTCTTCGGCCACCGCCTGCAGGGCGTGGCCCCAGCGCGTGCGGTACACCAGCACGAACAGCGCGGCCACCACCACCAGCGCGATCAGGCCGGTCACCACCTGCGGGCGGCCCAGCGAGATGCCCGCCACCGTGACGCTGCCGGACACCAGGGTGTCGGGCAGGCTGCGGTAGTCGGGGCTGAAAGCGATGAACGCCAGTTGCCGCAGCACCAGGCCCAGGCCGAAGGTGGCCAGGATCACCGCCATGGCGGGACCTTTCTGCAGGCGCTTGATGATCAGCGCATAAGTGAGGAAACCGACGAAGGCGAGCACGATGGCGACCAGGGGGGCCGACAGCGTGGGGTCGATATGACCCAGGGTGTATAGCCAATAGGCGGCATACATGCCGAGCATCAGGAATTCGCCATGGGCGAA
>NZ_CYTY01000024.1:76968-80250 GCF_001298995.1 Achromobacter sp. 2789STDY5608615
CATGGCCACTTGCGACTCGCCCAGGTCGGTGGCCGCCAGCGCCTTGCGGATCGCTTCCGGATCGGTGGAGCCGGCGCGGTTGATGGCATCGGCCAGCACCAGCACGCCCTGCATCGAACGGGCGTTGTTGCCGTTCAGGTCCTTGCCGGTCTTGGCCTTGTACATGTCGTTGATCTTCTTCAGGCCGGCCTTGGCGGCGGCGACGTCGTTGCCCCACACGTCGCGCGTCAGCACGCCCTGCACCTGCGGACCGACTTCCTGCACGAAGCGCGAGTCGATGAAGCCGGCGTCGTTGGCCAGCAGCACCGGCGGCGCGTACTTGCTTTCGCGCATGGTGCGCACGAACAGCATGGCGTCCGAGGTGTAGCTGGCGAAGATCGCCACGTCGGGCTTGGCCGCGGCCAGCTTCTGCACTTCGGCGGTGACCGAGGCCGAGCCGGCGCTGTAGGCGATGTTGGCCACCACCTCGCGCTTGTACTGCTTGGCGAACTTCTCGACCGCCTTGTAGGTGTTGACGCCGAAGTCGGTGTTCTCGTAGACCACCGCGATCTTGGCGGTCGGCGTGCCCTTCACGCCGTCCAGGAACTGCATCATGTTCTCGACGAAGGTGTCGTCGTTGGGCGAGGTGCGGAAGAACCACTTGTAGCCGCGCTCGGTCAGGTCCGGGCTGCTGGATTCGCCGTTCAGGTAGGGAATGCCGCGCTGCTCGGCGATGCGGCTGGCGGTCTTGGTGACGGCCGACTGGTAGGCGCCGGTCAGGGCCACCACCTTTTCCTGGTCGATCAGGCGCTGCGCGTCGGCCAGGCCCACTTCGGGCTTGCCCTGCGAATCGCCGAACACCACCTCGATCTTGGCCCCGCCCAGCGCCGGCAATCCGGCGCCCGCGGCCAGCGGGATCCCTTCGAGCTCGGGATGCGGATTATTGACGATATCCACGGCCAGTTCCACCGCGGCCTTGATCTCGGCGCCGGTGGACGCCAGCGCGCCGGACAGGGGATAGATCGCGCCGATCTTCACGGTCTTGACCTGCGCCTGCGTCGGCGCGGCGGCCAACAGCGCCAGACTCGCGGCGACACCCGCAATGAGCTTCATCTTCATTACCTGACTCCTGGAGAAATTCCACTGTGAAAGCAATGCAAAACGCGGGGCGCACGGCCCCGGGCCCGGGAAATCCGGGCCTGCGGCGACCCGCCGCCCGTCGCTAGTCCGGCGGGCGGTGGATCTTGAACTTTTGTCGCCTTTTCCCCTTGTCCTGTCATGGATCTTTCTGGAGGCAAAACCAAAGCTGCTGACGCGTCCGGCTGCGGACGCTTTGTAACGGTGCTGCGACTACGTAAAGACTGTGATTTCTAGCGGTTTTCCGCTGACGGTTGACTGAGAATCGAAGCGTGGCCTACAGGATGGCCATGCGGCTGTTGACCAGATCGGTGACCAGCATGTGCCCGGGCGCGTGGGTGATGCAGAAATCAGGGCGCACCGTCGCCACCACCGACTGCGGCGTCACCCCGCAGGCCCAGAACACCGGCATCTCGCCGGCGCGGATCTCCACGGCGTCACCATAATCCGGCCGGTCGATGTCGGCAATCCCGATCAACGCCGGGTCGCCGATATGCACCGGCGCGCCGTGCACCGAGGGAAAACGCGAAGTCACCTGGATGGCGCGGATGGCGTCGGCGGCCTTCAAGGGCCGCATCGACACCACCAGCGGGCCGCCGAAGACGCCGGCGGCGTGGGTCGGGATGTTGGTGCGGTACATCGGCACGTTGCAGCCCTGCTCGATGTGGCGCACCGGCAGGCCGTTGTCCAGCATGGCTTCCTCGAACGAGAACGAGCAGCCGATCAGGAACGACACCAGGTCATCGCGCCACACGTCGCGCACGTCGGTCGGCTCGGCCACCAGTTCGCCGTTCTGCCAGACGCGGTAGCGCGGGATGTCGGTGCGGATGTCGATGTCCTGGCCCAGGTCCGGCAAGGACGGATCGCCCGGCTCGGACATGGCCAGCAGCGGGCACGGCTTGGGATTGCGCTGGCAGAAATGCAGGAAATCCGCCGCCAGCGCGCGCGGCAGGATCGCCAGGTTGGCCTGCACGTGGCCGGGAGCCAGGTTCGCCGTGGGGCCGGTCAGTTTGCCGCTGCGGGCGTCGAGCCTTGCGCGGCGCGCCAGTTCCACGCTGCTGCGGGCCGCCGAATCCAATGCCATGTCAATTCCCCTTGAGCCAGTGTTGGTATGGGAGACATTGCACAGGAACTCGGGCCCTGCGTCTAATCACATGTTGCGATAGACCCCGATCAGAATTCCTTATCAGGGTTTTGCCGGATAGCGCAGCGCTTCTTCACGCGCGATGTGCTGGGCGGCCTCGGCCACGGTGCGCGGCACCTGGCTGTCGGGCCCCTGCATCCAGCAGGCGGTGTAGTGCAGCGGCGGCAGCGCCGGCGCCTTGACGTCCAGCACCCGCAGCTCGCCCTGGGTCAGCTCCTTGCGCAGGATCACCGGCGCGATCACGGCGGTGCCGATGCCATCGAGCGCCATGCGCACGATCACGCTCAGCGCCGAGCTGCCGTACATGCGCGGCGCGTCCACGCCGGCCTGCTGCAACAGCTGCCGCACCGCGCGGTGCGGATCGGTGGTGGACGAATAGGTGATGACCGGCCATTCCCCCAGCCGCTTCAGGCTGATGGGCTGGCGCCCCACCTTCAGCTTGGGGCTGGCGACCCAGCTGAGCGGGTAATTGCACAGGTACAGGTTTTCGATGCGCGGCTCTTCCATCGGTCCCAGCAGGAACGCCAGGTCGATCTGGCGCGAGGCCAGCTGGGTCTTGAGCACCGTGGTGGTGTCCACCTGGATCTCGACCATCAGCGCCGGATAGGTGTCGTGCAGGTACTCCATCAGGGTCGGCAGCCAGGTGTGCACGATGGTCTCGGACACGCCCAGCCGCAGGGTGCCGCTCATCACGCTCTTGGCGCGCGCCGCTTCCTGCATGTCGCGGCGCAACTGCAGCATGCGCTCGGCATGCGACAGCAGCTCCTGGCCCTTGCCGGTCAGCTTGATGCCGCGCACGTCGCGGTCGAACAGGCGGATGCCCAGGTCCGATTCCAGCGACGCGATGCGCTGGGAAATCGCCGGCTGGGTGGCGTTGAGCTTCTCGGCCGCGGCGCGGAAACCGCCCAGCGTGGCCACCCAGAAAAACGTCTCGATATTGCGCAGATCTATCATGGCGCCCGTATCCTGCCCCGTTGCGCGGCATGTCCAGCCTGGATGTTAGCGTCAGGGGGACGGTTCCG
>NZ_CYTY01000024.1:80524-100351 GCF_001298995.1 Achromobacter sp. 2789STDY5608615
GGGCGGCCACGGGCCGCGACAGCGCGCAGCCATCGAGGAAGTTGATCAGGGTGGGATTGCGCAGGATCAGGCCGTTGGCGGCGTAATAGGCTTCATCCGAGGCCGTCAGGTCGGCCACGGCCGGCGCCACGATCGGCGTGGTCGGCAGGATCAGCGCGTCGTAGCCGGCGATGCGGCGGTCGACGGCGGCGACCCAGGCTTCGCGCGCGTCCAGCAGGTCCAGGTAGTCGGCGGCGCCCATGTCCTTGCCGCGCATGATGCGCGACACCACGCGCGGATCGTAGCGCTTGCCGGCGCGGGCGATCAGGTCGCGGTGCCAGGCCCAGGCCTCGGCGGCGGTGAAGCCGCCCTTGGCGTTGATGCCGGCCAGTTCGGCGAATTCCGGAATGGCGATCTCGTCGACCAGGGCGCCGGCCTCGACCAGCCGCGCCACGGTGCGCGCGAAGGTGTCGGACACGTGCTTGTCCATGGCGTCCAGCGCCAGCGTCTTGGGCACCGCCAGGCGCAGGCCGCGCAGCGGCAGCGCCTCGGGCACCGGACCGCCCTCGCCCGACAGGATGGCGTCCAGCTCGGCGCAGCAGCGCACGCTGGCGGCGATGGGGCCGATGGAATCCAGGTTGGCCGACAGCGGCAGCACGCCTTCCATCGACACGCGCCAGGCGCTGGGCTTGAAGCCGGTCAGGCCGCACAGCGCGGCCGGGATGCGCACCGAGCCGCCGGTGTCCGATCCGATGGCGGCCACCGCCATGCCGTCGCTCACCGAGACCGCGGCGCCCGACGACGAACCGCCGGGAATGCGGCCGGTGGCGCGGTCCCAGGGGTTCAGCGGGGTGCCGTAATGCGGGTTGATGCCCAGGCCCGAATAGGCGAATTCGGTCATGTTGGTGCGGCCGATGATGACCGCGCCGGCGGCGATCAGGCGCTGCACCACTTCGGCGTTGGCGTCGGCCGCGGGTTCGCCCTCGCGCGCCACCGAGCCGGCCATGGTGGTCTCGCCCTCGATGTCGAACAGGTCCTTGATGCTGATCGGCAGGCCCTCGATGGCCGAGCGCACGATGCCGGCGGCGCGCAGCGTGTCCGAGGCGCGCGCCTGGGCCAGCGCCGACTCGGCGTACAGGCGGGTGAAGGCGCGGGCGCCCTCGCCGGCCGGATCGGCGGCGCGCGCCAGGGCGGCCTCGGTCAGTTCAACGGAAGTGGTGCGGCCGTCGTTCAGGGCGGCGGTCAGGTCATTCAGGGTCGAAAGCATACGGTTCCAGGGGGCCGCGGGGCGGCATGAAAAGTGTTGGACCGGCGCGCCCCGCCGGGGCGCGTCATGGCAATCAGGGCGCCTGCCGGGCGTCAGGCCACCACCGGCAGGATCTCGACATGATACCGGTGGCGCAGGCTGCGTTGGCGGCGCGGATCGAACAGTTCCATGGTGAATTCCGCCGACGGGCGGATGCCGCCGATGGCGCCGACGGTGCCGCAGGTCATGCCGGCGCCTTCGGGCAGCGTCGCGGCGCCGCCGGTGTAGCCGGCGATCAGGTCCTGCGGCGTGCGCAGCGAGGCCAGCGGGCCCTCCTGGTACAGCACCTCGGCGCCGTTCTCGACGATGTACGAACGGATCACCAGCTCGTCCCAGTAACCGGCCACGTCGGCCAGGCGCCAGGCCGTCGTCGCCACCGGCTTGACGCAGACCTGCTTGGACATGGCCACGCTGACCGTCTCCAGCTTGCGGTCGGTGTGGTCGGACGCGATGCTGACGTACATCTCGCCGTCGGCCGCGAACACGAAGGTCTCGACCTCGCCGGACGAATCGCCGCCCACCGCCTGCACCTGTTCGGCCTGGGTCAGCTGGTTGTCGGCGATGCGGTAGTACAGCGGCACGCTGGTGGGACGCGGCACGCCGATGGCGGCCAGTTCCTCGATATGGTGCTCGATGGCGGCGATGTCGCGCCCGGCCCAGCCGGCCACGATGAGGGTGTTGAAGTCCACCTCGACCTGGCGGGGGGAATCGGCTTCGATCTGGAATACGGCTTTCATGAAAAGTCCTGCGGAGGAAAACGGGGAGGAATGGGCGCGGCGACGCGGCCGCGCCCGAAGGGAGACAGGGGCTAGCCGAACACCCGCGGCAGCCACAAGGCCAGGTCGGGCCACCACGACAGCAGCGCCAGCATCACGAACATGGCCAGCACGAACGGCAGGCTGCCGACGATCACGGCGCTCATCGAGCCGCTCTTGCGCAGGCTCTGCACCACGAACAGGTTCAGCCCCACCGGCGGCGTGATCAGCGCGGCCTCGACCAGGATGATGATGATGATGCCCAGCCAGATCGGGTCGTAGCCCAGCGCGATCATGATGGGCGCGACGATCGGGATCGTCGTGATCATCATCGACAGGGTCTCCATGAAGCAGCCCAGCACCAGGTAGAACACGATCACGATCAGCAGCATCCAGCCCGGCGACAGGCCCAGCCCGGTGATGGACTGGGTCAGCGCGTCGGTCAGGCCGGTGGCGGACATGACGAAGTTCAGGAAGCTCGCGGCCACCACGATCAGCATGATCATGGCGGTCGAGCGCATGGTGCCTTCCATCGCCTCGCGCAACATGGTCCAGGTCAGGCGGCGGAACCAGGCGGCCAGCAGCAGCGCGCCCAGCACGCCCAGCGCGGCCGCCTCGGTCGGCGTGGCCAGGCCGGCATAGATCGAGCCCACCACCAGCAGGAAGATGCCCATCGGCGGCGCCAGGTGCACCAGGCTGGCGAAGCGCTGGCCCCAGGTGGCCTGGATCTTCTTGCCGCCCCAGGACGGCTTGGCCACGCAGGCGATCATCACCGTCAGCATGAACAGCGCCGCCATGGCGAAGCCGGGGATGATGCCGGCCAGGTAGAGCTTGGGCACCGACGAATTGGTCAGCACGCCATAGATCACCAGGTTGATCGACGGCGGAATCAGGATGCCGAGCGTGCCGCCGGCGGCCAGGCTGCCCAGGAACAGCGGCTCGTTGTAGCCGTACTTGCGGATCTGCGGGATCGCCACCGTGCCCACGGTCGCGGCGGTGGCCACGCTGGAGCCGGAGGTGGCCGAGAACAGCGTCGAGGCGCCGATGTTGGCGTGCATCAGGCCGCCCGGCAGCCACGACAGCCACAGGCTCATGGCGCCGTACATGCGCTCGGCGAAACCGGCCCGCAGCAGCACTTCGCCCAGCATGATGAACAGCGGAATGGCGACCAGCAGGAATTCGTTGTTGGTGCTCCACGAGACTTCGCCGATCGCGCGCGACAGCGGCAGCATGGAGAACAGCGGATCCAGCATCAGGCCCAGCACTCCCAGGGCGGCGCCCACGGGGATGGACAGGCCGATCAGGACCAGCAACAGGGTCAGGGCGGTTGCGATCATGCCGTGGCTCCCTTGACCATGCGCTCGCCGGCGGCGGCTTCTTCGTCGGCTTCTTCCTGCGCCGAGCGCACGCCGCAGATTTCCTTGACCAGCTCGATGTCGCCCGTCACCAGCGCGGCCGAGGCGCGCGCCAGCATCAATGCCACGGTGATGCACATCCAGGCCAGGCCCAGCAGCCACAGGCCCTGCGGAATCCACAACGGCGTGGCCAGCGGCGTGTTGGCGGCGGACTTCTGGGTCCACGACATCTGCACCACTTCAAAAGCGTAATAGGTCAGGAACACCATGAAGACCGCCAGGGCCACCATGGAAATCCAGTCGAGCACGGCCGACACGCGCACCGGCAGCTTCTGGTAGAGCACATCGACCCGCACGTTGGCGCGTTGCAGCGTGGCGAAGGCCAGCGCCCAGGAGGTGCTGATGGCAAAGGCGTAGCTCGACAGCTCGTCGGCGCCGCCGGTGTTGAAGCCCAGGAATTTGCGGGCCAGCACATCGAAGGAAATGAGCAGCACGCTGGCGATGGTCAGCGCGCCGCCCGCCCACACCGCGACGCGCGAGAATGTCTCGGCGCGCCGCAGCAGCCCGCCCAGCAGGCGGAAGTGTTCGGTTCGGGTCATGGGAAAAACCTCTGCGGCCGGATGCGGCCTTGATGATGAATCGCGGGCGCGCCGCCGCCAGCGGCGGCGCGCCGTCGCGCTTACTTGCTGGCGGTCACGCCGAGCGTCTTGCCGACGGTGGCGTTGAAGTCCTTGACGCACTGCGCCGAGCAACGCGCGGCCCACTTGGGCAGCACGGCTTCCTGGGTCACCTTCTTGAGCAGTTCGCGGTCGGCGTCCGAGGGCTGCACCAGCACCATCTTGCCCTTGACCGGGAACGGGCAAGCCGCCGCGCCGGTGTTGCAGTCATAGCCTTCCTGGGTCTGGCGCGCCGCGGCGTCCCAGATGTTGTCGACCAGCGTCTTGACGTTGGCCTGCAGGAAGGTGCGCACGTTGGGGTCGAGCTTGTCCCAGGCCTTCTGGTTGACGGCGTGGATCTGCTGGTTCCAGTTGATCGGCAGCGCCACCAGGTGGGTCGAGACTTCGTACCACTTGGCCGAGTAGCCCGACAGCGAACCGGTGATGGCGCAATCGACCACCTTGTTCTGCAGCGCCGGCACCACTTCGCCGAACGCCATGGTGACGCTGGAGCCGCCCAGCGCTTCCACGAATTCGGCGGTGGTGCGGCTGCTGGTGCGGACCTTCTTGCCCTTGATGTCGGCCAGGCCCTTGATCTCGGCGTTGCAGAACAGCACCTGCGCCGGATAGGTGGAGATGCCCAGCAGCTTGACGTTGCTGCCCTCGCCGTACAGGCGCGCATAGACCGGCTCGAAGGCGTTGGTCACCTCGCGCGCCGTCTTCACGTCCGGCGCCAGGCCGGCCAGGTCGATGGCTTCGTTGATCGGGTTGTCGCTGGCGAAGTACGACAGCGTGGCGGTGCCGAACTCGACCACGCCGGTGGACATCAGGCGCAGCAGTTCCGGGCCCTTCAGGCCCATTTCATTGAAACCCTTGATGTCCGCCGTGACCTGGCCCTTGGACGCGTCCGGAATGGTCTTGGTCCAGAACGGCTTTTCGTAATCGTTGTAGGCGGTCAGGTTGGACAGGCCGCCGACCACCTTCAGGTGGGTCTTGGGCAGGTCTTGCGCCTGGGCGGCGCCGGCCAACAGGCTGGCGGCGACGGCGGCGAGAGCGAGCGACTTCTTCATGGACGAAAACTCCTGGCTGGCGGGATGGTCTGCGCGCGCGGGTCCCCGTTACCTTGAGCGCGCGGGTAAGAATCGGTACGTCAGAGGAGCAAACGATTTCCCCCGGAGCCTGTCGAGGCAGGCGATCTTCTTGATGTGCCGCCATTGCAGCGTCAGGGGCGTCCAGCGTCCAATCGTAAGTTGCGATGTGGGGGTATAAATATTTCTTGGGTCTCATGGCGGCGGAACCCGCCACCGGCCGCAAAGCCAGCAACCATGCGGCCTGGCGGGCAATCGCGACAACGCGCGGCCGGCGCGCGCACGGCCGCCGCGACGCGGCCGCGCACACGCTGCTGGGGAAAACACCTAGGTTGGATCGGCCGCGCCAGCGCGCGCCGGACGCGGCATTGCCGTACTAGGCGGGCACGCCGTCGCCGGCCTGCGCCGCGACCTTCTGCGCCATCTGCGCGATCAGGCGCACCGCGTGGCTGTCGGGCCCCTGCACCCAGGTGGCGGTGAAGCTCAGCTCGGGCAGCGGATCCGCGTCGACCCGCAGGATGCGCAGTTCGCCGCGCGCCAGCTCCTTGCCCAGGAACACCGGCGCGATGACGCTGGTGCCGATGCAGTCCTGCGTCATCCGCACCACCATGGACATCGAGGCGCTGCCGTACATGCGCGGCGAGACCACGCCGGCGCGCGTCAGCATGTCGCGCACCACGCGGTACGGCGCGCTGTTGGACGGATAGGTCACGATCGGCAGCCGCGCGATGCGCTCCAGCGTCAGCGGCTCGGGCCCCAGGTCCAGCAAGGGACTGGCGACCCAGGCCAGCGGATAGGTGCACAGCGGCAGGTTCTCGACCCGCGCCTCCAGCACCGGCCCCATCAGGAAGGCCAGGTCGATCTGCCGCGCCATCAGGTGCGAGCGCAGCACGTGCGTGGTGTCGACCTCGATCTCCAGCACCAGCGCCGGATACGAGGCGCGCACCAGTTCGATCAGCGTCGGCAGCCAGGTCTGCACGATGGTCTCGGCCACGCCGATGCGCACCGTGCCGGTCATCACGTTCTGCTCGCGCGCGGCCTCGAACATGTCGCGCCGCACCTGCAGCATGCGTTCGGCGTGCGACAGCAGTTCGTGGCCCTTGCCGGTGAGCTTGACGCCGCGCGCGTCGCGCTCGAACAGGCGCACGCCCAGGTCGGCCTCGAGCGAGGCGATGCGTTGCGAGACCGCCGGCTGCGTGGTGTTGAGCTTGTCGGACGCGGCGCGGAAGCTGCCCAGCGTGGCGACCCAGAAAAACGTTTCTATATTGCGTAGTTCGATCATGAACCTTTCCCCCTGCCGCGATGAGCGTATCATGTCAGCCGCCCCGTGGCCCCGCCCACGGCCCCCTAGCGCACAAGGAGCCTGTCCATGTCCCCGGCCGATACCGGTCGCCCGCGTCCCGCCGCCAGCGGCCCGCTCGTCGGGATCCTGTTGCTGGTGCTGTCGATGTGGACGCTGTCCTGCCTGGACGCCAGCGGCAAATGGGTCATGAACGCGGGCGTGCCGCTGCTGGTGCTGTCGTGGTTCCGCTATGCCGTGCACCTGGTGCTGGTGCTGGCGCTGGTGCTGCCGACCCGGGGCGTCGGCATCCTGCGCAGCAACAAGCCGCGCGAACAGCTCCTGCGCGGCGGCTCGATGTTCCTGGCCACGCTGATGTTCTTCACCACGCTCAGCTATATTCCGCAGGCCGAGGCCACCGCCATCAACTTCCTGGCGCCGCTGCTGGTGCTGTCGCTGGCGCCCTGGATCCTGAAGGAACCGGCGCGCATGTCGCGCTTCGTCGCCGCGGGCATCGCCTTCATCGGCGTCATCATCGTCATCCGCCCGGGCGGCGGCCTACATCCGGTCGGCACCATTTTCGGCCTGCTGACGGCCTGTTGCTTCGCCGCCCAGTTCATCGCCACGCGCCGCGTGGCCGGCGACGATCCGTTCACCTCGCTGATCTGGAGCGGCGCGGTCGGCACCGGCTGCCTGACGCTGGCCCTGCCCTTCATCCTGCCGCCCGCCCTGCCGGTGCTGCAGGCGCTGACGCCGCTGGACTGGACGCTGCTGATCTCCACCGGGGTCACCGGCGGCCTGGGCCACCTGTTCCAGATCGCCGCCTACCGCCGCGCGCCGGCCTCGACCCTGGCGCCCTTCATCTACCTGCAGATCATCAGCGCCACCACGGTCGGCTGGCTAGTCTGGGACCACTTCCCCGATCCCCTGACCTGGCTCGGCATCGCCATCATCTGCGCCAGCGGCATCGGCATCGGCCTGGTGGAATGGCGCCGCGGCCGCGCCCGGGCCGCCGCGGCGGCCTGATCCGCGTCACGCACAGGCCGGGCTGCCCGGCGGCCGGCGCCGTTGGCTCCCGTACAATGCCGGGCGTCTCTCGCGCCTGCGCGCGGCACCCTCCCGGCATTTCCAGAACGAGGTCTCCATGATCATCAAACCCCGCGTGCGCGGCTTCATCTGCGTCACCACCCATCCCGTCGGCTGTGAGGCCAACGTCAAGCAGCAGATCGACTACGTCCGCGCCCAGGGCCCGATCGCGGGGGGGCCGAAACGCGTGCTGGTGATCGGCGCGTCCACCGGCTATGGCCTGGCGGCCCGCATCAGCGCCGCCTTCGGCTGTGGCGCCCAGACCCTGGGCGTGTTCTTCGAGCGCCCCGGCGAGGCCGCCAAGGCCGGCACCCCGGGCTGGTACAACAGCGCCGCCTTCGACAAGTTCGCCAGCGCCGAGGGCCTGTACGCCAAGAGCATCAACGGCGACGCCTTCTCCGATGCCATCAAGACCCAGACCATCGCCGCCATCAGGCAGGACCTGGGCCAGGTCGACCAGGTGATCTACAGCCTGGCCGCGCCGCGCCGCACCCATCCGGTCAGCGGCGCGGTGTTCAACTCGACCCTCAAGCCGGTCGGCCAGGCGGTCACGCTGCGCGGCCTGGATACCGACAAGGAAGTCATCAAGGAATCGGTGCTGGAACCTGCCACCCAGGAAGAGATCGACGCCACGGTGGCGGTGATGGGCGGCGAGGACTGGCAGATGTGGATCGACGCCCTGCTGGAGGCCGGCGTGCTGGCCGAGGGCGCCACCACCATCGCCTTCACCTACCTGGGCGAGAAGATCACCCACGACATCTACTGGAACGGCTCGATCGGCGCCGCCAAGAAAGACCTGGACCAGAAGGTGCTGGACATCCGCGCCAAGCTGGCCGCGCGCGGCGGCGATGCCCGCGTCTCGGTGCTGAAGGCGGTCGTGACCCAGGCCAGCTCGGCGATCCCGATGATGCCGCTGTACCTGTCGCTGCTGTTCAAGGTCATGAAGGAAAAAGGCACGCACGAGGGCTGTATCGAGCAGGTCTACGGCCTGTATCGCGACAGCCTGTGCGGCGCGGCGCCGATCCTGGACGCCGAGGGCCGGTTGCGCGCGGACTACCTGGAACTAGACCCGGCCGTGCAGGCGCAGGTGCAGGCGCTGTGGCACCAGGTGACCGAGTCCAATCTGTATGAACTGACCGATTTCGCCGGCTACAAGCGCGATTTCCTGCGCCTGTTCGGGTTCGAGATCGACGGGGTCGATTACAACGCCGATGTCGACCCGGACGTGAAGATCCCCGGCCTGATCAACGCCTGAGGCGGGTCGGACCGGGCCGCGGACAGCGCGGCCCGCGCGCCGTCCGCTTACGCGGCGCGGGCGGCGAACAGGCGCAGCAGCTGATCCAGCCCGCCCTGGTCGATCGCCACCTTGGCCTCGCGCCGCACCGCCGGCTTGGCGTGGTACGCCACCGACAGGCCGGCCGTGCGCAGCATCGGCAGGTCGTTGGCGCCGTCGCCCACCGCGATGGCGCGCTCCGGCCCCACGCCCAGCGCCGCGCACACTTCCAGCAGCTTGCGGCGCTTTTCCTCGCCGTCGCACAGATCGCCCCAGGGCTGCGGCAGCAACCGCCCGGTCAGGCGCCCATTCTCGATCTCCAGCACGTTGGCGCGCACGTCGTCCAGCCCCAGGCGCGCCCGCAGCCGGTCGGTGAAGCAGGTGAAGCCGCCCGTCACCAGCAGGCAGAACAGCCCGGCGGCCTTGCACGCGGCGATCAGCGTCTCCACGCCCGGGTTAAGCGTCAGGCGCCGGTCGTAGACCTCGTCCAGCGCTTCGGCCGGCATGCCGGCCAGCAGCGCCACGCGCTGCCGCAGGCTTTGCTTGTAGTCGACGATCTCGCCGCGCATGGCCGCTTCCGTCAGCGCGGCCACCTCGGCCTTCTTCCCCATCAGGTCGGCCATCTCGTCCAGCGTCTCGATGGCGATCAGGGTCGAATCCATGTCGAAGGCGATGACCTTGTAGTCCGACAGCGCCAGCGGCGGTTCGATGCCGCGCCAGTGCAGGCCGGCGTCGCTCTGGAAATCTTGCATGGGCAATCCTTCTATTGCTCGGGTAGCGGATGGCCGGCCTCGCGGCCCAGCCAGTCGATGAAATGGCGCGCCGCGGCCGCCGCCGGCGCGTCCGGGCGGAACAGCGCATGGACGCCGGCATTGGGCAGGCGCGGCTGCAGGAACAGCGGCCGCAGCCGGTCGGCGCGCAGGTCGTCCTGCAGCAGGCACCACGGCGCCAGGGCGATGCCCAGGTCGTTCATGGCGGCCTGCATGCACAGGAATTGATGGTCGAACACCGGCCCGGGCAGTTGCGCCGGCACGTCCACCTTGGCCAGCGCGAACCAGCGCGGCCAGTGATCCATGCCGCCCGCCACCTTGAGCAAGGGATGCCCCAGGCAATCGGTCGGCGTGGCCAGCCGGTTGCGTTCGATGAAGCGCGGCGAGGCCACCGGCACGTGGAAGTCATCCAGGCAATGCACGCAGGCCATCTCGGCGTGCGCCACGTAGCCATGCCGGATCTGCACGTCGCTGCCGGCCTCGTCGCCGCGGTCCAGGAACGACCGGCCCTGCGTGGTCAGCTGCACGTCGATGCCCGGATGCAGCGCCTGGAACGCCGACAGGCGCGGAATCAGCCATTTCATGGTGAGCGACGGCGTGGCGCTGACGCGCAGCACGCCGCCATGACCGGGCGAGCGCAGCTTGGCGGTGGCCGCTGCGATGCGCTCCAGGCTGGCCTGGACCTCGGGAAAATACGCCTGCGCGCACGGCAGCAGCGTGACGCCGCGGGCCTCGCGCGCGAACAGCGGCTGGCCGACGTAGTCTTCCAGGATGCGGATCTGCTGGCTGACCGCGCTGTGCGTGATGCTCAACTCGTCGGCCGCCGCGGTGAAACTGCGCAGGCGCGCCGCGGCCTCGAATACCCGCAAGGCTTTCAGCGGCGGCAGGCTCGGGCCCGCCATCTCAGGCGACGCCCGCCCGTGCGCCACCCCGGCGCAAGGCTTTGCTGCTAGTTCCCACGATTTCCCTTGTCGTCTGTTTTTTGCCGGCGCCGCGCGAGGCGGCGCCGTGGCTATGAGCCGCATTCTAGGGGATTGCGGCGCAGCCGACCTCTTAGAAAAACTAACGCCAGCTCTTAAAAAACACCGCTGGTCGCGGCGCGGCGGGGTTCCTATGATGCGCACAATCCCAGGCAGGAAGCTCTCATGGCATCGATCACAGTAGACGGCATCATCAAGACATTCGGCGGCCAGCAGGTCCTGCGCGACCTGTCGCTGCACATTCCCGACGGCGCGTTCTACACGCTGCTGGGCCCCAGCGGCTGCGGCAAGACCACCCTGCTGCGCTGCATCGCCGGTTTCTACGCGCCCGACGGGGGCCGCCTGCTGTTCGACCAGGACGACGTCACGCACGTGTCGGCGCACCGCCGCGACATCGGCATGGTGTTCCAGGACTACGCGCTGTTCCCCGACAAGACCGCCTTCGACAACGTCGCCTACGGCCTGCGCGCCCGCGGCGTGGCCCGCGCCGAGATCAAGCGCCGCGTCGACGAGGCGCTGGACAAGGTCGGCCTGGCGGCGCTGGCCGACCGCTATCCGGCGCAGATGAGCGGCGGCCAACGCCAGCGCGTGGCGCTGGCGCGCGCCCTGGTGATCCGGCCGCGCGTGCTGCTGATGGACGAGCCGCTGTCGAACCTGGACGCCAAGATGCGCCTGCAGATGCGCGACGTCATCCTCGACCTGGTGCGCGAGGCCGGCATCACCACCGTGTTCGTGACCCACGACCAGGAGGAAGCCCTGGCCATGTCCGACCGCATCGCCATCATGGACCACGGCAGCATCGCCCAGCTGGGCACGCCGGAAGACCTGTACGGCACGCCGGTCAACGCCTACGTGGCCGACTTCATCGGCTCGGCCAACGTGATCCCGGTGCCGGCCCGCGGCGGCCTGGCCGGCGCGCCGGCCGGCCACGTGCGCTACGAGCTGTGCGGCCTGGGCTTTGACGGCACGCTCGGCAGCGCCGCGCTGGCCGAGCGCTCGGTGCTGATCGCCCGCCCCGAGGAACTGGCCCTGATGGCGCCGGCGCCCTACGTGCCCAACACACTGCCCGGCAAGGTGCTGCGGCGCCAGTACCTGGGCTTCAAGACCGCCTACCGCATCGCGCTGCAGGACGGCTCGGAAATCCGCGTGGAGCTGCACGCGGGCAACATGGTGGCGCAGTTCCAGCCCGGCGAGGCCGTGCAGGTGCTAATTCCCGCCGACAGCCGCGTCGTCAACGCCTGAGGACCGCCACGCCATGAAAATCAAATGGTGGCCCTGGGGCATCCTGACGGCAATCAGCCTGGCGCTGCTGCTGTTCTTCGTGCTGTATCCGCTGGCGGTGCTGTTCAGCAACAGCGTCACCGGCCAGGACGGCGGCTTCTCGCTGGAGGGCTTCCGCGCCCTGCTGGCCGACTCGCAATACCTGGAGGCCTTCGGCAACACGCTGGTGCTGGGGCTGGTGGTGACCACCTGCACCATCCTGGTGGGCGTGCCGTTCGCCTACATGGTGGCGCGCTACGACTTCCCGCTCAAGAACCTGGTGGCGATCCTGCCGGTGCTGACCATCGTCATTCCCGAGATTATCGTCGGCCAGTCGTGGCTGCTGGTGCTAGGCAACAACGGCATCCTGACCAACCTGCTGGGCGACGCGGGCATCTCGCTGCCGTCGTTCTACGGCTGGACCGGCATGGTGTTCTCGATGACGCTGGTCTACTACACCTACATCTACCTGGGCGTGCTGGCCGCGTTGCGCGGCTTCGACGGCCAGCTGGAGGAAGCCGGCCTGAGCCTGGGCACGCCGCCGCTGATGACGCAGTTGCGGGTGCTGGTGCCGGTGCTGCTGCCGGCGGTGCTGGTGAACGCGCTGGTGGTGTTCACGCTGGTGGTCGGCAACTTCGCGCTGGCCATGCTGCTGGGCAGCCGCGTGCCGCTGCTGTCGGTGATGACCTACAACACCTTCGTCAGCGAAATGGGCGGCAGCCCGACGCTGCAGAGCGCCATGTCGGTGGTGTCGATCGCCATCGTCGCCATCGTGCTGTTCGTGCAGAAGCGCGTGGTCGAGCGCAAGGTCTACACCATGACCCAGGGCCGCGCGCCGGCGGCGCGCCGGGTGCGGTCGTGGCAGGCGATGCTGTACACCGGCGGCGTCGGCCTGGTGATCCTGCTGTCGCTGCTGCCGCTGATCGTGGTGTTCATCGCCGCCTTCACCAAGACCAGCGGGCCGGTGATGCATTGGGGCTCGTGGTCGCTGGCCAGCATGCAGCGCGCCCTGCATGGCGCGCCCGAGCCGATCCTGAATTCGCTCAAGTTCGCCTCGCTGGCCACGGTGACGGGCGTGGCCTTCGCGGTGCTGGTGAGCTACCTGACCATCAAGAAGCGCAGCGCCTTCACCCAGGTGCTGGACTACATCGTGGTGCTGCCGCTGACCATCTCGGGCACGGTGCTGGGCATCGCGCTGGTGCAGACCTTCAACACCGGCTGGCTGGTGCTGGCGGGCACCTCCGGCATCATGGTGCTGTGCTACGCGGTGCGGCGCCTGCCGTTCGCGGTGCGCAACGCCTCGTCGGTGCTGTTCAACATTCCCGACTCGATCGAGGAAGCCTCGATCAGCCTGGGCGTGTCGCCGCTGATGACCTTCTTCAAGGTCATCCTGCCGGCCATGAAGGCCTCCATCATCTCGGCCGCCATCCTGATGTGGCTGACCACGATTTCCGAGCTGTCGGCCTCGATCGTGGCCTACAGCGGCGGCCTCGAAACCATGCCGATCGCCATCTTCCGCCAGGTCGACGGCGGCCGCCTGGGCATGGCCTCGGCCTATGGCGCGGCGCTGGTCACGGTGATCGTGCTGCCCATCATCGTGTCGGTCAAGGCGTTCCGCATCAAGCTGTTCTCCGGCAAATAACCCGCATCCACAAAGGCTCACCATGCACCTCAAACACTTCCTGCAAACCGGCCTGCTGGCCGCCATCCTGGCCTCGGGCGCCGCGCACGCGCAGAACGTGGTCCTGTACTCGTCCAACAACACCGAGACCATCGAGACCGCGCTCGACGCCGTCAAGAAGCAGTCGCCCAAGCTGAACGTGCAGCCGGTCACCGGCGGCACCGGCACCATGATGAAGCGCATCGAAGCCGAGGCGCAGAACCCGCGCGGCGACCTGTTCTGGAGCGGCGGCTTCGGCACGCTGGGCGCTTACCGCCAGCACTTGCAGCCCTACCGCTCGGCCGACATCGACAAGATCCCGGCCGAGTTCCGCGGCCCCGACGACCTGTGGGTCGGCACCAACGTCCACATCATGGTGCTGATGGTCAACGAGCGCCAGCTGAAAGGCCTGGCGGCGCCCGCCACCTGGTCCGACCTGATGCAACCGCAGTGGAAGGGCAAGTTCGCCATCACCGATCCGTCCAAGAGCGGCACCGCCTACATGCTGGTCTACGGCCTGTACAAGCAGTTCGGCCAGGAAGGCCTGGACAAGATCGCCGCCAACGCCGTGGTCACGGCCTCGTCCGGCACCACCTACAAGGGCGTGGCGGCCGGCGAATACGCGGTCGGCATGACGCTGGAATACGCCGCCCAGGAATACGTGGCCGGCGGCCAGAAGGAGATCAAGCTGGTCTACCCGACCGAGGGCAGCTACCTGGCGCCGGAAGGCATGTTCATCATCAAGGGCGCCAAGAACCTGGACGCCGCCAAGGCGCTGTACGACGGCCTGCTCAGCAAGGAGGCCCAGGAAGCGCAGCTGGTGAAGAATTTCCGCCGCCCGACGCGCACCGACATCGCGGTGGCCAGCCTGACCACCCTGCCCGACTTCAACAGCATCAAGATCTTCCCGGTGAGCCAGGACGCGGCCGCCAAGGAGTACGAAGCCGTGGTCACCGCCTGGAACCAGGCCGTGGCCAAGGCCAAGTAAGGTCCGCGCCAAAGGTCCAAGCCAAATGAAAACGCCACCTTCGGGTGGCGTTTTTGTTTCAGGCGGGTGTCGCGGGCGCAGGCCGCACGGGCCGCGGCGGCATCCCGCCTAGGCGGCCATGCGCCCGGCCGCCAGCACCACCTGCCGGCTGCAACGCGCCGCCAGCTGCGGATCGTGCGTCACCAACACCAGGGTGGTGCCGTGCTCGCGGTGCAGGTCGAACATCAGGTCGATGACCGTGACGCCGGTGGCGGCATCCAGGCTGCCGGTGGGTTCGTCGGCGAACAGCAGGTCAGGCTGCACCACGAAGGCGCGCGCCAGCGACACGCGCTGCTGCTCGCCGCCGGACAGGGTGCGCGGGTAGTGATGCAGGCGCGCCCCCAGCCCGACGCGTTCGAGCATGGCCTGGGCCGCCTCGCGCGCCGGCTGGCCCGCCAGTTCCAGCGGCAGCATGACGTTTTCCAGCGCTGTCAGGTTCGGCAGCAGCTGGAACGACTGGAACACGAACCCCACGTGATTGGCCCGCAGGCGCGCGCGGCCGTCCTCGTCCAGGGCGAACAGGTCCTGCCCCGCCAGGCGCACGCTGCCCTGGCTGGGAACATCCAGCCCGGCCAGCAGTCCCAGCAAAGTGGACTTGCCCGACCCGGAGCTGCCGGTGATGGCCACGGCGCTGCCCGCCGCCACCGTAAAATCGATGTCTTCCAGGATAGACAGCGTCCCGCCGGCATCGGCCACCCGCTTGCCCAGCCCTTTCACCTCGATCGAATTCTTGCTATCCATGCGCCTGATTCCCCTGATTCGCCGTTCACTACTGATATCCACGCTCGCCGCCGCCACCCTGGTGGCGCCCGCCCACGCTCAGACCGCCGCCGCGGCCCAGGGTTCCGCGCAACGCACCGTGCTGGTGGTGGGCGACAGCCTGGCCGCCGAGTACGGCATCAAGCGCGGCACCGGCTGGGTGCCGCTGCTGTCCGCGCGGCTTTCCGAACAATACCCGAAGTACAAGGTGGTGAACGCCAGCATCAGCGGCGACACCACCAGCGGCGGCGTCGCGCGCCTGCCGGCCCTGCTGCGCCAGCACGAGCCGGCGGTGGTGGTGCTGGAGCTGGGCTCGAACGACGCCCTGCGCGGACTGCCGCTGAACATGACGGAACAGAACCTGCGCGCCATGGCGCAAGCCGCGCGCAAGGCCGAGGCCGACGTGGTCATCGTCGGCATGCAGATCCCGCCCAACTACGGCCGCGACTACACCCAGCGCTTCGCCCAGGTGTTCCCCACGGTCGCCAAAGACGAAAACGCCCGGCTCGTGCCCTTCCTGATGGAAGGTATCGCAACGAACCGGGCGATGTTCCAGGCCGACGGCATCCATCCCAACGAGGATGCCCAGGCCCAATTACTGGACAATGTCTGGCCGGCACTGCGGCCCTTGCTGCAGTGACGCGGGCCTGAGCGGCCCGCGACCCGCCACGCGGCGGATCAACCCGCCGCCTGCTGCGAGGCGTCGCCGCCGCGGATGACGTCCGCGGCCGCCGGCAGCACCTGCACCTTGTATTCCTCGCGCAGCATGCGCACCAGGGCTTCGTTCTCGGCCTGGCCCCAGGCGCCCGCCAATTGCTGCGCCAGGCGTTCCTTGTCGGCGGCCTCGACCGTGCCGGCCTCGACCTTCTCCAGGCGCACCAGCGTGTAATCGGCGCCCGACTGCACGCCGGTGTAGGCCGGCAGCTTGGCGGCCGGCAGGCGCATCACGGCGTCCAGCACCGAGCGCGGCAGGTTCTTGGGATCCTGGCGCGACACCACCAGCGGACCGCCGAAGCCTTCCGGCGCCGCGGCCGGGTTGGCCTGGTCGGCCGCCAGCGCGGCTTCGCCGGCCTTCTTGGCGGCTTCGGCCGAACGCTCGTCCAGCAGCTTGGCGCGGATCGAATCGCTGACCTTGTCCAGCGCCGGCACGTGGGCCGGTTCGACCGCGGCCACGCGCACCGCCAGCATGGTGTCGGGCGACAGCTCGATCACGCCGGAATTCTGCTTTTCACGCAGCACGTCGGGCGAGAACAGCACCTGGCGCACGCGCGGGTTGTCCAGCAGCGCGGCGTCCGGGCTGTCGACCGCGGAGCCCGGGCCGGCCTGGTCGGCCGGCAACAGGCCTTCGCGCGTCACGCCCGAGGCGGTGCGCAGCTTCAGGCCGACCGCGTCGGCGGCGGGCTGCAGGCTGTCGCGCTGGTCGTAGACCTGCTTGTTCAGCTGGCTGGCCATTTCCGAGAAACGCACGGCGGCCAGTTGCTTGCGCACTTCGGCGGTGATCTGGCTCTTGACCTCGGCCAGCGGCTTGATCGAAGCCGGCTGGATATCCGTGACCTTGATCACGTGGAAACCCGACGGGCTTTCGACCACGCCCGACACCTGGTCCTTGGACTGGCTGAAGATCGCCTTTTCCAGCGGGCCGGACAGCATGCCCGGCGCCAGCCAGCCCAGGTCGCCGCCATTGGCGGCCGAACCGGCGTCCTGCGAATTCTTGCGGGCCAGCTCGGCGAACTGCGCCGGGTCGGCGGCGGCCTGCTTGGCCAGATCCTCGGCCTTGGCGCGGGCGGCCTTGCGCGCATCGTCCGAGGCGCCGGCGGGCACTTCGATCATGATGTGGCTGGCGCGGCGGCGCTCGGGCTGGCCGAAGCGGTTCTTGTTCTGCTCGTAGTACGAAGCCAGATCCTCGTCCTTGACCTGCACGCCTTCGGTGGCGGCGGCCTCGTTCAGCACCAGGTATTGCACCTGGACCTGCTCGGGAATCTGCAATTGCTGCTTGTTGGCGTCGTACCAGGCCTGGATGTCGGCCGGGGTGACGGTCACTTGCGAGCGGAAATCGGCGGCGGCGAAGCGGCGCAGCTGCACCGTGCGCTGCTGCGTCAGGGCGGTTTCGAGCGATGCCACCACTTCCGACGGCGCGCTGGCCGACTGGCCAACCGGCTCGAGCACGCGGGCCACGGCCAGATCACGGCGCAGGCCGGCTTCGAACGAAGTGGGCGACATGCCCTGGGCCGCCAGCACCTGGCGGTAGCGCTCGGGCGAGAAGCGGCCGTTGTCCTGCACTTCCGGGATCGCGGCGATGGTGTTGCGCAGCGTTTCATCGGACACCGAGAAACGGTTGTCCACCGCCACGTTCGCCAGCAGGCGCTGGTTGATCAGCTGGTTCAGCAGCGCTTCGCGCAGTTGCGGCGTGTCGATCACCGCCGGGTCGAACTGCGCGCCCAGGCGCTGGCGATACTGTTCAAGCTGGTTGCGGTGCGCCTGGTCGAACTCCGCGCGGGAAATGGGCTGGCCGGCGACAGTCGCCAGTTCAGGCTCCTTGCGCATGAAGCTCTCATAGCCCTGAATCCCGACGAGGAAGAAGGAAGGCACAATCAGAAGCAGCAGGATGAACTGCATCCAGCGCCGGTGGCTGCGAATAAATTCGAACATGGAATCCCTGTTGCCGCACTCGGGGGGAGACTTCCGCCCGGGCCGCACGAAAACGCATAAAAAAAGGCGAATCTCATTCGCCCTATTCCCATACCGGTCAAACCGGGTCAGCGGGCGGATTTTAGCATTTCTCATTCTTCCCGCAGCGTCTGCTTACATCGGCCCGCGCGACGCCCTTGCGCGCCCCGCGGCACACGCTTTCCACCCCCATGGAAGCCGGCCCCGGTCAACCCGGGAAACCCCGGTTTTCGCCTTCCGTCCCCACTCGTATCGTGAGCCTCGGGCCGCCACGCCGTGGCCGGCGCCTTCCTTCCCCTTTTTCATGCAGAGGTGACTTTCGATGCCGTACCCGTCCTCACGTCCGCTCGCCCTTCGCGCCCTTCTCGCGCTGGCCTGCCTCGGTGGCGCCGCCACCGTCCTGGCCGCCCCGGTGGCCGCCGTCCACGACGCCGCCCAGGGCCAGCAGCAGGCCATGCTCGACACCATGCGCGACCTGGTCAACATCGAATCGGGCAGCAAGGACGTCGAGGGCGTGGAGCGCATCGCCGCCCTGATCGCCGAGCGCTTCAAGGCCCTCGGCGGCAAGGTCGAGATCCTGCAGCCCGCCGACATCTTCCGCCTGGACGACACGCCCGAGCGCGTCGGCCCCATGGTGCACGCCGAGTTCAAGGGCAGCGGCCAGAAGAAGATCATGCTGATCGCGCACATGGACACCGTCTACCGCAACGGCATGCTCAAGGACCAGCCCTTCCGCATCGACGGCGACCGCGCCTACGGCCTGGGCATCGCCGACGACAAGCATGGCGTGGCCACCATCCTGCACACCGTGGCCCTGCTGCAGAAGCTGGACTTCAAGGACTACGGCACCCTCACCGTGCTGATCAACGGCGACGAGGAAATCAGCTCGCCCGGCGCCCGCGCCACCATCACCCGCCTGGGCGCCGACCAGGACGCGGTCTTCTCCTTCGAGGGCGGCGGCGCCGAGGGCCGCCTGACCCTGGCCACCAGCGGCATCGGCGCGGCCTACCTGACCGTGCAGGGCAAGACCTCGCACGCCGGCGCCCGTCCCGAGGGCGGCGTCAACGCCCTCACCGAGCTGTCCCACCAGATCCTGCAGCTCAAGGACCTGTCCAAGCCCGAAGAAGGCCTGAAACTGAACTGGACCGTGGCCCAGGCCGGCACCAACCGCAACGTCATCCCCGGCCAGGCCACCGCCCAGGCCGACGCCCGCGCCCTCAAGGTGTCCGATTTCGACGCGCTCGAGCGCACCCTGCAGGAACGCATCCAGAAGAAACTGCTGCCCGAGGCCAAGGTCAGCGTCAAATTCGAAGTGCGCCGCCCGCCCCTCGAAGCCACCCCCGCCTCGCGCGCCCTCGCCAACCACGGCGTCGCCATCTACCAGGAACTGGGCCTGCCCCTGAAAGTCGTCGACCGCGCCAGCGGCGGCGGCACCGACGCCGCCTTCGCCGCCCTCAAGGCCCGCGGCCCCGTCATCGAAGGCATGGGCCTGAGCGGCTTCGGCGCCCACTCCAACGACGCCGAGTACATCCAGATCCCCTCCATCGTCCCCCGCCTCTACCTGGCCACCCGCATGATCATGGACGTCTCCCAGGACAAGGCCCCGACGAAATAAGCCGCCCCCCGTCCACCACCACGCATGTCCCGCAAGGCCGCGCAGGGCGGCCTCGCGGGACGGGCGCCAGCAACTCCTCCGGGCCCCCGCCCCCCTTCCCACGAAGCCCAAGCACGCCCCCTCGCCCCGGCGGCGCCCCGAGCATTCACCGCCGCGAGCGGCGGCGGGGCCGTGGGGCGGGGCTGGGGCGTGTAGAGGCGCGCGCGACGGAATCCGAAGGAGCCGCAGGCGACGAGGATGAGGACGCGCTGTCCGGCGCGCACGCGTCGGACAAGCCTCGTAGCCCCGGCCCCGCCCCACGGCCCCGCCGCC
>NZ_CYTY01000025.1:0-7473 GCF_001298995.1 Achromobacter sp. 2789STDY5608615
GACCCGGCGGCCTGAGCGGCCGCCTTTCCCGACAACAGGATTCCGAATCAACGTGGCTCGCGACATGACTGCTTCCCAACCCGCCCGGCGCTCGCTGACGCCCATGGTGCTGGTGTTCCTGTGCACGCTGGCGCCGATCGTGGCGGCCTTCGTGGTCTACATGAATCCGCAATGGTGGCCGGCCGACGCCAGCAACTACGGCCAGCTGGTCGAGCCGCAGCGGCCCGTGCCGGCGCCCGCGGCGCTCAAGCTGACCACGCTGGACGGCAAGCCGTTCGACCTGCAGACCTTGAAGGGCAAATGGCTGCTGGTCGCGGCCGACGGCGCGGCCTGCCCGGAAAGCTGCGCCCGCAAGCTCTACATCACCCGCAACACCCACGCCAGCCAGGGCAAGAACGTCGACCGCCTGGCGCGGGTCTGGTTCATCACCGACGACGGCCCGGTGCCGGACAAGGTGCTGGAGGCCTACCAGGGCACGATCATGCTGCGCGCCGATCCGGACCAGCTGGCGCGCTTCCTGCTGGCGCGCGACGCCGCGGCCGGCCAGCCCGGTTTGCAGGCGCCGATCTGGGTGATCGATCCCCTGGGCAACCTGATGATGCAGTATCCCGCCGACGCCGACGGCGTGAAGGTGCGCAAGGACATCAGCAAGCTGGTCTATAACTCGCGCATCGGTTGAATCGGTATTTAGTTGATTTCCATGGAACGCATCAAAGCGCGGTATCGCAAACTCGTCTTCTTCACCTGGTTCCTGACGCTGGACCTGATCATGTTCGGCGCCTTCGTGCGCCTGACGGACTCGGGCCTGGGCTGCCCGGACTGGCCCGGCTGCTACGGCAGCGTCACGCCGCTGGGGGCGATGGGCGATATCCACGAGGCCTCGCAGGCCATGCCGTTCGGGCCGGTGACGCTGTCCAAGGCCTGGATCGAGATGATCCACCGGTACGTCGGCTCGATCCTCGGCATGCTGATCATCGGCATCGTCTACATGGCCTGGCGCTACCGCCGCGAACTGGGCCGCTCGCCGGCCCTGGCGGTGACGACGCTGGTGGCCGTGTGCGTGCAGGGCGCGTTCGGCGCCTGGACCGTGACGCACAAGCTGATGCCCGCCGTGGTCACGGCGCACCTGGTGTTCGGCCTGTCGGTGCTGGCGCTGATGACCTGGCTGTCGGCGCGCGAACGCCCGCACCATGCGGTGGCCGCCGCGGCGCGGCGCTTCAAGCCCTGGGTGATCGGCGGCTTCGCGCTGCTGCTCATCCAGGTGACGCTGGGCGGCTGGGTCAGCACTAATTACGCGGCACTGGCCTGCATGGATTTCCCCATGTGCCACGGCAAATGGGTGCCGGACATGGACTTCCATGGCGGCTATTCGATCATCCGCGGACTGGGCGAACTGCCGTCCGGGGAAATGATCTCGCAGCCGGCGCTGACGGCGATCCACTGGGTGCACCGCAATTTCGCCTTCGTCGTGTTCGCCTACCTGGGCGTGCTGGCCTGGCGCCTGCGGGCCGACCGCGGCCTGCGCGGGCCGGCCACGCTGATGCTGGCGCTGCTGGGGGCCCAGTTGCTGACCGGCCTGACGACGATCTTCTTCCAGTGGCCTTTGTTGATCGCGGTGCTGCACAATGGCGGGGCCGCCGGCCTGACGCTGGCCGCGGTGGTCCTGATGGTGCGCCTGTCCACTGCGGGCGGGGCGCCGGCCGGGGGCTACGGCCCCAATTCGGTGCGCGTTTAAAATAGGGTGCATGATGACCAGTCTTGCCGCTCCCCAATCCGGATTGCTCCGCCAGTATTTCGTTCTCACCAAGCCGCGCGTCACCCAATTGGCGGTGTTCTGCGCGGTGATCGGCATGTTCCTGGCGGTGCCGGGCGTGCCGGACATGCGCCGCGTGCTGTTCGGCACCCTCGGCATCTGGCTGCTGGCGGCCGCCGCCTTCGCCATCAACTGCCTGATCGAGCAGGAAGTCGACGCCCGCATGCTGCGCACGGCGCGGCGCGCCACCGCCCGCGGCACCATTTCCGCCTTCCAGGTGCTGAGCCTGTCCGGCCTGCTGGGCGGCGCCGGCATGTTCGTGCTGTACACGCTGGTCAACCCGCTCACCATGTGGCTGACCTTCGCCACGTTCGTCGGCTACGCCGTCATCTACACCATCATCCTGAAGCCGCGCACGCCGCAGAACATCGTCATCGGCGGCCTGTCGGGCGCCATGCCGCCCGCGCTGGGCTGGGCGGCGGTGGCCGATTCCGTGCCGGCCGAAGCCTGGCTGCTGGTGCTGATCATCTTCATCTGGACGCCGCCGCACTTCTGGGCGCTGGCCCTGTACCGCAACCATGACTACGTCAAGGCCGGCCTGCCGATGCTGCCGGTGACGCATGGCCAGCAGTTCACCCGCCTGCAGATCCTGCTCTACAGCATCGCGCTGGTCGCCACCACGCTGCTGCCCACCGCGATCCGCATGAGCGGCGCGCTGTACCTGGCGTCGGCGCTGGTGCTGGGCGGCATGTTCGTGTCGTACGCCTGGCGGCTGTACCGCAACTACAGCGACGAGCTGGCGCGCAGCATGTTCCGTTTTTCCATCCTCTACCTGGCGCTGCTGTTCGGCGCCCTGCTGGTGGACCACTGGGTCGCGCTGATCTGACCCCCTGGAGATAAATCGATGTCCGTATTTTCCGCCAGCCGGCGCCTGGCCCTGCGCCTGGCCACGGCCGCCGCTTTCACCGCCGCCCTGGCCGCCTGCGGCGACAACGCGCCCCAATTCAAGGGCAGCGACATCAGCGGCACCCAGTTGGGCCGCGGCCTGGAGCTGTCGGACTACAACGGCAAGACGCGCACGTTGCAGGACTTCGCCGGCAAGGCGGTGGTGGTGTTCTTCGGCTTCACGCAATGCCCGGACGTCTGCCCGACGTCGCTGGCCGAACTGACCGAGGTGATGAAGAAGCTGGGCCCGGACGCCGACCGCGTGCAGGTGCTGCTGATCACCGTCGATCCCGAGCGCGACACGCCGGAAGTGCTCAAGCAATACGTAACGGCGTTCGACCCGCGTTTTCTGGGTTTGACCGGCACGCCGGACCAGGTGAAGAAGGCGGCGGCCTCGTTCAAGGCCTATTACGCCAAGGCGCCGACCAAGGACGGCAACTACACCATGGACCACACCGCGGCGTTCTACCTGCTCGACGGCAAGGGCGAATCGCGGGTGCTGGCCAACAACAACATCGGGGTCGATGCCCTGGTGCACGACATCCAGGCCCTGCTCAAGGGTTGATCGCCGGGCGGCCCGGCGGCGGGCCGCGACCGCGTGGCGCTAGGCGCCGGCTGCCGCGCTCCAGCGGGCCAGCGCATCGCGCGCCTTGTCGCCGAGTTCGGCCGCGGGCAGTTCGCGGCGGTGCGACATGATCATCAAGGCGTAGGGGGCGGCCAGCGCGGCCGCCTCGGGGCACAGGCGTGATTCGTCGCCGACCGACGGCGAGACGTTGCGCCAGTAGTTGATGGCCGCTTCGATCTGGGGCAAGGTAATGGCATCCATGGCCCTATTGTCCACGAATGCCAGGGGCTGTCCAATCGCATTGGTGCAGCAATGAAGCGTCACCATCGCAACATGCCGAAACCGCATCCGGGTGCTATACCACTGCCGGTTAGTAACGATGGAGCATCGTCATGAATAATCCCGTCCAGTCCGATTCCGCCCGCCGCGGCCTGCATCCGCTGGTTTCGGCCGCCGCCATCGCGGTCATCGTCATGTGCTCGGTCGGCGTCGCCGCCGTGCTCGGCTGGCTGCCCACGCCGTCGGCTACGCCGCACCCCGAGGATCCCGCGCTGGCGCAGGCGGGCCCCGAAAACGCCAACCTGGCGCCGGCCCAGCCTGGAGCCCCCGGCCAGCCGCAAGCCCCGGGCGCGCGGCCGCCCGCTGCCCAGGCGCAGCCCCAGGCCCAGGGCCGGCCCGCGCCGGCCGCGCCGCCGGCGGCGCAGGCCTGCCGCACCTGCGGCGTGGTGGAGACCATCCGCCAGGTGCAGGTGCCGGTCAAGGACAATAGCGACCACCTGGTCGGCACCATCGCCGGCGGGGTGGCCGGCGGCGTGGTCGGCAACCAGTTCGGCGGCGGCAGCGGCAAGACCGCGCTGACCGTGCTGGGCGCGGTGGGCGGCGCTTTGGCAGGCCGTGAAGTTGAGCGTAATATCAGGCAGCAACAAACGGTGACGCACTATGAGCTCACGGTCCGCATGAACGACGGCAGCACGCGCCAGTTCCGCAGCGCGCAGCCGTTCGCGTTTGCGTCCGGCGACCACGTGCGCGTGGAGAATAACCAGCTGCTGCCGGGATGACCGTGCCGGCCGGCAGCCCTTTGCGATCTATGGGAAACCAGGAATGAGCGACCAACACAGCAACCCGTTCGTCCTGCCCGGCATGGGCCAGAATGCCGACCTGTCGGGCAATCCGCTGCTGGCCAGCATGGAAATGATGCGCCAGGCCTGGGCCGGCCTGACTGGCCCGGGCGGGTTGGCGAGCAGCCTGCCGATGGCGCCGCCGATGAACCTGGAAGACCTGGACCGCCGCATCGCGGAACTGCGTTCGGTGGAAAACTGGCTGCGCATGAACCTGTCGATGCTGTCCAGCACGATCCAGGGCATGGAAGTGCAGCGTTCCACCATCAGCACCCTGCGCGCCTTCGTCGACTCGGCCGCCAACCTGGACCTGGGCGCCATGCGCGAAAGCGGGGCGGCGTCGCCGCTGGAAGTGGTGCTGGGCCTGAAGCCGGCGCCCGCCGCCAAGAGCGCGCCGAAAGGCGCGTCGCAAGAGGCCGCGGGCGCGGCGAAGGCCGAGGCCAAGGCGCCCGAGGCCGACGGCGGCGCGGCCGGCGCCCAGCCCGGCATGAGCGAGCAGATGGGCGCGGCGGCGCAGTCGGCCTCCAAGGCCTGGTGGGACCTGCTGCAACAGCAGTTCAACCAGATCGCGGCGGCCACGGCCGCATCGATGCCCGGCAGCCAGCCGGCGCCCGAGGCCGACAAGCCCAAGGCCAAGCCGGGCGGCCCGCAGGCCGCGGCCGCCCCGGCGGCCAAGGCCGCCAAGACGGTCGCCAAGCCCGCCCGCAAGACCGCGCGCAAGCCGGCCGCCAAGAACACCGGGCCTGCCGGCGGCAAGCCCTGATTTTTTCAATCCAGATCCGGGGCCGCCGCGTCGGCCCCGGGCGTTTTCGATACACCGGAACTTATGCTTAATGTAGTGATTCTCGCCGCCGGACTCGGCAAGCGCATGCAGTCGGACCTGCCCAAGGTGCTGCACACCCTGGCTGGCAAACCCATGCTGGCCCACGTGCTGGACAGCGCCCGCCAGCTGGAGCCGGCCCGCGTCATCGTGGTGGTCGGCCATGGCGCCGATCGTGTCAAGCAGGCCTTCTCCGGACAGGACGATCTGCGCTTCGCGCTGCAGCAGCCGCAGCAGGGCACCGGCCATGCGGTCCAGCAGGCCGTGCCGCAATTGCTCGAAGGCGATGGCCAGGACGACGTGACCCTGGTGCTGTACGGCGATGTGCCGCTGGTGCAGCCCGAAACGCTGCGCGGCCTGCTGCGGGCGCGCGGCGCCGGCGCGGCGGTGCTGACTGAGGTGCTGGCCGACTCCACCGGCTATGGCCGCATCGTGCGCGACGCCGCCGGCAATGTCTGCCGCATCGTCGAGCACAAGGATGCCTCCGAGGCCGAGCGCGCCATCAAGGAAGTCAACACCGGCATCCTGGTCGCGCCCACCGCCAAGCTCAAGGACTGGCTCTCGCGCATCGACAACAACAACGCCCAGGGCGAGTACTACCTGACCGACGTGGTCGGCCTGGCCGTTACCGACGGCGTGCCGGTGGGCGCGGCCCAGCCGGGCGCGTCGTGGGAAACGCTGGGCGTGAACAGCCGCGTGCAGCAGGCCGAACTGGAGCGCCGCTGGCAGGCCGAGCAGGCCCGCCGCCAGCTCGAGGCCGGCGTGACGCTGGCCGATCCCGCGCGTTTCGACGTGCGCGGCACGCTGACCTGCGGCCGTGATGTGTTCATCGACGTCGGCTGCGTGTTCGAGGGCCGGGTGACGCTGGCCGACGGCGTGCGGGTGGGGCCGCATTGCGTGCTGCGCGACGTGAGCATCGGCGCGGGCACGCAGATCGAGGCCTTCAGCCACCTGCAGCAAGCCCAGGTCGGCGGCGACGCGCGCATCGGTCCGTACGCCCGCCTGCGTCCGGGCGCCGAACTGGGCGATCGCACCCACGTCGGCAACTTCGTCGAGATCAAGAAGAGCGTGCTGGGCGCCGACAGCAAGGCCAATCACCTGGCCTACATCGGCGACGCCACCATCGGCGCGCGCGTGAACGTGGGCGCGGGCACCATCACCTGCAACTACGACGGCGTCAACAAGCACCGCACCGTCATCGAGGACGACGCCTTCATCGGCTCGGACTCGCAGCTGGTGGCCCCGGTGCGCGTGGGCCGCGGCGCGACGCTGGGCGCCGGCACCACCCTGACCCGTGATGCGCCGGCCGAGAAACTGACGGTGTCGCGCGTCAAGCAGCTCACCATCGACGGTTGGCAACGGCCGGTCAAGAAGTCGTGACGCCGCCGGCGTCTGAAACCCCGGCCGGCGGCGCCAGGCCCGCCGCGCCGGACGGCCTGCCGGTCCCGCGCCGCTATTGGGCCGCGGCGACCGTCATGACGGGCATCAGCCTGTCGGTGCTGGACACCACCATCGCCAACGTCGCCCTGCCGACCATCGCCGCCGACCTGAACGCGTCGCCGGCGCAGGCGGTGTGGGTGGTCAACGCCTACAACCTGGCGGTGGTGATGATGCTGCTGCCGCTGTCGGCGCTGGCCGAGCGCATCGGCTTTCGCCGCATGTTCACTTTCGGGCTGGTGCTGTTCACGCTGGCCTCGCTGGGCTGCGCGCTGGCCGGCACGCTGGTGCAGCTGACGCTGGCGCGGGTGTTCCAAGGCGTGGGCGCGGCGACGCTGATGTGTCTGTTCGGCGGCCTGGTGCGCAACATCTATCCGCTCAAGATGCTGGGCCGGGGCATCAGCCTGAACGCCGCCACGGTGGCGGTGATGTCGGTGCTGGGGCCGACCATCGGCTCGGCGATTCTGTCGGTGGCGCCGTGGCCGTGGATCTTCGCGGTCAACCTGCCGATCTGCGTGCTGGCCATGTTCGGCCTGCGTCACCTGCCCGAGGTGCCGCGCAATGACGTGAAGCTGGACTGGATCAGCGCCCTGCTGTGCATGGCGACGCTGGGCGTGTTCATCACCGGCATCGACATGATGGGCGAGGATCTGCTGCGTGGCATCGGCCTGGTGGCGATCGCGGCCGTGGCGGGCCTGGTGCTGGTGCGCCGCGCCAGCCGCCAGCCCGCGCCGCTGGTGCCGGTGGACCTGCTACGCATCCGGCCGCTGGCGTTCGCGGTGGGGGCGTCGGCCTGCACCTTCGCGGCGCAGATGGCGTCGTATGTGTCGCTGCC
>NZ_CYTY01000025.1:7553-18138 GCF_001298995.1 Achromobacter sp. 2789STDY5608615
GCCCAACAACCGCGCCATGCTGTCGGCCGCCCCGCGCTCGCGCAGCGGCGCGGCGGGCGGCCTGCAGGCCACCACCCGGGTGTTCGGGCAGAGTTTCGGCACCGCGCTGGTGGCGATCGCCTTCAGCGTCAGCGTGGCGCATGGCCCCGGACTGGCTCTGGTGCTGGGCACGATCTGCGCCGCGCTGGCGGTGGTGGTGAACACGGTGCGCTTCAGCAAGCTGCGGGCGCCGTAGCGCGCCCTCCGTTCCCGGGCCGGGCGGCGCCAGACCCGCCGGCCGGCCCGCTTCTATAATGGCGACCGGCGCTGGGGTGGGATGCCCCGGCGCGATGATTACCTATTTTTAAGGCGTTCAGGCATGAAGATCACGGTCGTGGGTACCGGTTACGTAGGGTTGGTGTCGGGGGCGTGCCTGGCCGACATGGGCAACGACGTCATGTGCCTGGACGTGGACGCGGCCAAGATCGCCCTGCTGCGCCAGGGCGGCATTCCGATCTACGAGCCGGGCCTGGAAGACCTGGTGCGGCGCAACGTGCAGGCAGGCCGGCTGCATTTCACCGATGACGTGGCGCAGAGCGTGGCGTTCGGCGACGTGCAGTTCATCGCCGTCGGCACGCCGCCGGGTGAGGACGGCTCGGCCGACCTGAAGTACGTGCTGGCCGCGGCCCGCAACATCGCCCGCCACATGACCACCCGCAAGCTGATCGTGGACAAGTCCACCGTGCCGGTCGGCACCGCCGACAAGGTGCGCGCCGCGGTCGAGCAGGAGCTGGCCGCGCGCGGCGTCGAGGTGCCGTTCAGCGTCGCGTCCAATCCCGAATTCCTGAAGGAAGGCGCGGCGATCAACGACTTCATGAGCCCGGACCGCGTCATCGTCGGCGCCGACGACGACTACACCATCGGCGTCATGCGCCGTATCTATGAGCCGTTCCAGCGCACCCATGATCGCCTGATGGTGATGGATGTGCGTTCGGCCGAGCTGACCAAGTACGCCGCCAACGCCATGCTGGCCACCCGCATCTCGTTCATGAACGAGATGGCCAACCTGGCCGAGGCGCTGGGCGCCGACATCGAGCAGGTGCGCCGCGGCATCGGCGCCGATCCGCGCATCGGCTACCACTTTCTGTATCCGGGCGCCGGCTACGGCGGCTCGTGCTTCCCCAAGGACGTGCAGGCGCTGGTCAACACCGCCGCCGAGAATGCGCTGCCGATGCGCGTCATCGAGGCGGCCGAGGCCGCCAACCACGCGCAGAAGTTCCGCCTGTCGGAAAAGCTGGTGGCGCGCTACGGCGAGGACCTGAGCGGCCGCAAGTTCGCGCTATGGGGCCTGTCGTTCAAGCCCAATACCGATGACATGCGCGAGGCGCCCAGCCTGACCGTGATCGCCGAGCTGACGCGGCGCGGCGCCAGCGTGCGCGCCTACGATCCGGTGGCCATGCACGAGGCCGGCCGCGTGCTGGCCGGCCAGGCCGGCGTGAGCTTCGCCACCGACATGTACGACGCGCTCGACGGCGCCGACGCGCTGTTGATCGCCACGGAATGGAAGGTCTTCCGCGCGCCCGACTTCGACCGCGTCAAGGCCCTGCTCAAGACCCCGCTCATCATCGACGGCCGCAACCTCTACACGCCGGCCGACGTGCGCGCCCAGGGCTTCGAGTACTCGGGCATCGGCCGCGCATGAAGATCCTGCAGCTCAACTTCGAGAAGGGCTGGCGCGGCGGCGAGCGGCAGACGCTGTATTGCATGCGCGCCTTCCGCAATGCCGGCCACCAGGTCGAAGTGCTGTGCCGCGAAGGCGGCCCGCTGGCCGAACGCGTGCGCCAGGAGGGCTTCGTGGCGCACACCGTCCGCAACGTGCCGGCGCAGCTGGCGTTCCTGGCGCGCGCGGGCAGCGGCTATGACATCATCCATGCCCAGACCGCCAACACCATCACCTGGGCGGTGCTGACCAAGTGGCTGCACCGGCGCCCGGTGGCGTTCTCGCGCCGCACCTCGTTCGTGGTCAAGCCGAACGAGGAATGGAAGACCGGCTACAAGTGGCGCCACACCGACCTGTTCGTGGCGATCAGCGACATGGCGGCCAGCGAGCCGCGGCGCCTGGGGCTGGACCCGGTCATCATCCGCAGCGCGGTCGAGCCGCACCAGATCAACCAGGCGAACGTCGCCGCGCTGGTGCGCGAGTTCGATCTGGAAGGCAAGAAGGTCATGGCCACGTCGGCCGCGCTGATCCGCGACAAGGATCCGGTGACGCTGGTGCGCGCGGTGGCCGAACTGGCCAGGACGCGGCGCGACTTCGTCTTCCTGCATTTCGGCGCCGGCGGCGACCGCGAACAGCAGGCGCGCGACGAGGCGCGCGCGCTGGGCGTCGAGGACGTCTATCGCTTCGCGGGCTTTCGCAAGGGCGTCGAGGATTTCTACAGCATTCTCGACGTCTTCGTCATGAGCTCCGAGGAAGAGGCGCTGGGCAGCAGCGTGCTGGACGCCTTCCTGCAGCGCGTGCCGGTGGTGTCCACCGACGCCGGCGGCTTGAAGGAAAGCCTGGCCGATGGCCGCGGCGTGCTGTGCGCGGTGGCCGACTTCCATGCCATGGCGCAGGGCATGGCGCGTTGCCTGGACGATGCCGCGTTCCGCCAGGAGATCACCGACCGCGCCTATGACTACGTGCGCGACGAGCACGACGTGCAGAAGATGGGCAATCGTTATTTGGCGCAGTTCGAGCGGTTGCTGGCGGCCCGCTGAGGCGCGTCGCTATGGCGTCCGCAGGTCGATGCGGGTCTCGAACTTGGCGCGATGGACCGAGAAGAACGTGCGCACGTTGCGCACGTTGGCGTGCGCGGTGAAGGCGCGGTGCGCCAGCGCGTGATAGGCCGGCATGTCCCGGACCTGCGCGATCACCACGAAATCCGGCCCCGGCGACACGCGGTAGCACTGCAGCACCGCCGGTTCGGCCAGCATGATCTGTTCGAAGGCGTCCAGGCTTTCGGCCGCCTGCACGTCCAGCGTGATCTCGACGATGGCGGTCAGCGTGCTGCCCAGCTTCTCGGCCGCCAGGATGGCCACCTGGCGCGCAATCACCCCTTCTTCCACCAGGCGCCGCACCCGCCGCAGGCAGGTCGGCGGCGAGGCATGCACGCGCGAGGCGAGTTCCTGGTTGGTCAGCGAATTGTCGTCCTGCAGCCGTTCCAGGATGCGCAGGTCCAGATCATCCAGTTCGGGGTGGGAAAGCGGCGGATTCTGCATGATTAATTCACTAATCCGTTATTTGTGAAATATTATTTAATCACAAATATGTAAGTGAATAAACTGTCAAATCTGAGCAGATAAAGAAATCAAATTTCTTGGTGCTGCGCGCACAATGCGTTCCGTACTCGAACTTTCCGGAGTCTCTCCTATGTGCGGCATTGTTGGCGCCGTCGCCCAGCGCGACATCACCCCGATCCTGGTCGAAGGCCTGAAGCGGCTGGAATACCGTGGCTATGACTCCTGCGGCGTCGCCGTGTATGCCGACGGCCACCTGCGCCGCACGCGCAGCACCCAGCGCGTGGCCGAGCTGGCCGAACAGGTCGCCCAGGACCACCTGCAAGGCTTCACCGGCATCGCCCACACCCGCTGGGCCACGCACGGCGTGCCCGCCACGCACAACGCCCACCCGCACTTCTCGCGCCTGGGCAACGACGAGCCGCGCATCGCGCTGGTGCACAACGGCATCATCGAGAACCACGACGAACTGCGCGCCGAGCTGCAGGCCGTGGGCTACGTCTTCGAAAGCCAGACCGACACCGAAGTGATCGCGCACCTGGTCAACCACCTTTACGCTGGCGACCTGTTCGAGGCCGTGCAGAACGCTGTGCGCCGCCTGCATGGCGCCTACGCCATCGCCGTGTTCTGCCGCGACGAACCGCACCGCGTGGTCGGCGCGCGCCAGGGCTCGCCGCTGGTGGTGGGCGTGGGCCAGAACGAGAACTTCCTGGCCTCGGACGCGCTGGCGCTGGCCGGCACCACCGACCAGATCATCTACCTGGAAGACGGCGACGTCGTCGACCTGCAGCTGGCGCGCGTCTGGATCGTGGACGCCAACGGCAAGGACGTGAAGCGCGAGGTGCACACGGTGCACGTGCACACGGGCGCGGCCGAACTCGGCCCCTATCGCCACTACATGCAGAAGGAAATCTTCGAGCAGCCGCGCGCCGTCGGCGACACGCTGCAGGATATCGAGTCCATCACGCCCGAACTGTTCGGCGACGACGCCTACAAGATCTTCAAGGACGTCGACTCGCTGCTGATCCTGGCGTGCGGCACCAGCTACTACGCCGGCCTGACCGCCAAGTACTGGATCGAATCGATCGCCAAGATCCCCGTGGCCGTCGAAATCGCCAGCGAATACCGCTACCGCGACAGCGTGCCTAACCCGCGCTCGCTGGTGGTGACGATCTCGCAGTCGGGCGAGACCGCCGACACCCTGGCCGCGCTCAAGCACGCCCGTTCGCTGGGCATGGAAAACACGCTGACCATCTGCAACGTGTCGACCAGCGCCATGGTGCGCGAGTGCAAGCTGTCGTACATCACGCGTGCTGGCGTCGAAATCGGCGTGGCCTCGACCAAGGCCTTCACCACGCAGCTGACCGCGCTGTTCCTCTTGACGCTGGCGCTGGCGCAGGTGCGCGGCCGCCTGACCGAGGAGCAAGAGGCCGAGCACCTAAAGGCGCTGCGCCACCTGCCCGTGGCCATCGGCTCGGTGCTGGCGCTGGAACCGCAGATCATGGCGTGGGCCGACCGCTTCGCCTCCAAGGAAAACGCGCTGTTCCTGGGCCGCGGCATGCACTACCCGATCGCGCTGGAAGGCGCGCTCAAGCTCAAGGAAATCAGCTACATCCACGCCGAAGCCTACCCGGCCGGCGAACTCAAGCACGGCCCGCTGGCCCTGGTGACCGAGCACATGCCCGTGGTCACCATCGCGCCCAAGGACGAGCTGCTGGAAAAGCTGAAGTCCAACATGCAGGAAGTGCGCGCGCGCGGCGGCGAGCTGTACGTGTTCGCCGATGCCGACAGCAAGATCCAGAGCGCCGAAGGCATGCACGTGATCCGCATGCCCGAGCACTACGGCAAGCTGTCGCCGATCCTGCACACGGTGCCGCTGCAGCTGCTGTCGTATCACACGGCCTGCGCCCGTGGCACCGACGTGGACAAGCCGCGCAACCTGGCCAAGAGCGTGACGGTGGAGTAAGCCGCGTCCGAACAAGGCCGTTGGCCAAGAACGCGTTGAATTGATGAGGGGAAGCCGGACCGGCTTCCCCTTGTCGTTTCCGGGGCCGCCAAGCGGGGCCGCCAAGGACCGTTTGCCAGGTCTCGTGCGCGCCCGCCGGATCATGAGCCGAACTAATGATTTGATCGAAATAAAATCATTTTTATTCATGGAAGGCGCGACATAAAATACGACCCGAATGTTGACAGTGTCAATACTGCTAAATCAAAAAAATCCAAAAAAGCATTGGAAATTACTGAAAGCAGGAAACAGTCGCGGGTTTTATTTCAGAAATTTGGGCGCCGGATCAGAATGAGTAAAGAGTTCACATTTGCCATCAAGAGCATTTGTTTCGACGAGGATTATCGTCCCGCGGACAATACGCGAATCACGACCAACTTCGCCAATCTGGCCAGAGGCGCGAGCCGTCAAGAGAACCTGCGCAACACGCTGGCGATGATCGACAATCGTTTCAATGCCCTGGCGCATTGGGACAATCCCAAGGGCGACCGCTATGCCGTCAACCTTGAAATCATTTCCGTCGAGCTGAATATCGAGGGCGAAAGCAGCGGCAATGGCCTGCCGCTGATCGAAGTGCTGAAGACCAGCATTCTCGACCGGAAAACCAATGAGCGTTTCGCAGGCATCGTGGGGAACAACTTTTCCTCCTACGTGCGGGATTACGATTTCAGCGTGCTGCTGCTGGAGCACAACAAGAACCAGCCCGCATTCAGCGCGCCGGAGAATTTCGGCGACCTGCACGGCAAGCTCTTCAAGAGCTTCGTGAACTCGAGCGCCTACAAAGAGAACTTCAGCAAGGCGCCCGTCATCTGCCTGAGCGTGTCGAGCAGCAAGGTCTACCAGCGCACCGAAAACCAGCATCCCGTGCTGGGCGTCGAATACCTGCAGGATGAATATTCGCTGACGGACGAGTATTTCAAGAAAATGGGCATGAAGGTTCGCTACTTCATGCCGCCGAACAGCGCCGCGCCGCTGGCTTTCTACTTCACCGGCGATCTGCTGGGCGATTACACCAATCTCGAGCTGATCAGCACCATCAGCACGATGGACACCTTCCAGAAGATCTATCGGCCCGAGATCTACAACGCCAACTCGGCCGCGGGGAAGTCCTATCAGCCGAGCCTGAAGCACCAGGATTATTCCCTGACGCGCATTGTCTACGATCGGGAAGAACGTAGCCGGCTGGCTGTCGAGCAGGGCAAGTTTGTCGAGGAACACTTCATCAAACCGTATCAGGCGGTTCTCGAGCAGTGGTCCGCGGCTACCCCTCATTGATTAATAAAGAGCATCAGGTCTTATCGTGAAAAAATTGCTTCCCACCTCCACCGCCGGCAGCCTGCCCAAACCTTCCTGGCTGGCAGAACCCGAGACCCTGTGGTCGCCCTGGAAATTGCAGGATGGCGGACTGATCGAGGGCAAACAGGATGCCCTGCGCCTGTCGCTGCAGGAACAACAGCACGCCGGCATCGACATCGTCAGCGATGGCGAACAGACGCGCCAGCATTTCGTGACGACGTTCATCGAGCACCTCGATGGCGTGGATTTCGAGAACCGCAAGACCGTTCGCATCCGTGATCGCTACGATGCGAGCGTGCCGACGGTGGTGGGCGCCGTCGCCCGCCGCAAGCCGGTCTTTGTCGAGGATGCCAAGTTCCTGCGCCAGCAGACCAAGCAGCCGATCAAATGGGCCCTGCCGGGTCCCATGACGATGATCGATACGCTGTACGACGATCACTACAAGAGCCGCGAAAAGCTGGCCTGGGAATTCGCCAAGATCCTGAACCAGGAAGCCAAGGAACTCGAGGCGGCCGGCGTCGACATCATCCAGTTCGACGAACCCGCGTTCAACGTCTTCTTCGACGAGGTCAATGACTGGGGCGTCGCCACGCTGGAGCGCGCCATCGAAGGACTGAAGTGCGAAACCGCGGTCCACATCTGCTATGGCTATGGCATCAAGGCCAATACGGATTGGAAGAAGACGCTGGGCTCGGAATGGCGGCAATATGAAGAAGCCTTCCCCAAGCTGCAGAAGTCCAATATCGACATCGTTTCGCTGGAGTGCCACAACTCCCACGTGCCGATGGAGCTCATCGAGCTCATCCGCGGCAAGAAGGTGATGGTGGGCGCCATTGACGTGGCGAGCAATACCGTCGAAACGCCCGAGGAAGTGGCCAACACCCTGCGCAAGGCGCTCAAGTTCGTGGATGCCGACAAGCTCTATCCTTGCACCAACTGCGGCATGGCCCCGCTGTCTCGCGCGATCGCACGCGCCAAGCTGAGCTCCCTGAGCGCAGGCGCGGAGATCGTCCGCAACGAACTCTCGAACTGATTTCGAGACGGCAGATGGCCGTCGCAAGCTGCTTGCGACGGCCAGACTCGCAAGGCCTTCCGTAGCGCTTTCGCGCTGCGCCCCGTCGCCAGTATTCGGCAGTACCTACTATGTCACTCCTCAGTCCCGCCATCGAGCTGTTGCGCTTTCGTGAAGCGCTCGGGCACTACGCGTCCGGCATCACGGTGGTCACCACGCACATCGATGGCGAGCCGATCGGCTTCACCTGCCAGTCGTTCCACAGCGTGTCGATGAGTCCGCCGCTGGTGTCGTTCAGCGTGATGTCCAGCTCGGCCAGCTATCCGAAGATTCGCCAGGCGGGCCGTTTCGCCGTCAACATCCTGTCGGAAGCGCAAGTCGAGGTGTCCAACCAGTTCGCCCGGCGCGGCACGGACAAGTGGCGCGGTATCGACTGGCAGGAATCGCCGCTGGGCAATCCGCTCATTGCCGGCAGCCTGCACTGGATCGATTGCGAGATCCATGCGGAACACGCCGCGGGCGATCACGTGATCGTGATTGGCGAAGTGAAGGCGCTGGATCTGCAGGAAGCCGCCGCCACGCAGCCATTGCTGTATTTCAAGGGGCAATATCGCAACATCGCCGCGCACGGCGCGGCGTGAGCGCGTATCGCCGCTGGCCGCATCCTTGGTGGCTTGAGGTTGCGCGGCGCCCTTTGATCGACACGGTATCGAGCTGTCTTGAGTTCATTGAAACAGGCGCTGGGCGAAAGACGCTTCGCCTGCGTGCTGGAGATCATTCCCCAGCATGCGCCCGCGCGCCAGGCCGCGCTCCAGCGGATCGTGCGGCGCGGGCGCCTGGCCGGCTGGCCGTTGCTGCCGGCCTTCGCCGATCGTGTCGGCCTGCATTCTGACCTGAGCCCGCTGCAAGGGGCCGGCGCGTTGGGCGATCCGGCTTCATCCCTGCTGCACTTTTCAGGCAAGGATCGCGCGCGTGCCGACCTGCTGCGCCAGATGGACGCGATGCAGGCGCGGGGCCTGTCGCAACTGCTGCTCCTCAGTGGGGACCGCCTGCCGGGCCATGATCCGGGACGGGCGCCCGTGCGCTATCTGGAGTCGGTGCCCGCGCTGCAGATTGCCCGCGAGCACGGCCCGGACTGGCTGCTGGGCGCCGCGTTGAACCCATTCAAATACCGCGAGGAAGAAGGCGCCGCGCAGTACCTGAAGGCGCAGAAGAAACTGCTGGCGGGCGCGGATTTCCTGACCCTGCAGCTGGGTTTCGACGCCGCCAAGCATCTCGAGGCCCAGGCCTGGATGCGCGCCCAGGGCCGCGTCAAACCCATGCTGGCCTGCGTGATGCAGCTGACCCACAGGCGCGCGGCGGCGTTGCAGGACGTGCCCGGCATCGTCATCACCGACGCCATGCGCGAATTGCTGGGCAGGGAGCAACAGATATCACCCGCCCATGCCAGCGCGCGCAGCCTCGAGCGGCTGGCGTTGCAGATCGTGGGCCTGCAATGGATGGGTTATGCCGGTGTGCATCTGTCCGGGGTGCATACGCTGGACGAACTGCTGTTGCTGGAGCAGGCGATCGCCGAGCAACGCGATGCGGTGACCTCGCTGTCCGACTGGGCGCAGCGATGGCAGGCGAGTTGGCGGATGCCCGGCATGCCCCAGGCAGGCTTCGCCCCTGACATTGACACGTGGGAGCTGGGGCAGTCCGATGTCGCCGCCACGCCTGGGGAGCGCTTGCGCTATGCGCTGCTTTCCACGGTGCATGAACAGCTCTTCAATCGCACGGGATGGCTCGGCAGCGCCTTTGGCTGGAGTGTGACGCGGCCGTTCTGGAAGACCGGCGTGGCGGCGCAGGCGCTGCACGCGGTCGAACGGACGCTCAAGCGGCCGCTGGTCGGCTGTGACACCTGTGGCACCTGCCGCTTGCAGGACACGCTCTATGTCTGCCCCGAGACCTGTCCCAAAGGACTGGCGAACGGCCCCTGCGGCGGCACTCGGCTCAATCGGTGCGAATTCGGCGACCGGGAATGCGTGCACAGCGTCAAGTATCGGATCGCCAAGTCCGCGGATCAGTTGCCTGCGCTGGCGCAGACATTGATTCCCGGTATCGAAGCGGGCGACCGGCATCGCAGCTCGTGGCCCGAATGGTTCAAGCCGGAGGATCCGACGCCGGGCAATGATTGCCAATCGTTGCCAAAGTCTGGTTGACGCCTCGATGCTCCCTCAGAATGCACCACGCCTTGGCGTTCGCCTGCCTGTTGCCTGAAGTGGAGCCCATCCCATGCGTACCGAAACGATTTCCCGACTGGCCGCGGTGGCGGCCGTTGCCGTGCTGGCGGGCTGCGCGCAACCTGTGTCGACCCGCGAAGTCGCGCTCAATGCCGATGCCTACACCACGCGCACCCTGTCGCCCGATGCCCTGCCGCCCGCGGTGCGGGCCAGGCTGCCGGCGGCGGGCACGCAGCCCATGGGGTTTCGCGTCTTGCGCCTGACGGGCACCCAGCATACCGTCGGCATCGACCACGTCGCGGTGGACAGCGAGTATGAGTTGACGTTCCACAATGACCGCGACGATGGCACGTTGCGCAGTATCTATATCGGCAAGCTCAATGGCCTGCCGGTCAACTATGTGTTGGCGCTCAACTATCGCAGCCTGGCGCTGCTGATCCATCAGGCCGGCGGATTCAAGGCCGCGCAGGTGCCGCCGCGCTGGATGGTGCGCGACATCCAGCAATGGCCGGGCGATGTGTTGGCCAATCCGCCGGAAAATGCCCGGTTCACGCTCGAGAGCGAGGGCGGATGGGAAGGGCGGCGGGCCGGGCCCAGGCAAACGCTCACCTGCGCCAGCGGCACGGATTATCCCGCCAGCCGGGTCCTGACGCAGATCCCGGGGCAGGCGCTCGATGTGAACTGCGTCGAGACCAGCGAGAACGGCGTGCCGGTCCGCAAGCTGCATTACGTCTTCCTGCGCCGATTCGGCCTCACCATTACCGCCGAGATCGCGACGGCCAGGTCGGTGAC
>NZ_CYTY01000025.1:18413-24963 GCF_001298995.1 Achromobacter sp. 2789STDY5608615
ACTTGCGCCCCGGCCTGAGCCTGCAACTGGCCTGCGAGACCGATAGCGACGCGTCGACCGGGCTGGCGATGGTCGATGATCATCTGCGGATCGTGCTGGTGCTCGACGGCCGCATCGACGTCAGCTACGGACGCAGCGTCCTGCGGCTGGCTCGCGGGCAAGGAGTCGACGCGGGGGTGGTGACGTTGCGCGAGCCCGAGGAATGCAGGCGAGTGGTGCTGGGCGGTGAATCGTCGCGCCGCGTCAGCATCGGCGTGAATCGGCAGTGGCTGGAAGAATCGTTTGGCGAGACCCGGGCGCTCGCACCACATGGGGTTCCCCATCTGGCCACGCGCAGCTGGCGCGCCTCGACACGGGCCCGGCTGCTGGCCGAGCAGCTCCTGAATCCACCGTCGCTGCCGCGGCAGGTCGCGGGCCTGTATCTCGAAAGCCGCGCCATCGAATTGGTCATCGAGGCGTTGTCGCTCGATGGCGGGGCAGCCGGGCAGGCGACTGATCCGGCGCCGCAGCCCGCCGTTCTGCGCCGCCGCATGGTGGACCTGACGCAGTGGTTGCGGCGCCACGCCGGCGAGCCCCTGAGCATCGAGCAGATCGCGCGCCATATGAACACCACGCCCACCACCTTGCAGCGTCATTTCCGCCAGGCGCTGGGCATTACGGTATTCGACTTCCTGCAGCAGGAACGCCTGCGCCTGGCGCGCCAGGCGCTCGAAGCGGAGGGGATCAACGTGACGCAGGCGGCGGCAATCGCCGGGTACGCCAATCCCGGCAGTTTTTCGACAGCGTTCCGGCGCCATTTCGGCCTGACGCCGCGACAGGTGCGGGCGCGTCTGTAGCGGCGCCGGCGCTGGCGGCAGATCGCCGTTTGCGCGAACAAATCCGCCGTTTTCACGAACGACGCGCATCGGCACCCCATGCTCTACTCCAGTGAGAACAAATCTTATTTACTCGCAGGAGAAGTCCCGTGCCAGCCCTCGCGCCGAAGCGCCTCCCCTTCCGCCGCGCCGCTCGTCCGGCCAGGCGCCGCGCAGTCTATCCGCTGTTGCTCGCCCTGTCGGGGCAGGCTGGCGTCGCCTTCGCGGTCGACGAACCGGTCAGCCTGGAAGCCGTAACGGTCAATGCCTACCGGCCCGCAGAGACGATCGGCGGCTCGACCAAGACCGACACGCCGCTGCGTGAAGTGCCGCAATCGGTGTCGGTGATCGAGTGGCGCGAAATGGACCTGCGCGGCGTGCGTAACCTGAATGAGGCGACCCGCTACACGGCGGGTGTATTGCCCGAGAGCCAGGGCATCGACAACCGGGTCGATGATCTCTATATCCGCGGCTTCGATGCCGGCAGCTTTGGCGCAAACGTGATGCTTGATGGATTGCGTGCGCCGTCGGACAGCAGTCTGAGCTGGAACCGCACCTCGTTCAACACCTGGAACCTGGAGCGCGTCGAGGTGTTGAAAGGCCCGTCCAGCGTGCTGTATGGCCAGTTGGCGCCGGGCGGCATGGTGAACCAGGTCAGCAAGCTGCCGACGCTGGGAGAGGAGCAGGTGGTGCAGTTGCAGGTCGACGGTCACGGACGCAGGCAGACCGCGTTCGACCTGGGCGGCGCCAACGGCGACGAGAACGTGCTGTGGCGGCTGGTGGGCCTGTATGGCGACGGCGCGACACAGATCAAGCACACCGACCACGAGCAGTGGTTCATTGCGCCCAGCGCCACGATGTATTTCAACGATCACGCCACACGGTTGACGCTGCACGGCCTGTACCAGAAGGATCGGGGCGGCAGCACCTTCCAGTTCCTGCCCTATCAGGGAACGGTGGTGCCGGCCGCCGAGGGCTACATCAAGAACACCACGTTCCTGGGCGAGCCCGACTGGAACACCTACAACCGCGATATCTGGACCGCCGGCTGGCAGCTCGAACATCAGTTCAACGACGCATGGAAGTTCAGCCAGAACGCGCGCTACACGCACGTGGATTCGCTCTACCGCGCGACGGTGGGCAACGGGGTGCGCGGCGCCGCGCTCACCAACCTGAATACGCTCATCGGCGGCCGCATCCTCAATCGTCGCGCGGTGCAGGGCGAAGGCGATTCCGACGCGCAGACCATCGACACGCGCATCGAGGGCAAGTTCGGCACCGGACCGCTCACCCACACGATGATCGCCGGCTTCGATTGGCAGAAGACCGATTGGACCTTCTTGCGCCAGGCCGCGACCGTTTCGCCGGCCGTCATTGCCATCAATGTGTACGACCCGGTCTATACCCATTACGATTTCGAGCCGACGCTGGCCAAGCAGATGTCCACCCGCGAGACCGACTCGCAGTACGGCGTGTACCTGCAGGACCAGATCGCGCTGGACCGCTGGCGCTTCACCCTGGGCGGGCGGCAGGACTGGACGCGCATGGATTCCCTGAACCGCCTGACCGGTGTGCGCCAGGTGACCCGCGACGAGGCCTTCACGGGTCGCGCCGGCGTCACCTACCTGTTCGACAATGGCCTGGCGCCCTACTTCAGCTATTCGGAGTCGTTCCAGCCCACGGGCGGCACGACGCGCGCGGGCAATGCCTTCAAACCGACCACCGGCACGCAATGGGAGGCGGGCCTGAAGTACGAGCCGCGCCACATCGACGGCATGATCACCTTGTCGGCCTACGAGCTGTCGCAGCAGAACGTGCTGACGGCCGATCCGCTCAACGAGGCCGACGAGGCCTACCAGGTACAGACCGGCAAGGTGCGCGTGCGCGGCGTCGAGCTGGAGGGCCGCATCACGCCGCTGCGGGGGCTGAGCGTCATCGGCGCCGTCACGCGCATGGATTCGAAGGTGGTGCGCAACAACGACGGCTATGCCGGCAACCGCATGATCCGGGTGCCCGAGTGGATGGGCTCGATGTGGGTGGACTACACCTTCCATGGCGGTCCGCTGGCCGGCCTGGGCATGGGGGCGGGCGTACGCTATGTCGGCGCGACCTATGGCGACCTGGCCAACAACCTGCACATTCCGGCCTACACGCTGTTCGATGCCGCCCTGCGCTACGACGCGGGCAAGATCGGCGGCATGAACCTGCAGTTGGCGCTCAATGGCAGCAACCTGGCCGACAAGCGCTACGTGGCCACGTGCTCGGCGGCCACCTCGTGCTACTACGGCACCGGGCGCACGGTCATGGCGACCGCGCGACTGTCGTGGTGACGACGCGCCGCCGACTGGCCGCGTGGCTGATGGCGCTCGCGCTGGGCCTGGGGGCGTCGGCGCAGGCGGAGACGGCGCCGGATTGGCCACGGCGCTTCGACAATGCCGATGGCACGCAGACCACGCTGGCCGTGGCCCCGCGGCGCGTGCTGTCGACGTCGGTGACGGTCAGCGGCACGTTGCTGGCCATCGACGCGCCGCTCATTGCCAGCGCCGGCGGCGCCAATGGCCGCTTTTTCGATCAATGGGCGGCGGTCGCGCGCGAACGCGGCCTCAAGCCGCTGTGGCCGGCCGGGCAGGTCGACCTGGAAGCGGCGTATGCGGCCCGGCCCGATCTCATCATCGTCTCGGCCACTGGCGCGGACTCGGCGCGCGAGCAACTCGATGCGCTGCGCGCCATCGCGCCGGTCATCGTGGTCGATTACAGCCACCAGACCTGGCAGGAGCTCGCGGTGCAACTGGGCCGGGCGCTCGGCATCGAGGCCGCAGCGACGCGCGCCATCGCGGGCTTTGACGCGCGGGTCGCCGCGGCCCGCGCCCGCTTGCGCATTCCCGAGGGCGCCGCCAATATCGTCAGCTACAACGGCCCGGGCACCAATAATCCCATCGCCACGCCCGCCAGTCCGCATGCGCGCCTGCTGGCCTCGCTGGGCTTCCGCATCGAGGCGCCCGATCCGGCCTGGCACGTGGCGCTGGGCGCGCCGGGCGATTTCGTCTGGGCGCCCTACGAGGCGCTGACACGCCTGACCGCGCGCACCACCTTCGTGCTGCGCGCCGACGCCGCGGGCGCCGGCGCCCTGCTGCGCGATCCGGTGCTGGCCAACCTGCCGTCGGTGCGGGCGGGGCAGGTCTACGGCCTTGGCCGCGACGCCTTTCGCATCGATGCGTACAGCGCCGGTCAGATCATCGACACCTTGCTCGAGCGCTTCGGCACATGACTTCCCCGCACCCGCCGGCCGCGCGCGGCCGCCTCGCATGGGCCTTGCTGCCGGCCTGCATGATCGCGATCGCCCTGCTGGCGTTGGCGAGCTTGATGGCGGGCGCGCGGCCGTTGTCGCTGGCGACGGTGGAGCACGCGCTCACCGCCTTCGATGCGGGCGACAACGAGCATCTGCTGCTGCGCCATCTGCGCTTGCCACGTACCGTGCTGGCGCTGGTCGCGGGCGGGGCGCTCGGCGTCGCCGGGGCGCTGATGCAGACCCTGACGCGCAATCCATTGGCCGATCCCGGTCTGCTGGGCGTCAATGCGGGCGCGGCGGCGGCGATCGCCGCCGCCATGGCGCTGGGCGCCGCGCACGGGCCGGCGGGGCAGGTGATGGCGGGTTTTGCCGGCGCGGCGGCGGCCGGCGCGCTGGTCTATGCGATCGGCGGGCTGCATCGCGCGCACGATCCGCTGCGGCTGGTTCTGGCCGGCGCGGCGATATCGGCGATCCTGCTGGCCGTCACGCAGCTCATCACCCTCAACAGCGAGGAGCGGGTCTTCGATCAGTTCCGCCATTGGGTGGTCGGTTCGTTGCAGGGGCGTTCGGGCCAGGTGCTGGTGGCCGTGCTGCCGGCCGTGGCGCTGGGCGCGGTGGGCGCGTTGGCGTTGGCGCGCGCGCTGGATGCGCTGGCGCTGGGACAGGACCTTGGCAAGTCCCTGGGCGCGCGGCCGCGCCTGGTCTGGATCGGGACCGCCGTCGTCATCGTGCTGCTGGCCGGCGCAGCCACTGCCGCCGCCGGTCCGCTCGCCTTCATCGGGTTGGCCGCGCCCCACGTGGCGCGCCATGTCTGTGGCCCCGGACATCGGCGCGTGATCCCCTGCGCCGCGCTGGTGGGCGCCTGCCTGCTGCTGGCCGCGGATACCCTGGGCCGCGTGATCGCGGCGCCGGACGAGATCAGCGCCGGGATCATGGCGGCAGTGCTGGGCGGGCCGCTGTTCGTGGCGCTGGCGCGCCGTGCCGGGATGGGCTGACATGCGCGACGCGATCCATTCGATGGCTTGGTGGCGGCCGCGCGTGGCCGGCGCGGCGCCGCGCGTCGCGCTGGCCGGCCTGGCGTTGCTGCTGTCGGCCGGGATCCTGGCGCTGGTCGCGCTGGGGACGGGCAGTGGCGGGCTGTCGCTGGGCCGCATGCTCGACATGCTGGCCGGCGGCCCGCCGGCGACGTCCGGCGAGCAACTGATCCTGGGCTTTCGCCTGCCACGCGTGTTGACCGGCCTGTTCGTAGGCGCCGCGCTCGGCGTATCGGGGGCGGTGTTCCAGTCGCTGTCGCGCAATCCGCTGGGGTCCCCCGATCTCATCGGCTTCACCACGGGCGCGGCTTCCGGCGCCTTGCTGCACATCATCCTGTATGGCCCGTCCGTGATCGGCGCGGCGGGAGGCGCGGCCCTCGGCGGCCTGCTGACCGCCGCCATGGTCTGGCTGCTGGCCTATCGCCGTGGCGGAATGAGCGCGCGCCGGCTGGTGCTGGTCGGCATCGGCGTGGGCGCGATGCTGCATGCCGTGAACGGCCTGTTGCTGGTCAAGGGCGACCTGGATCATGCGCTGTTGGCGAATCTCTGGTTGTCCGGTTCCCTCAATGCGCGCACCTGGACGCATGCCTGGCTGGCGGGAGGCGCCATTGCGCTGTGCCTGCCGCTGGCGTGCGCGTCGGCGCGGCGCCTGGCCCTGCTGGAAATGGGCGATGACCTGGCCACGCAGCTGGGCGTGCCGGTGGCGCGGGTACGGCTGACGATGTTCTTCTGTGCGGTGATGCTGGCGTCGCTGGCCACGGGCGCGGCCGGGCCGATCGCCTTCATCGCGCTGGCCGCGCCGCAACTGGCCCGGCGCCTGCTGGGCGGCGCGGGCCCCTCGATCATCGGCTCGGCCGCCATGGGCGCCTGCCTGGTGATCGGCGCTGACGTGCTGGGCCAGCGGCATCCGTGGCAATTGAATCTGCCCATCGGCAAGCTGACCGGCTTGCTGGGGGGGCTTTACCTGATCTGGCTGCTGCTGCGCCGCGGCCCCCGCTGACACAATCCGATTGCGAAAAGCCTGCATGCGCGACTGCCCTCCACCTCCGCCCTCCGATGTCGTGTTGCGCGCGCGCGGACTCACGCTGTCGCATGAGCTGTCGCCCGTGTGCCAGGACCTGGACCTGGATATTCCCGCCGGACGCATCACCGTCATCCTGGGGCCCAACGGCTGTGGCAAGTCGACGCTGCTGCGCGGATTGGCCCGCCTGCTGGCGCCCCAGGCGGGCCGGGTGGAACTCGAGGGCAAGGCGCTGCAGCGGTATGGCGCGCGCGAACTGGCGGCCCGGTTGAGCCTTCTGCCCCAGGCGCCGCAAGCGCCGGATGGCATCCAGGTACAAGAGCTGGTCGCGCGCGGCCGTTATCCGCACCAG
>NZ_CYTY01000025.1:25221-100104 GCF_001298995.1 Achromobacter sp. 2789STDY5608615
CCTGAACCAGGCGGCGCGCTATGCCGATCACATCATCGCGCTGCGCGACGGCAAGGTCGAGGCCTGCGGGCCGCCGGTCGACGTCCTCACGCCGCAGCGGGTGCAGCGCCTGTTCGGCATCCGCTGCGTGGTGATGGCCGATCCCGTGTCCGGCACGCCCCTGGTCGTGCCCATTGCCAGCGCCGCTGGCGATTGAATGCGTATTTCAAGGAGTTCCGCGTCATGCAGTCATCCCCCTTGTGCATCGGATTGTCCCTGGCCGCCACGTGGCTGTCCGCCTCGGCATGGCGGCGGCCGGACAGCCAGGTCGAGCGCTTGTGCGACCTGGATTTCTACCGTCGTGTCGCGCAGCGCGCGGAGGACGCCTGCCTGGACTTCGTGTTCCGCCCCGATGCGTTGTTTTTGGACCTGCCGGCGCTGGCGCAAGGCCCGGGTTTCAGCAGCCTCGACCCGGCGCTGTTGTTGGCTGCGCTGGCGCGGGACACGCGGCACATCGGCCTGGTGACGACCGCCGCCACCTCGTTCAATCCTCCCTACGTGGTGGCGCGGCAATTGCAATCGCTCGATTGGATCAGCGATGGCCGCGCGGGCTGGAACATCGTCACGGCGCTCGACGGCAGCCAGAACTTTGGCGATGCGCCGCTGCCGCCGTCGGCGCAGCGCTATCGCAAGGCGTTGGAGTTCACCGAGGTGGTGCAGGCGCTGTGGCGCAGCTATCCGCAGGACGCGGTGCTGGCGGACCGGACATCCGGGCGGTACGCCGATCTGGCCCGCATTGGCCCGATCGCGCATCGCGGCGAGTATTTCAGTGTGCAGGGGCCGTTGAATGTGCCCGCCCGCGCCGGCGGCCGCATTCCCCTGTTCCAGGCGGGCGCCTCGGACTGGGGGCGGGATTTCGCCGCCCGGGTGGCCGACGCGGTGTTTGCCGCAACGCCCGACGTGGCTTGCGGCCAGGCCTTGCGGCAGGACCTGCGGCGGCGCGTGGCCGCCTATGGCCGCGAGCCGGCCGCGATACGGATGCTGCCCGGCCTGAGCTTGTACCTGGCGCCCACCCGGGCGCAGGCCCGGGCGCTCCATGAGGCGACCCACGCGGGCCAGGATGCGTCGCGCAAGCGCCATTACATCGGGCAGGCGCTCGGCCTGGACGTCGAGCACCTTGATCCGGCGGCGCCCATTACGGCGCGCATGCTGGGGCAGCCGCAGAAGGGGTTGCGCAGCCCGACGCATGCCCAGTTGCTGCGTCGTCTGATCGAACGCGAGCAACCCTGTCTGCGCGAATTGCTGGCGCGGCCCGAGGCCAGCGCGTCGGCGCATTGGACGGTGGTCGGCACCGTCGACGATGCGGTCGATGCGATCCGCCAGCGTGCCGACGCCGGGGCGGCAGACGGCTTCATCGCCCTGCCGGGCGGCGCGATGCAGTCGCTGGACCTGTTCCTGGAGGCGGTGGTGCCGCGGCTGGCGGCGCTGGGGTTGGCGCGGCGCGCATATGCCAGCACGACGTTCGCGGGCAACCTGGGGTTGGCGTGAGGGTCGACGGCGCGTGCGTTCGCGCCGCCGGCTAGTTAATGACCTTGCCCTGCCGGTCGATCGATTGCCAGTCTCCGCCCGACCACCAGCGATGCTCGCCATCGCTTTCATTCTTGCAGCCATGGCCCACGCTGGCCTTGCCGTCCTTGAACGGAAAGGCGCAGTCGTAGACCGGGGCGACGACGATGGCGCCCGTTTCCTCGTCGGCATAGCCGATCTTGCCGTTCAGGCGGATGCGGTAGCGCCCGTCCTGCGGATAGTCAGGCCCGTTGTCGAACAGGTAGACCTGGTAGGGCTCGCGCAATTGCACGTCGGCGACACGGAATCCGCCGGCTTGTTTGTCGAGGTAGATGCAGTAGCGAAAGGGATTGCTGGCGAGGAAGCACTCGTCTATCCATTCGGGCTCCAGGGCCTGTTGCTTCAAGGTCGCGCGGGCCTGTGCGGCGGCGTCTTCGATGTCGGCCTGGGCGATGGCCGGGAGCGGCAGGGCCAGCAGGACGAGCAGGAACGGGCGGATGAAGGACATCGCGGAGGGCGGCAACGGCCGTGACAAGAGGGACGGAGCGTCATCATATGCCGCTTCCCGCGAGCCGCGCGGCGCCGGGGTGAAACCCCGGGGCCGTGAATGGCGGCAAGACGCCGCCGGGTCAGGCCGACGCCGTCATGGCGCCGCCGGCATCCATGCTGGCGGCGCCCAGGCCGCCACTGTCCAGACCGCTCATTGCGCCGCCGCCTTCGATCGCGTGCGCCGTCTTTTCGGCGTCGGCCAGGGCGTCCTGCACCTCGGCGACCTGTTTCTGGGTGGCCTTGTCCTGCATGCGCAGCTTGCTCTTGAGCATGGCGAGCAGTTCCTTCATGGCGCGGATGGCGTCGCGCACCGCCTGGGCATCGTCCTGGCGGCGTTTCTGCTCGACCTGCCGTTCCTGGCGGGAGTCGGCGGCGGACGTCGACTTGTCGTCCTCGCCGCTGGCGCCGTCGGGTTTGTCTTGCTCGCCGGGTACCGAGACGCCCTTGGCGGCGTCGCGCGGCGCCGGGGTCGCGCCTTGCGCCGCGGGGGCGGGATCCGCCGCGTCGGCCGTGTCGGCGGCGGTCGCGACGGCGGTGTCGCTGGCGGCCGCATAGGCCGCCACGGCGCGCGCCGCGGCGGCCTGGCCGAGTTCGCCGGACAGCTGGCGCAGTTCCTGCAGGATGGATTTGGCTGCTGCCTTGCCCAGGAACATCAGCATTTTCTTGAGCATCTCGATGCGCTGCTTGATCTGCGAGACGCGGGAACGGGCGAAGTCCTGGCGCGACTGGGCCGCATCGACGGCGAGCTGCGAGATGGCCTTGCGCGCCTTGGCGGCGCGTTCCAGGGCGTCGTCGCTCAGCACCACGCGGACCGAGACTGGGCGATCGCTGGTCGCGGTCTCCGGGTCCTGCGCCTTGGTATCGGCGTCGGCGTCGCGTCTGGCGGCGCGTGGATCGTTGCCCGTGGGGGCGGCGGGGGGAAGGACGCTGTCGGTGGCCAAGGGCTGCATGGGAGATTCCGGTAAGGCGGGACACGTGGCATCGGGGACGGGCCGGGCGGCCGCTGCCCGCGATGGCGAGGTGACACGACATGTACGGCAGTCCGGCACGCATTCTTTAACCGGAGGGAGGCGGGAATCGGTCCGAGAACACGCCGTGGCCATGCGGCGGTGGTATCTTCTGCCCCATGTCCGCCCGTGATTCCTCCCTGTCCCTGTCCAGCGCGCCGGTGGCGCCCGGCGCCGCCCAGCCCTACGTGCAGGCCGCCGGCACCACGCGCACCCTGCACTTTTCCGAAAAGGTGATCCAGAGCCGCATGTCGACGCTCAACCCGGACGCGCTCGACCTCGAATACACGCGGATGATGATGGGGTTCGTGCTGTTCGCGCCGGAGCCCGCCGATATCCTGATGGTGGGGTTGGGCGGCGGTTCGCTGGCCAAGTTCTGCCATCGCTACCTGGCGCGCTCGCGCATCGAGGTGGTCGAGATCGATCCGGCGGTGATCGCGCTGCGCGAGGCGTTCATGGTGCCGTCCGACAGCGACCGCTTCCGGGTGGTGCGGGCCGATGGCGCCGATCACGTGCGTGGCCTGCGCGAGGCCGCCGACGTGCTGCTGCTCGACGGTTTCGACGATGCCGGGATTCCGGACGCGCTGTGCTCGGCGGACTTCTACGCCGACTGCCACCGCGCGCTGCGCGACGACGGCATCCTGGTGATCAACTTCCATGTGAATCATCCGCTTCACCACGAGTACCTGGACCGGGTGCGGGCCGCGTTCGGCAGCGCGATGTTCGAAGTGGTGGACGACGACATGACCAACAGCATCGTGTTCGCCTGCAAGGGCGATCTGCTGGACGATCCGGCGGCGGCCGACCTGAAGCGGCCGGCCGCCATCGCCAAGGACGCCTGGCGCCAGCTGATGCCGACCCTGCGCGTGATCGGGGCGACGCGGGAATTGAAGTAGCGCCATGGCCGGCTGACGGCGCGGCCGTCCAACATCTGGTTGCGGGCGGCGGGCTTTTGTTGCAACTGGCCGGCCAACGTGTCGCGAGGGCTTGATAGCATCCCCGCTTTCCCCCGACAGGCAGGCTCCCGACCATGAGTATCTTCTCCCGCTTTTTCGGCCGCTCCGATTCACCGGGCGAGACCGCGGCCTTGACGGCCAATCCCGATATCGACAATCCGTTGAGCCTGCAGGTCGTGTTCGCGGCGCCGCTGGCCGTGAAGGCCGATGCGTTGGCGGCGGCCTTGCGCGCCTATCACCCGGAGACGCGCCAGGCGCGCGCCGAGATCGAGCCGGACATGCCGCAGCTGCTGGGCATGGTCGGCTGGGGCAAGCACGTGGTGCGCCTGGTGGGATTCGACGCGCCGTTGCCGCACGATGCCCTGGAAGTCTGCGTGGCGCCGGCGCACTACCCGGCGCAGGTCAAGGAACAGGTGCGCGCCCACGTCAGCCACGTGCTGCTGTATTACGCCGGCTTCGACGAGGATCCGCTGGAGCAATACGTGGCGATGGCCGCGGTGGCCGGCGCGTTGGGCCGCTTCAACGCGATCGCGGTGCTGAACGAGCATGCGCACACCTCGCTGCCGGCCGGCGTCTTCACCGACGATTCGCTGGGCGACGAAAGCCTGGAGGTGCTGCGCTCATTGCCGCTGACTATGCTGTATTGCGGCTTCGTGAAATACGAGGTCGAAGGCGTGCAGGGCGTGTGGATGCGCACCTACGGCGGCGACGCCTTCGACCTGCCCGATTTCGCCGTGCTGGCCGACGGCCACCACCAGGGCGAGGAGTATTCCGGCATGTTCAACAACATCATGGCCTACATGCTCGACAGCGGCGCCGAACTGGCCGCCGGGCATACCATGCAGATCGGCGAAAACCGCTACATGAAGCTGCGCGAGCCGCAGGAAGCCGAGTACTACCTGCAAGGCCTGGGCCCGGTGCTGGTGGCGGAGATCATCGACGCCTCGCAGATCAACCAGCCCGAACCCGACACCCAGCACTGACGCCCCGCCGGGCCGGCGTTCGTCCGGCCCATCGCGGCGCCCCGGCCGGGCGCCGCCGCATCCTGCCTTTTCTTCCCTCTAAATGGTTTCATTTGGAAATGTTATTTCCAGGGAAGCGCTATTTTTGTCCTGATAAAAAGTGCCGTAATACGGTATGTCAAAAATAGGACATGTAGAAGCGCCGTCATAGGCCATCAATCGCCGGAGTTACGGGCATTAATGCGAAATACCGCATTTCGATCCGTCACTTCCAAATATGACCTATGTATTCAATTGTATATACTCGCTGCCGGATTTCTTTCTTTCAATCGACGCCCGGCGGGGTTTGGCGCGGGCTTGCAGGAGAGTGGCATGTTGAAGAAGGCTGTACAGCTTGGCGCGGTAACGATGTTGTCGCTGGTGGTCGCGGGTTGCGCCACCGAACGCTCCCAGTCCGTGGCGGTCCCCGCCGTGGCAGCGGCCAGCAAGCCCTATCAAGGCGTGCGCAGCCCGATTTCGGTGGGCAAGTTCGACAACCGCACCAACTACCTGCGTGGCGTGTTCTCCGACGGCGTGGACCGTCTGGGCGGCCAGGCCAAGACCATTCTCGTCAGCCATCTGCAGCGCAGCGGCCGGTTCCAGGTGATGGACCGCGAGAACCTCTCCGAGATCGCCCAGGAAGCGGCGTTCAACAAGAAGGCCAGCCAGATCAAGGGCGCGCGCTACGTGGTGACGGGCGACGTGACCGCCTTCGGCCGCAAGGTGACGGGCGACCAGCAGCTGTTCGGCATTCTCGGCCGCGGCAAGGAACAGGTGGCCTACGCCAAGGTCGACCTCAACGTGGTCGACGTGACGACGTCCGAAGTGGTGTATTCCGCGTCCGGCGCCGGCGAATACAGCCTGTCCAACCGTGAAGTCATCGGCTTCGGCGGCACCGCCGGCTACGACTCGACGCTGAACGGCAAGGTGCTGGATCTGGCGATCCGCGAAGCGGTCGACCGCCTGGTCGACGGTATCGAACAGGGCGCCTGGCAGCCCGCCCAACAGTGAGAGGACGTCCCATGTTGAACAATCTGGCGAAGGGTCGCCCGGTCGCGCTCGGGCGCGCCGGTCGCATCCTGGCGGTGGCCGCCCTGGCGGGCGCGCTGAGCGCGTGCGCGCAACCCAAGAGCATGTACAGCTGGCAGTCGTACCAGCCCTCGGTCTACGCCTACCTCAAGGACGACGGCGCCGACCACGCGGCGCAGACGCTGGCGATGGAAAAGAACATCGAAACCGCGCGGGCGACCAACGCGGAACTGCCGCCGGGCTTCCGCGCGCATCTCGGCATGCTGTACCTGAAGATGGGTGAAGGCGCCAAGGGCGTGGAACAGCTGGAAGGCGAAAAGGCGGCCTTCCCGGAGGCCAAGCCGTTCATGGACTTCCTGCTGCGCAATGCCAGCAAGACCGCGGAAAACGCGCCGCAGGCCACTCAGCCCGAGGCGGCAAAGCCCGAGGCGCCGGCTGGCCAGGCCGCGCCCGCGCAACCATCCAAGAAGGGAGCCTGACATGACCACGACCCTCCGTATCGCCGTTCTGGCGCTGGTGGCCCTGCTGGCCGGTTGCGCCGCGCCGCAACGCAATGTGGACTACGCCGCCTTCCGCGAAAGCAAGCCGGCGTCGATCCTGGTGCTGCCGCCGCTCAATACCTCGGTGGACGTGGCCGCGACCGCCGCGGTGCTGTCGCAGGCCACCCTGCCGCTGGCGGAATCGGGTTACTACGTGATCCCGGTGGCGGTGATGGAAGAGACGTTCAAGCAGAACGGCCTGACCAGCGCGGATGAAATCCATGAACTGCCGGCGCCCCGGCTGCGCGAGATTTTCGGCGCCGACGCCGCGTTGTACATGACCGTCAAGCAGTACGGCTCGAGCTACGCCGTGCTTTCCAGCTCGATCACCGTTTCCATCGACGCCGCGCTGGTTGATCTGCGCACCGGCGCCAAGCTGTGGGATGGCAGCAAGCAGGTGGTGCAGGCCAGCAATGGCGGCGGCGGCCTGATCGGCATGCTGGTGCAGGCAGTGGTGGACCAGGTGGTCAACACGCTGTCCGACCGCAGCTTCGGCGTGGCGGGCATGACCAACAACATGCTGCTCAGCGCCGGCACGCCGGGCGGCATCCTGTACGGCCCGCGTTCGCCGCGCTACGCCGCGCAGTAAGTCCCCGACGCTCGCATCGGGTCGCACAGCCCTCGAACCGTTGCCACGGTTCGAGGGCTGTGTCGCATTCGGCGCCCGCTGGCGTGGGCCGTCCGATCAGGCCGCGCAGTTCGCGCTCTGCGCCACGCGGCGCCGGGCCGGCCAGACGCGCAGGGCCAGGGCGCCGAGCGCCGCCGCCGTGGCCACCGCGGTCACGCCGATCCAGCCCCAGTGCGCCAACGCCAGGCTGCCGAGCGCGCCGCCCGCGGCCATGCCGATGAAGACGCTGACCATCAGCACCGCGTTGAGCCGGCTGCGCGCGGCGGGGTCGATGCCGTAGACGATGCTCTGGTGCGCGATCAGCGCCACCTGGATGCCCAGGTCGAAGCCGATGGCGCTGGCGGCGATCAGCCACAGGCCGGATTGGGCCGACAGCAGCGGCAGCAGCGCCATGGTGGCGAACGACACCGCGGTCAGCGCGGCGCCCAGGCGGCTGACGGCGTTGGGGCCGCGCCGGTCGGCGTAGCGGCCGGCCAGCGGCGCCGCCAGGGCGCCAGCGGCGCCGGCCAGGCCGAAGGCGCCGGCCGCCGCCGCGCCGAGGTGGAACGGCGCTTCGTGCAGCATGACCGCCAGGGTCGACCAGAAGGCGCTGAAGCCCAGCGACAGCAGGCCTTGCGCGGTCGCGGCGCGGCGCAGTTCGCCGTGCTGGCGCCACAGGCGGGGCAGCGAGCGCAGCAGTTCGGCGTAGGGCAGCCGCGAGGTCGGCGCGAACGCGGGCAGGCCGCGCCACAGGGCCGCGCCCAGCGCCACGATCGACACCGCGGCGGCCAGGAACATGGTGCGCCAGCCGAGCTGTTCGGCGACGAAGCCGCTGATGACGCGCGACAGCAGGATGCCCAGCAGCAGGCCGGTCATCACCGTGCCGACGATGCGGCCGCGATGCGCGGGCGGCGCCAGCGTGGCGGCGGCGGGCACGATGTCCTGCGCCAGGGTGGCGGACAGGCCGATGGCGAAACTGGCGGCCAGCAGCACGCCGATGGCGGGGGCGACGGCGGCCAGCAGCAAGGCCGCGGCAAGGGCGCAGGCCTTGATCAGGACGATGCGCTTGCGGTCGTAGCGGTCGCCCAGCGGCGCCAGCAACAGGATGCCGAACGCGTAGCCCAGCTGGGTCAGCGTCGGGATCCAGCCGAGCTGGCTGGCGCTGGCGTGCAGGTCCGCGCCCAGGATGCCGAGCATCGGCTGGTTGTAATACAGGGACGCAACGGCCAGGCCGGCGCCCATGGCGAGCAGCAGGACCAGTCCGGCGGACGGGTCTTGGGTGGCGGGCGCGGGATGCGCCCGGGTATCGGAGGACATGATGGGGTTCCGTTCAGGAAAGAGGCCGCGAAGAGGGCACGGCGCAGATTCTGAGCGTCCGCCCGGGCCGTGGGTAGCCGTCCGCTGGGTAGATCCGTTATACGATGGGTGTATGACCAAGCCCGCCCTGCCCCTCGCGACCGGCACCGACCGCCTGCTGTTGCTGGAGACCTTCATACGTATCGTGGAGGCTGGCAGCCTGTCGGCGGCCGCCTTGCAGCTGGGGGCGACGCAGCCGACGATCAGCCGCCGGCTGCAACTGCTGGAGCGCACGCTGGGGGTGCGGCTGCTGCAGCGCTCGACCCATGCCATCCGGCTGACCGAGGATGGCCAGCGCTGTTACGAGCGCGCCCGGGAATTGACGACCACCTGGCAGTCGCTCGAGAGCGAGGTCAGCGGCGCCGGCGAGGACCTGGCCGGGTCGTTGCGGGTGGTGGCGCCGCACGCTTTCGGCCAGAACCAGTTCATGGATGCGCTGGCGCATTACCTGCGCCTGTATCCGCGCATGCGGGTGGAGTGGCTGCTGCATGACCGGGTGCCGGATTTCATCGCCGAGAACATCGATTGCGCGATCAAGGTCGGGCCGGTGCAGGATCCGTCGGTGGTCGCGGTCAAGCTGGGCGAGGTGCCGCGCAGCGTCATGGCGGCGCCGTCGCTGCTGGGCGGCGGGCCCCTGCCCCGGCATCCGTCCGAGCTGGCGGCCTTGCCGTGGCTGGCGCTGCGCACGTTCTACCGCAACGAAGTCAGCCTGACGCACGTCCGGACCGGCGAGGTGGTGTGCATCGACATCGTGCCGCGCCTGTCCACCGACGGCCTGTACGCGATGCGCAAGGCGGCGCTGCAAGGCCTGGGCGTGGGCATCGCGTCGGACTGGGCGCTGCGCGATGACTTGGCCAGCGGCCGGCTGGTGCAACTGGCGCCGGACTGGTTCGCCCCGCCCTTGCCCGTCTACCTGGTCTACGCGCCGTCGCGATTGCAACCGCCGCGGTTGCGCCGTTTCATCGAGATCATGCGCGAGCATCTGCCGGCGGAGTTGCGCGCGAGTGACGCGGGTTAGGCGCAGTTCGCGGCATATCAGGGATTACCAGCAGCGCCGCGGCCGGATTGCGACAAGTGGCATCGGCCGTTGCCAGAATGGCAGGTTCCTAGCATTTTGTGTGGAAAGTGGGCGCTAGGCATTGACCTGGGCATCGGACAGAATTTCTGTACCGAAACATCAGGGGAAAATAATGACGACACTGCTCACCACCACCGACGTCGCGAAGATCGTGGCCGCGCAGGGCCCGCGCAAGGTATTCGAAGACCTGCTGGACTATCTGCTGGCCGATTTCCTGCGCTGGCAGGAGTTCGACAAGAGCGCGCGCGTCGCCAACCATTCGACGACCGGCGTGATCGAGCTGATGCCCACCGCCGACAGCGATCTCTACAGCTTCAAGTACGTCAACGGCCATCCCGGCAATCCGGCGGCGGGCCTGAGCACCGTGATGGCCTTTGGCGCGCTGGCGCAGGTCAACACCGGCGAGCCGCTGCTGATCAGCGAACTGACGCTGACCACCGCGCTGCGCACCGCCGCCACCTCGGCGCTGGCCGCCCGCGCCCTGGCCCGTCCGGGCTCGCGCAGCATGGCGCTGATCGGCAACGGCGCGCAAAGCGAATTCCAGGCGCTGGCGTTCCATCACATCCTGGGCATCGACACGCTGCATCTGTACGACGTCGATCCGGCCGCCACCGACAAGCTCGAGCGCAACCTGGCCGGCGTGCCCGGCCTGCGCCTGCGACGCTTCGACAGCACCGCCGCGGCCGCCAAGGGCGTCGACATCGTGACCACGGTGACGGCCGACAAGGCCTACGCCACCATCCTGACCGCCGACATGATCGAGCCGGGCATGCACATCAACGCCGTGGGCGGCGATTGCCCCGGCAAGACCGAACTGCACGCCGACGTGCTGCGCGCCGGGCCGGTGTTCGTCGAATACGAGCCGCAGACGCGCATCGAGGGCGACCTGCAGCAGATGCCCGCCGATTTCGCCGTGACCGAGTTGTGGCGCGTGCTGACCGGCCAGAGCGCCGGCCGCCAGGGCGATCGCGACATCACCGTGTTCGACTCCGTCGGTTTCGCGCTCGAGGACTTCTCGGCGCTGCGCTGGCTGCGCGACAGCGCGGTCAAGCACGGCATCGGCACCCGGGTGGAAGTGGCGCCGCGCCTGGCCGATCCGAAGAACCTGTTTGAACTCGTGCGCGGCCGCCAGGCCGCCGCGCAGGCCGCGGCCCGCGCCAACCAGGCGCTGCTCAAGGACTGACGCGCGCCGCGGGCGCCGTGGCCTATTCGGGCTGCGGCGGCTCGTGCGAGATCGGCCGCCCCAGCAGGAAGCCCTGGAAGTGCGAGCAGCCTTCCTGCGTCAGCCTTTCCAGCTGGGCCGCCGTCTCCACGCCCTCGGCGGTGGTGGGGATGTCGAGGCTGCGGCCGATGCCGTTGATGGCGCGGATGATGGCCAGCGCTTCCTTGCTCGATTCGACGTCCTGCGTGAAGGACTTGTCGATCTTGATCTTGTCGAACTCGAAGGTGCGCAGATAGCCCAGCGATGAATAGCCGGTGCCGAAATCGTCCAGCGCCACTTTCACGCCCAGCTGCTTGAGCCGGTTGAGCGTGGTCAGGTTGGCCTCCGAATTGGCCAGCAGCACCGATTCGGTGATCTCCAGCTCCAGCCGCCGCGCCGGCAGGCCGGAGGTGGCCAGGGCCGATTCCACCAGCGAGACCAGCGCATTGTTGGTGAACTGCGTGGCCGACAGGTTCACCGCCACGGTTTCGTGCGCGTCCCAGGTCATGGCTTCGCGGCAGGCTTCGTGCAGGGTGAAGGCGCCCAGCTCGTGGATCAGCCCGGTCTCTTCGGCGATCGGGATGAAGTCGTTGGGCATGATGAGGCCCTTGACCGGATGCTGCCAGCGCATCAGCGCCTCGCGCCCCACCGTGCGGACGTGGGTGACATCCTTGATGGGCTGGTAGTACAGCTGCAGCTGCTGCGACAGGATCGCCTGGCGCAGGTCCATCTCCATTTCGTGGCGCTTGAGCGCGGCCGCTTCCATTTCGGGCTTGAAGAACGCCAGGCAGTTGCGGCCATTGCGCTTGGCTTCGTACAGCGCCATGTCGGCGTAGCGCAGCAGGTGGTCGGCGCCGGCTTCCTGCGCGGTGGCCCGGGCGATGCCGATGCTGACGCTGACCGGCACGGTGTGGCCGTCGACCTGGAACGGCTCGCGCACCGCGTCGATCAGGCGCTGCGCCATTTGGCGCAGGTCGTCGGTCTTTTCGATGCCGGGCAGCACCACGGCGAATTCGTCGCCGCCCAGGCGCGCCAGCGTGTCCTGCTCGCGCAGGTTCTTGGCCAGGCGCCGGGCCAGCTGGCGCAGCAGCTCGTCGCCGTACTGGTGGCCGAGCGTGTCGTTGACGCTCTTGAAGTTGTCCAGGTCCAGGCACAGCACCGCGGCGCTGCGCTCGCGGCCCTCGGGCGACAGCGCCTTGAGCAGGCGCTCGCGGAACAGGCGGCGGTTGGGAATGCCGGTGAGGGTGTCGTGGTGCGCCATGTAGCGCACCTGGGCCTGGGCCGCGTTCTCGTCGGTGATGTCGTCGGCGATCAGCAGCACGTAGCGCGAACGCGGATCGCTGCTGTGGAACACCAGCGTCTTGCTGCGCAGCGTGCGCGGGCCGCGCTCGGTGATGACTTCTTCCTGCCCGGCCTCGCGCAGCGCGCCGTCGGAACGCAGGGCGTCGTTGGTCAGGCGCTCGAAGAATTCATGGACGGCGGGCGGCAGGCATTGCTGCATGGTCTGGCCCTGCATCTGCTCGCGGCGCGCGCCGAAAACGTTTTCGGTCTGCCGGTTGGCCAGCAGGATGCGGCGCGACACGGCGTCCAGCACCAGCACGCAGGACGGGATGTGCGAGACCACGGCTTCCAGGAAGCTCGACAGCGAGGTCAGCTCGCTGTTGTAGCGCTCGGCCAGTTCCTTGGCGTGCAGCACCTGCAGCTCGCGTTCGCGGCGCTCGGTGCAGTCGCGCGTGATCTTGGCGTAGCCGATGAGCGCGCCGGCGTCGTCGTGGATGGCGTCGATCACCACGTGGGCCCAGAACGGCGTGCCGTCCTTGCGGACGCGCCAGCCCTCGGCCTCGAAGCGGCCCTGTTCGCGGGCGATGCTCAGGCCGCGCCCCGGCAGGCCCGAGGCCTGGTCGGCGGGGCTGTAGAAGCAGGAAAAATGCCGCCCCACGATTTCGTCCCGCGTATACCCCTTGGCGCGCTCGGCGCCGGCGTTCCAGTTAGCGACGGTGCCGTCGGGGTTCAACATGTAGATAGCGTAGTCAACGACACCTTGCACGAGGTGCCGATACATGACGTCGGAATGGTCGATGATCATTGGGAGTGGGCAGGCGTTGCGGGATTCGCGGCACTACGTTTACGTCGTGCCGACGCGATTATTTACCGGCAATGCGCGGAAAAGCCGATCCTTGCCGATCTTGACGCATTAAGTCCGATCTTTGCGTTGGGTAACAGGCTCAGGGTTTCATGCGTTGCTTGAGGGCCTGCGTGATCATGGGGATGTCGAGATCCTGGCCGGGATGCTTCTGGCAGAAGTCGTACAACACCGCGATGTAGGCGTTGCCCAGCAGTTTGGTGATGGCGCCGGCGGTGGTGGCGGCGATGGTGCCGCCGATCGCGCTGCCGGCGCCGGGAATGAACTTCAGCAGGCCCGACACCACCGAGCGTCCGACCAGCGTGGCCGCGGACGCGCCCAGCGTGGACGTGACCAGCGTGCTGATGGCGGCGGTGTTCAGTTCCATGCCGAAGGTGATGCCGATCTTGGCGATCATGCCGACCTGGATCGGCACCAGCGCGACGGCGTCGGAGAACGGAATCGGCGCGGCGGCGGCCGACGCGGCCAGGCCGGCGGCGACGTTGACCTCTATTTCAGCCCGCTTTTTTTTTACTTCCAGGGCCGTCTGGTTGCGGGTCGAGAGCGCGTTGGCGTAGGCGCGCTGCTGCGATTCGGGGATGAAGGCGGCGGTCGCCTCGATCAGCGCGTCCAGCCCCATCGGCGGCAGGTCCGCATCCAGTTCCTCGATGCGTTCGGGCAGCGCGCGCACCGCCACCACCTGGCGCGCGCGCGGCAGCAGTGCGCGCGCCTGTTCCAGGAAGGGGCTGTTCTTGCGCGCCTTGGTGAGCACGCCGATGACGGGGATGCCGGCATCGGCCAGCAGCGCGCACAGCTCGATTTCGGCATCCTCGACGCGGTGGCTGCTGTCCTGGATGCAGAGCCAGGCCACGTGCAGGTGCCGGTCCTGGTCTTCCGAGACGGCGCGTTCGCGGATCAGGTCGGCCAGCTGCTGGCGCGAGCGGGCGTAGTCGCCGACCTCCAGGCCGCGGGTGTCGATGATGGTGAGCGGATGGCCGGGCCGCGAGAATTCCTGCGTGGTCTGCGTGACCGGCTTGCCGGCGCCGGTCTTGGCCAGGTCGCCGCGGAACACCGCGTTGATGAGCGTGCTCTTGCCCACGCCGGTCTTGCCCGCGACCAGGATGTTGACGCGGCCGGCGCCGCGCGTGGCCGTGCTGATCGCGTCGGCGATCGCGTCCTGCAGCTGGGGCGTGTCGTGGCGGGGCGGGGTCATGGCTGGCGAAGGAAGGGCGCGCGGCGGGCGCGGGGATCGGACATGGCTTGATTCTAGCGACAAACGCGAACGGGGCCGGATCGCCCGTCAACCGTACAGGTGCTCCGCTTCCGGGAAACGGCGCGCGCGCACGTCGGCGGCGTAGTCGCGGGCGGCGTCCTGGATGCGGGCCGACAGGGTGTCGTAGCGCTTCACGAAGCGGGCGGTGCGGTCGAACATGCCGAGCATGTCGTCGACCACCAGCACCTGGCCGTCGCAGCCGGCCGACGCGCCGATGCCGATGGTGGGGCAGGCGATGGCTTCGGTGATGGCCAGCGCCAGCGGTTCGACCACGCCCTCGATCACCACCGCGAAGGCGCCGGCGTCGGCCACCGCCGCGGCGTCGGCGGCGATGCGGGCGTACTCGGCGTCGCCGCGGCCGCGCGCGCCGTAGCCGCCGAGGATGTTGACGGCCTGCGGCGTGAGGCCGATGTGCGCCATGACCGGAATGCCGCGCGCCGACAGATAGGCGATGGCGGGCGCCATGGCCTGGCCGCCCTCCAGCTTGACCGCGCTGGCGCCCGTTTCCTTCAGGACCCGCGCGGCCGAGCGGAAGGCCTGCTCCGGGCCTTCCTCGTAGCTGCCGAAGGGCATGTCGACCACCACCAGCGCCTGGCGCGCGCCGCGCACCACGGCGGCGCCGTGCGCGATCATCATGTCGAGCGTGACCGGCACGGTGGACGGCAGGCCGTAGATGGTCTGCGCCAGGCTGTCGCCCACCAGCAGCGCGTCGCAGTGGGGATCGAGCAGCTCGGCCATGCGCGCGGTGTAGGCGGTGAGCATGACCAGCGGCTCGGCGCGCTTGCGGGCGCGAAAGGCCGGGACGGTCATGCGGCGCGGCGCCGCGGCGGCGGCATTCAAGGTGGCGGTGGTGGACATGCGGGCTCCTGGTAGGCGGCGCGCGGGGCCTGGCGTGGCCGCCGCGCGCGGCACAGGTATATCACGGCGGCGAGGCCGGCGCGTCCAGCAGGGCCGCGCGCATGTCTTCGAGAAACGCCGCGGCGATGTCGTCCAGGTGGCTGCGCCGTTTCGCCACCATGCTGATCTCGACGTCGTAGTGATAGGTGTCGGCGTCCAGCGCGTGCAGCAGGCCGGCGGCCACGTAAGGCGCCGCATAGTGCTCGGGCAGGTAGCCCAGGTGCGCGCCCGACAGGATCAGGATCAGCGCGGCCTCCATGTTGTCGGCTTCGGAGGTGATGTGGCGCGGCCGGCCGGCGAACGAGGACTCCGGCAATGGATAGGTGCGCCAGGTCCAGTCGGCGTCGGCGATGTCCTGCTCGGTGACGCGGCCGGCGCGCGCCGCCAGCGGATGCGTGGCGCCGCAGTAGGCGATCTGGCGTTCCTGGAACAGCGCGGTGTAGTCCAGCATCGGCACCCGGTGCAGGAAGTAGCCGATGGCGACCTGCATCTCGTCCTTCAGGATCAGTTCCTCCAGTTCGCGCGGGCTGCGGATCAGCACCGACAGGCGCACGGCCTCGTCGCGCCGGCGGAACTTCTCGATGGCGCGGCCGATGCGCGCGTTCTGCGCCATGGTGGCGTTGCCGATCAGGCCCAGCGTCAGGTTGCCCACCAGTTGCCGATGCATGTTGCGCGCCTGCGCGCTGAAGTCGTCCAGCGAGGCCAGCGCGCGACGCGCCAGCTTGTCGAATCGCTGTCCCTTGGCGCTCAGGCGAAAGCCGCCGCGGCCGCGCTCGCACAGGGTGAAGCCAAGGCGCGTTTCGAGCGTGGCGAGCTGGCTGCTGATGGTGGACTGGCCCACGCCCAGCAGCGCCTGCGCCGCCGACACGCCGCCGGCGTCGACGATGGTGAGGAAGACGCGGATCAGCCGCAGGTCGAGGTCGGAGACGTTCGAGAGCATAGGGTAACTACCGACTAAACATTGATGGACGTCGATGTGAATTTTCCGAACCAGATATGGATGGAAGATCGGCGGATTCCTATTATTCCACCGGAGTTGACGATTTGGATCGACACCGACGCCGCCGGCGGCGAGCGCGCCGATCGGGGCTGGAAACCGCGAGTTTTCCGGATTCACTTCTACGTAAATAGTTGTTTTGCCGGCGGCGGTCAATCAGCGTGCGCGCTTCGCGACGCACGCGGCGACACAAGGGGAAGGACATGGTTTTGGATATAGGCGTCGTGGTGCTGTACCTGGCCGCCATGCTGCTGCTGGGCTGGTACGGCATGCGGCGGGCGAAGACGCACGAGGATTTCCTGGTGGCGGGCCGCAACCTGGGGCCGGGCTTCTACATGGGCACCATGGCGGCGACCGTCCTGGGCGGCGCCAGCACGGTCGGCACGGTGCGGCTGGGCTACGTCTACGGCATTTCCGGCTTCTGGCTGTGCGCCATGCTGGGCCTGGGCATCATCGTGCTCAATGTGTTCCTGGCCAAGCCGCTGCTGAAGCTGCGCATCTTCACCGTGACGCAGATCCTGGAATACCGCTACAGCGCGCGCACCAAGCACGTCAGCGCGCTGGTGATGATGGCCTACGCGCTGATGCTGGCGGCCACCTCGGTGATCGCGATCGGCACCGTGATGCAGGTGCTGTTCGACCTGCCCTTCTGGCTGTCTATCCTGGTGGGCGGCGGCGTGGTGGTGGTGTATTCGGCGGTGGGCGGCATGTGGTCGCTGACGCTGACGGACATCGTGCAGTTCCTGATCAAGACCGTCGGCCTGATGTTCATCCTGCTGCCGATCTGCCTGTCGCGGGTCGGCGGCTGGGACCAGCTGGTGGCCAGGCTGCCGGCGTCCAGCTTCGAGTTCGCCACCATCGGCTGGTCCACGGTGCTGACGTACTTCCTGATCTATTTCTTCGGCATCCTGATCGGCCAGGACATCTGGCAGCGCGTGTTCACCGCCCGCAGCGAACGGGTGGCGCGGGTGGCGGGCGCGGCGGCGGGCGTGTACTGCATCGTCTACGGCCTGGTGGGCGCATTGATCGGCATGACGGCCAAGGTGCTGCTGCCCGATCTGGACAACGTCAACAACGCGTTCGCGGCCATCGTGCAGGCGGGGCTGCCGGAGGGCATCCGCGGCCTGGTGATCGCGGCGGCGCTGGCGGCGATGATGTCCACGGCCAGCGCGGCGATGCTGGCGTCGGCGACGGTGCTGTCCGAAGACCTGCTGCCGGCCCTGCGCGGCGGACGCGGCTTCACGCACGTGCGCAGCCATCGCCTGGTGACGCTGCTGGTGGGCCTGGCCACGCTCGGCATCGCGCTGGCGGTCGACGATGTGCTCAATGCGCTGACCTGCGCCTACAACCTGCTGATGGGCGGCATGCTGGTGCCGATCCTGGGCGCCATCTGGTGGCGCCGCGCCACCACGCCCGGCGCCATCGCCAGCATGCTGCTGGGCTGCGGCACGGCGATCGGCTTCATGATCAAGGACGGCCTGGCCGCCAACACGCCGATCTACGCCAGCCTGGCCGTCAGCGTCCTCAGCTTTGTCATCGTCAGCCTGATGGGGCAGGCCGCCGCGCCTGTCCAGGGCGACACCCCTTCCAGGAGCATTCCATGACCTTCACGCCCGAGAAGCTGGCCGCGTTGCGCGCCCGGTTCGGCGGAGCCAACGAGGCTGTCATCCACGATCCGCACTTTCGCGCCGTGGCGGCCAACGTCATCGACGAGAGCGGCACGCGCAGCGCGCCCTATGCCGGCATGCCGACCCTGCTGGACGCGCCGGCGCGGCAGATCGACTGGGACCGGCCCGACTTCGGCGACCTGCAGGTGGCGTTGCTGGGCGTGCCGATGGACCTGGGCGCGAGCAATCGCAGCGGCTGCCGCTTCGGGCCGCGCGCGTTGCGCGCCATCGAGCGGGTGGGGCCGTACAACCATGCGCTTCGATGTGCGCCGGTGCGCGAACTGCGGGTCGCCGATATCGGCGACGTGCCGATGCGCAGCCGCTACAGCCTGGAGCAATCGCACGAGGATATCCACGCGGCCTACGCCAGGATCGCGGCGGCGGGCGTGACGCCGCTGTCGGTCGGCGGCGACCATTCCGTGACGCTGCCGATCCTGCGCGCGCTGGGCGCGCGGCGGCCGGTGGCGCTGGTGCATTTCGATGCGCATTGCGATACCGGCGGGCCGTTCGACGGCAGCCGCTTCCATCACGGCGGACCATTCCGGCAGGCGGTGCTGGAGGGCGTGCTCGACCCCACTCGCACCATCCAGATCGGCATCCGGGGCTCGGCCGAATACCTGTGGGAGTTCTCGTACGAGTCGGGCATGACGGTGATCCACGCCGAGGACATCCCGCGCCTGGGCGTGGAGGCCATCATCGCCCAGGCGCGCGCCGTGGTCGGCGACGCGCCGGTCTACGTGTCGTTCGACATCGATTGCCTGGATCCGGCGTTCGCGCCCGGCACCGGTACGCCGGAGGTCGGCGGGGTGACCGTGCGCGAGGCCCAGGCCATGCTGCGCGGGCTGGCCGGCCTGGACATCGTCGGCGGCGACCTGGTGGAAGTGGCGCCGTCGTACGACGCCACCGCCAATACGGCCCATGCGGGCGCGCAGATCCTGTTCGAGATCCTGAGCCTGATGCGCCTGCGCGGCGCGCGCTGACGCACCGGCAAGGCGCCGGCGTCAGGGCGCCGTGGCGCCCTCGCCCGCCACCTGCAGCAAGGTGTAGCGCCGGCTCGAATACAGCGGCGTGACCTGTCCGCGCCAGGTCGCCAGTAGCGTGGTGGCCTCGCGCTTGCGTACCGCCAGGAATACCCGCTGGCCGGCGGCCGGCAGCACCGCGGCCAGGGCCTGCGGGCCGTCCACCAGGCCGGCCGTGTCGCGCGAATAGTAGCGGGCGGAGAACGGGCGGCTGCCGACGAAATAGAGCCGGTCGCCGGCCCGCATGGCGGCCTCGGCGCGTTGCACCAGCTGCTTTTCCGTCTTGTAGTGCGCCGGCTGCATCCAGGCCAGCAGGGCCAGGGCCAGCGCGGCGGCGGGCGCCAAGGCCATGCCCGCCAGCATCAGGCGGCCCGGGCGCGCGTCGCGCCACTGCGCGGCCTGGATGCCGAGCGCCAGCGCCACCGGCGGCAGCGCCGGCAGCACGTAGGTCCAGAGGATGTTGCCCGACAGGGTGAAGAATGCCGGCGTGGCCAGCGCCCAGGCCAGCAGGTAGGTCAGGTCGGGGTCGCGCGCCGCCGTCGCCACGCGCCGGCGCAGCGGATCGTCACGCCGCGGCCACAGCAGCAGGCCGAGCCAGGCCACGCCCCACGGCATGGTCGCCATCAACCAGTCCAGCCAGATGCTGCCGTAGGGGCGTTGGTGGGCCGAGCCGTAGCGATCGCCTTCCCAGCCCGGATCGATGAAACGCAGGATGTGCTCGCCGACGATGAAGTAGCGCAGGAATCCCGGCGTCTTCAGTTCGGCCGCGATGTACCAGGGCAGCGCCAGCATCAGCGTCAGGGCGATGCCGCCCGCCCACGGCAGCGCCCGCAGTGACGCGCGCGCGTTGCGGTGCCACAGCATCCACGGCACGATCGCGCCGGCGGTCAGCACCAGCGCCAGCGGGCCCTTGGACAGCAGGCCGATGGCCAGGCCGACGAAGAAGCCATAACGCCACAGCGGCCGCGGATCGCGCGGCGCCAGCAGGAACGACACCATCGACAGCGTGATGCCCAGGGCCAGGAAGGCGTCGGTCAGCACCGCGCCGGCGCTGGCGTACGGCAGCAGCATGGTGGCGAACAACAGCGTGGCCCAGCGCGCGGCCTGCTCGCCGCGCAACTGGCGCGCGCAGCGGTGGACCAGCGCCAGCACGCCCAGCATGGCCAGCCACGTCGGCAGGCGCACCGCCAGCTCGGACAGGCCAAACAGCCGGATGGACAGCGCCTGGGCCCAGAAGGCCAGCGGCGGCTTGCCCCAGAACGGCTCGCCCGGCTCGAACCATGGGGTGATCCAGTCGCCGGTCGTCGCCATCAGGCGGGCGATCTCGGCGTAGCGCGGCTCGGAGGTGTCGGCGAACGGCATCATCGCCATCGCCAGCAGGCGCAGCGCGAGGATGCCGCCCAGGCCCAGCAGCAGGCCCCTAGAAGTTAACCGCATGCGGACCCTTGGCGGTGTCGGCCAGCGGCATGGCCGCCGCGGCGCTGTGTTGTACGTCGCGCACCAGATAGACCGGGCGCTGCTTGGATTCCATGTAGGTCTTGCCCATGTATTCGCCCAACAGCCCGATGGTGATCAGCTGGATGCCGCTCAGGAACGTGATCATGGCCATCAGCGAGGGGTAGCCCTGGACATCGTCGCCATGGATCAGCGTCTTGAAGATGATGATGATACCGAACAGGGCGCCCAGCAGCGCGGCGGTCACGCCCGCGACCGTGGCCCAGCGCAGCGGCGCGATCGAGAACGAGGTGATGCCTTCTAGCGCCAGCCGCAGCAGCGCGAAGACGTTCCACTTGGTGGCGCCGGCGGCGCGCGGGGCGCGGTCGTAGTCGATGACGCGGGTCGGCATGCCGACCCAGGCATACAGACCCTTCATGTAGCGGCAACGCTCGGGCAGCCGCAGCAGCGCATCGACGGCGCGCCGGCTCATCAGGCGGAAGTCGCCGGTGTCGGGCGGGATCGCGGCGCGGCTCAGCCGGCTCAACAAGCGGTAATAGGCGTAGGCCGAGGCGCGCTTGAACCAGCCCTCGCCGGCGCGGCTGCGGCGCCGCATGCCGACCACGTCGGCGCCCTCGCGCCAGGCGCGCACCATGTCCGGAATCAGCTCGGGCGGGTCCTGCAGGTCGGCATCCAGCAGGATGACGGCGGCGCCGGTGGCGTGTTCCAGGCCGGCGGTCATGGCGGCTTCCTTGCCGAAGTTGCGGCTCAGGCGCACCAGTTTCAGGCCGGGCTCGCGCGCCATCAGTCCGGCGATGTATTCGGCGCTGCCGTCCTGGCTGCCGTCGTCGACGAACACGATTTCCCACGGCTCGCCCAGGGCGTCGAGCACCTGCCGCAGGCGCGCGTGGCACTGCGGCAGCACTTCGCGCTCGTTCAGGAAGCAGATGACGATGGAGAGTTGTGGCGGACGCGGCGGCGTGCGCGGCGGGAGGGGGATGGCGGGATACGGACGCATGGTGGGAACGCCTTTGGGTCGAACGGTCGGGCCGCGCCGGCCGGGCGGCACCGGCGCATCGCCACTTTATTGAGCCGTCCGCGACAGCGCGCGGACGGCGACATTACATTTGCGCAAGGTGGGCGGTCCGCCGTGTCAGCCGGCGGCGGTCTCCCGCTGACGCGCCGAGCTCTGCGCCAGCTCGAGTTCTTCGGCGTCCTTGCGGTGCATCAGCCGGTACAGCGCGGGCAGCACCAGCAGCGTCAGGATGGTCGACGAGATGATGCCGCCGATGACCACGGTGGCCAGCGGCCGCTGCACCTCGGCGCCGGTGCCGGTGGCGATCGCCATGGGCACGAAGCCGAGCGAGGCCACCAGCGCGGTCATCAGCACCGGCCGCAGCCGCGTCAGGGCGCCCTCGCGCACCGCCTGGTCGAGCGGCTTGCCGGATTCGCGCAACGAGCTGATGAAGGACAGCAGCACCAGGCCGTTCAGCACCGCCACGCCGCACAGCGCGATGAAGCCGACCGCCGCGGTGATCGACAGCGGAATGCCGCGCAGCCACAGCGAAATGACGCCGCCCGTCAGCGCGAACGGAATGCCGGTGAACACGATCAGGCCGTCCTTGATGTTGCCGAACATGGCGAACAGCAGGCCGAACACCAGCAGCAGCGCGGCGGGCACCACGATCTGCAGGCGCTGGGCCGCCGATTGCAGCTGTTCGAAGGTGCCGCCCCAGGCGGTCCAGTAGCCGGCCGGCACCCTGATCTGCTCGGCCAGCGCCTTTTCGGCGTCGAGCACGAACGAGCCCAGGTCGCGGCCGCGCACGTTGGCGCTGACGACGATGCGGCGCTTGCCGTCCTCGCGCGAGATCTGGTTGGGACCGGGCGCCAGGTCGAAGGTGGCGATCTCCGACAACGGGATGTAGGCGGTCTGCGCCAGCGCGTCGCTCTTGGGCAGGGCGATGGGCAGCTTGCGCAGGGCCGGGATGCTCTCGCGCACCGTCTCCGGCAGGCGCACCACGATGTCGAAGCGGCGGTCGCCCTGGAAGAAGGTGCCGGCCTCGCGGCCGCCGATGGCGATACCCAGCGTGTCCTGCACGTCGGCCAGGTTCAGGCCGTAGCGGGCGGCGCGGGCGCGGTCGATGTTGACCGTCAGCACCGGCAGGCCGGTGGTCTGCTCGATCTTGACCTCGGAGGCGCCGGGAATCGCCTGCAGCACCTGGGCGACCTCGGCCGCGGAACGGTTCAGCACGTCGTTGTCGTCGCCGAAGATCTTCACCGCCACGTCGCTGCGCACGCCGGAGATCAGCTCGTTGAAGCGCAGCTGGATCGGTTGCGAGAATTCGTAGTTGTTGCCCGGAATCTGCGCGGCCTCTTCCTGGATCGCCTGCAACAGCTCGGCCTGGGTCTTGCGCGGCGCGGGCCACTGATCGCGGGGCTTGAGCATGATGTAGCCGTCGGAGATATTGGGCGGCATCGGGTCGGAGGCGATCTCGGCGGTGCCGGTGCGGGCGAACACGCGTTCGATCTCGGGGAATTTCTGCTTCAGCCGGGTCTCCAGCTGCTTCTGCATCTCCAGCGACTGGCTCAGGCTGGTGCCGGGAATGCGCAGCGCCTGGATGGCGATGTCGCCCTCGTTCAGATTGGGGATGAACTCGCTGCCCATGCGCGCGGCGATCACGCCGCACACCGCCACGAACAGGGTGGCGGCGGCCAGCACCAGCGGCGTGCGGCGCAGGGCCAGGTCCAGCAGCGGCGCGTAGCGGCGCTTGGCCCACAGCATCAGGCGGTTTTCCTTTTCCGAGACCCTCTTGCCGATGAACAGCGCCACCGCCGCCGGCACGAAGGTGACCGACAGGATCATTGCGCCCAGCAGCGCCAGCACCACGGTCAGGGCCATGGGATGGAACATGCGCCCTTCGACCCCGCTGAGCGCGAAGATCGGCAGGTACACCACCATGATGATGAGCTGGCCGAACAGCAGCGGCCGGCGCGCCTCGCGCGCGGCGGCGAAGACTTCGTGGAAGCGTTCGCTGCGGGTCAGGGGCCGGCCCTGCTGTTCCTGCGCGTGGCTCAGCCGCCGCACGCAGTTCTCGACGATCACCACCGCGCCGTCGACGATGATGCCGAAGTCCAGCGCGCCCAGGCTCATCAGGTTGGCGCTGACCTTGTAGGTGACCATGCCGGTGAAGGTGAACAGCATCGACAGCGGGATCACCATGGCGGTGATCAGCGCGGCGCGGATGTTGCCCAGGAACAGGAACAGGATCACGATCACCAGGGCCGCGCCTTCCAGCAGGTTCTTCTTGACCGTGGCGATGGCCTTGTCGATCAGGTTGCTGCGGTCGTACACGGTGACGGCCTTGATGCCGGCCGGCAGGGTCTTGTTGATGGCGTCGATGCGCGCCGACACCGCCTGCGACACCGCGCGGCTGTTCTCGCCGATCAGCATGAAGACGGTGCCCAGCACCACTTCCTGGCCGTTGTCGGTGGCCGCGCCCGTGCGCAGCTCGCGGCCGATGCTGACGTCGGCCACGTCGCGGATGCGGATGGCCTGGCCGTCCACGGCGGTCAGCACCACGTCGCGGATGTCGTCGATGGAGCGCACCTGGCCTGGCGCGCGGATCAGGTACTGCTCGCCCTTGCGCTCGATGTAGCCGGCGCCGACGTTGGCGTTGTTGCGGTCCAGCGCCGTCATGATGTCGGTCAGCGACAGGCCGTAGGAGGCCAGCCGCTCGGTGTTGGGCGCCACCTGGTATTCCTTGGCGAAGCCGCCGATCGAGTTGATCTCGGTGACGCCGGTGATGTTGCGCAGTTGCGGCTTGATGACCCAGTCCTGGATCTCGCGCAGGTCGGTGGGCGTATAGGGCGTGCCGTCTTCCTTCTTGGCGCCGGGCTCGGCCTCCACCGTCCACAGGTAGATTTCGCCCAGGCCGGTCGAGATCGGCCCCATGGTCGGCGTGATGCCTTCGGGCAGGCTTTCCTTGGCTTCCTGCAGCCGCTGGTTGACCAGCTGGCGGGCGAAGTAGATGTCGGTGCCGTCCTTGAAGATCACCGTCACCTGCGACAGGCCGTAGCGCGACAGCGAGCGGGTCTGCTGCAGGCCGGGCAGACCGGCCATGACGGTCTCGATCGGATAGGTGATGCGCTGTTCGGTCTCCAGCGGCGAGTAGCCGGGCGCGCCGACGTTGATCTGCACCTGCACGTTGGTGATGTCCGGCACGGCGTCGATGGCCAGCCGGGTGTAGTTGTAGACCCCGATGGCGGCGACGCCCAGGGTGACGAAGATGACGAGCCACCGTTGCTCGATGGCGAAGCGGATCAGGCGTTCGAACATGTCTGGATGCTCCGGCTCAGTGCGCGTGGCTGGCGCTGGCCTTGCCCTGCTCGGCCTTGAGCACGAAGGCGTTGCGCGCGACGTAGCGGGCGCCGGCGGCCAGGCCCGACAGCACTTCGACCTGCTCGCCCGCGGCGCGGCCGAGCTTGACCGGCTGCGCCAGGAAGCCGCCCGGCGTTTCGACGTACACCACCGATTCGTTCTCGACGGTCTGGACCGCGTCGGCCGCCACCACCACCGGCGCGTCGGCGCTGCTGGTGACGACGTTGACCGAGACGAACAGGCCCGGTCGCCAGGCCATGTCGGGGTTGTCGAGGGTGACGCGGGCCGTGGCCGTGCGGGTCTGCTGGCCCAGCAGCGAGCCGATGTACGACACCTTGCCTCGGGCCTGGCCGGAGAAGGCCGCCGAGGCGACGCTGGCGGCTTCGCCGACGCGCACGTCCTGCAGGTCCTTGGGCGCGATCACGAACTCGGCCCAGACCGTGCGCAGGTCCGACAGCGTGAAGATGCTGGCGGTGTCGGGCAGGGCCTCGCCCAGGGCGATGTGTTTCTCGACCACCACGCCGTCGAACGGCGCGCGGATCTCCAGCCGGCTCAGGTCCCTGGACTGTGGCGGCGCGCCGATGGCGGCGAGTTTCTGCGCGGCGTTCTGCACGGCGATCTGGGCCTCCTGCAGCGCGGTGCGCGCCTGCTGGTAGTCCTGTTCGGCCGAGACCTTCTCGCGCCACAGCTTGAGTTCGCGCTGGTGGGTGGCGGCGGCGAGGTCGCGGCGCTTGCTGGCGGCCAGCCATTCGCTGCGCAGTTCCGACAACGCGGTGCTCGACAGCGCCGCCAGCAGGTCGCCTTGTTTGACCTGCTGGCCCAGGTCCGCCGACACCTCCTGCACCACGCCGGCCAGGCGCGGCACTACGTGCGCGGTGCGGTCGGCGTTGAACTTGATTTCGCCAGGGAATTGCGAGGCGGTCTCCAGCCGCGCGGGGCCGGCCGTTTCGATGCCGAGGCCGGCGGCCTGGATCTGTTCGGCGCTCAGCGTGATCTTGTCTTCGTCATGCTCCGCCGGGGCGTCGGCCTGGCCGGTCTTGCCATCGGGCGCGGTCTCGGCGGCGGAATGACTGTGTCCGTCGCCGGCCGCGTCGGCCAGGGCCGGGCGTGGCAGGGCCAGCGCCAGCAGGCAGGCGGCGGACAGGGCGGCGGCCAGCGCCGGGCGGGAAAGGGCGGAAAGCGCGGTGTGCATGGTCATGGGAGGGATAGGGTTCAACGTCCGAGAATGCGATCGATGTCCGCCGCCGCCTGATAGGCGCCGGCCAGGACGTTCAGGTAGCCGATGTTTCCTTGCGACAGGGTGCGTTGCGCATCCAGCACTTCCAGGAAGCTGACCTTGCCGGCCTCGAAGCCCTTGCGGGCGCTGTCGTAGGCCTCGGCGGCGCCGGGCAGCACGGTGGCGCGGTACTCGCGCACCGAATTGGCGGCCAGGTCGAACTGTGAGACGGATTGCAGCAGGTCGGCGGTCAGGCGCGACTCCAGCTCGCGGTACAGGTCCTGCGCCTTGTACGACTGCATCGTGGCCGAGTAGACGTTGCCCTGGTTGCGGTCGAACAGCGGCAGCGGGATCGCGACGCCGAACTGCGCCTTGTTGCGGCCCTGCTCTTTGTCGCGCGCCACGCCGGCGCTCAGGGTGATGTCGGGATAGCGCTTGCTCTTCTCGACCTCCAGTTGCGCCCGCCCCAGCTCGACCGAGAGGCGGCCCGCCTCCATGCGTGGCGACGTGGCGAGGGCGGCGCGCAGGTCGTCGATGGCCTCGCGCCGCGGCAGCGCTTGCAGGTCGGTGCCCACCCGCGCGAAGTCAGGCGCGGGCGCGCCCCACAGTTGCCCGAGCTTGCGCCGCGCGGCGTCCAGCGTGGCGTCGGCGGCGCGGGCGTCGATACGCGCGTTGGCCAGTTCGACGCGGGCCTTGCTGCTTTCCAGCGGCGGCGCCTTGCCGGCGGCGACGCGCCGTTCGGCCAGGCGCAGGGCGTTCTGTGCGATGTCCACGGTGCCTTGCGACACCCGCACCGTTTCCTGCGCAACCGCCACGTCGAAGAAGGCGGCGATGACCGCGGCGCGCAGGTCGGCGCGGGCGCTGGACAGATCGCGCTGGGCGATGTCGCGCGCCAGGCCGGCCGCCTTGATGCGCGCGCCGCGCTTGCCGCCCAGTTCCACCGGCATGCTCAACGCGGTGGTGGTGGTGCGGGTGGCGCGGCGGTTGTCGTCGATGCCGACTTCGATGCTCGGATTGGGGATGACGCCGGCCTGCGTGACCTGGCCTTCGCTGGCCGCGGCCTCGTTGCGCGCGGCCGCCAGCAGCGGGCTGCGTTCGTAGGCCGTGGCCAGCGCCTGTTCCAGCGTCAAGGCGGGCGCGGCCGACGCCGCGCGGGCGGCAGGCGGGGCATCGGCGGGGCCGGGCTGGCTCCAGGCCGGCGAGAGGAAGAAGGCTGCCGCCACGACGAGCGGTATCGGGGATGAACGCATGAGGTCAACCAAGGGAGGGCGCCACGGACTCGGGCTGAGGCAGGCATTGGTGGGCACTCTATCCAACGGGCCTCGTCAGATCCCCGACAGAAAAATGACATTTCGGTAAGGTTCGCGCGCCTTACGAATTCGTAATCGGCGTGTTGGCGAATTGACGCGGTCGTGTCCGTAGAGTGTCTTCACCGCTTAACAAAAAGCGTGCAGGCGCGGCGTCCTGGCCGCCCCGGCAAGTCACCGAAACTGGGAGATATCCTCATGAAGCAACGCATCGTCGCCACCCTCGCCCTGTGCGGCGCCCTGGCCGTGCCGGCCCTGGCCAGCGCCAACAGCACCTGGCACCCGACCAACACCGAGATCGGCTACAGCATCGCGCCGGACCATGCGGCCATGGGCAAGACCGGCGAGCAGGTCGCCAGCGAACTGGCCGCCGCCAAGGCCGACAAGCGCCAGTGGTTTTTCACGTACTACAACCTGGGCAAGCCGGGCTGGGCCAAGCAGGGCACGTCGCGCACCCGCGCCGACGCGCTGGCGGAAGTCGAGGCGATGACGCCGGCCGAGCGCGCCCGGCTGGACGCGATCTATACCCCGGGTTGAACGCGCCCCGTCGTTTCCGCGCCGTCCGCGGCCAGCGCGCCGCGGGCGGCAACCGGTACGGCCCGACCGCCGCCGCCGTCCCGCGCCCTGGCGCGTGGACGGCGGCTGTCGTATTCCGACGCCGCGAACGTAGAATAGGGTGGCACTGCGTCGCGGTTCGTCCCTTTCTCCATCCGGGGCCTCATGAAAATACTGATCATTGAAGACGAAAAAAAACTCGCCGAATACCTGCGCCGCGCGCTCACCGAGCACAGCTACGTGGTCGACGTGGCCATGGACGGCGTCAGCGGCCTGCACCTGGCGCGTGAAAGCCAGTACGACCTGGTGCTGCTGGACGTGATGCTGCCGGGCATGGACGGGTTTTCGGTGCTGCACGAATTGCGCAAGACCGATCGCGTGCCGGTGCTGATGCTGACCGCGCGCGACAAGCTGGAAGACCGCGTCAAGGGCCTGCGCGATGGCGCCGATGACTATCTGGCCAAGCCGTTCGCGCTGTCCGAGCTGCTGGCGCGGGTATTGGCGCTGGGACGCCGCAGCGGCCATAACGTGGCCGAGGCCGGCGGCCAGAACGTGCTGCGCATCGGCGACCTGGAACTCGACCTGCTGCGCCGGCGCGCCTATCGCGCCGGCACGCGGCTGGACCTGACCGCCAAGGAATTCACGCTGCTGGCGCTGCTGATGCGCAAGCAGGGCGAGGTGCTGTCGCGCCTGGAACTGGCCGAGCAGGTCTGGGACATCAACTTCAACAGCAACACCAACGTGGTCGAGGTGGCCGTGCGGCGCCTGCGCGGCAAGGTCGACGACCCGTTCGAGAAGAAGCTGCTGCACACCGTGCGCGGCATGGGCTACGTGCTGGAAATGCGGGAAGACTGATGGCCTCGCCTCGGCCCCGGTCGCTGCGGCGCTGGCTCACGCGCTGGCTGGCGATCCTGACCTTCGCCGGCCTTGGCCTGGTGTGCGTGGCGGTCTACTGGGCCACCAACCGCAACCTGTCCATCCGTCAGGAGGCCCTGCTGGCGCAGAAGATGGAAGTCATCAAGCACCTGGTCGAGGAAAACGCGGCCAAGGGCGATTCGGCGTCGCTGCGCCACAAGCTCGAGGATTTCTTCTACGGCCGCCCCGATTTCGCCTTGGCGCTGGAGATCGACGGCGCCAGGGTGGTCTATGGCGGCCCGGATGACGGCGATGACGGGCACGACCGCCGCATCAACTTCACGCTGCCGGTGCCGGGTTCGCCCGGCGGCTCGATGAATGCGGAGCTGGTGCTGGACATCTCCTCCGACCTGCATCTGCGGGCGGCGCTGGCCTGGACGCTGTTCGCCTGCGCGCTGGCGGGCGCGATCGTGGTGTCGGCGATCGGCACGCGGCTGGTGCGGCGGGCGATGGCGCCGGTCGACGAACTTGGGCGGCAGGCCGCGCGGCTGTCGCCCGACCGCATCGGCGAACGGCTCGACGAGAGCCACCAGGCCGAAGAGATCCGGCCGCTGGTGCACCAATTCAACGCGGTGCTGCAGCGGCTGGAACGCGCCTATGTGCAGATGGAGGGCTTCAACGCCGATGTCGCGCACGAGATGCGCACGCCCCTGGCGACGCTGATCGGCGAGACCGAGCTGGCGCTCAGCGGCAAGCGGCCGGAAGCGGCGCTGCGCGAGATCCTGGGCTCGAACCTGGAGGAGTTGCAGCGCCTGTCCGGCATCGTCAACGACATGCTGTTCCTGTCGCAGGCCGACCGCGGCGCCCAGGCCCGCGGCAGCTGGACCCCCAGCCTGGCGCAGGTCGTCGCCGAAGTGGCCGACTACCATGAGGCGGAAGCCATGGAGGCGGGAGTGTCGTTCGCGGTGTCCGGCGAGGCGGCGGCGCGCGTGGACCGCTCGCTGCTGCAGCGCGCCGTGTCCAACCTGGTGTCCAACGCCGTGCGCTATGCCCATTCCGGCACCCGCATCGACCTGTTGATCGACCGTGGCGACGAAGGCGTGCGCATCGCCGTGCGTAACCACGGCGAGCCGATCGGCGCGGAGCACCTGCCGCGGCTGTTCTACCGCTTCTATCGCATGGACGCGGCGCGTCCGTTCGATGCCAACCACCACGGGCTGGGCCTGGCCATCGTGGCCGCCATCGCGCGCATGCACGGCGGCCGGCCGTTCGCGTGCTCCGAGGGCGGCGTCAGCACCATCGGCTTCTGGATCGCCGACGGCAACATTACAGAAAACTAATCTGCCTGTTCGCGTCCTGTCGCGGCGCGCTTCCTAGACTGGTCTTGTTCACCGGCCGTGCCCATCGGCGGCGCGGGGTGGACGCCAGGGAGGCTTTATGCAGCGATGGAAACAGGCGGCCGGGCGCGCCGCGTTGGTAGCGGGCCTGGCGGCGGCGCTGCCTGCCTGGGCGGCCGAGCCGGCGCCCGGCCAGGGCCTGCCAATGGCGCTGGAACCCGCGTGCGAGTTGCCGGACACCGTGCGCGACGCTTTCGAGCGCCGTCAGGCGCAGGGCCAGCTGACGCGCGCCGAGGTGCGCGCGCAGGTCGAGGTCTGGCGCGCCTCGGGCATGTCGCAGCTGTCGCGCGCGCGGCCCCTGCCGGATGTCTACAGCGAACGCTACCGCCAGCACTACGCGACCTACCTGCGGATGCGCAGCGGCCCCGAATACGCCGCGGCCCTGTGCCAGGCGCTGCGGGAGGATTGAGGGCGGCCGATGAAGATCCTGTACACCAATTTCCACCTGGGCGACGGCGGCGGCCACACGACCTACGTCACGTCGTTGGCGCGCGCGCTGGGCGCGCGGGCCGACGTCACGGTGGCGGCGCCGCGCGGCAGCCGGTTGCTGGACGAGGCGGCCGCCCTGCCCGGGGTGCGCACGGTGGCGCTGCAGTTCAAGGGCGCGCCGGCGCGGCAGTGGCGCACGTTGCGGCAGTTGCGCGCGCTGCTGCGGGCCGAGGCGTTCGACGTGGTGCACGTGAATGGCTCGGCGGATCATCGCCTCTGCATGCTGGCGGCCGCGGGGCTCGGGCCGCTGCGGCCGTTCATGGTCTACACCCAGCACAATGGCCGCCATCCCCGCAGCCTCGGCGCGCGCCTGCGGGCCGCACTGGCCACCGACCGCGTCATCTGCGTCAGCCAGCACACTTACGAGGGCATGGGTCGCTCGGCCTTCCGCCCGCAGGACCTGCGGCTGGTGCGCAACGGCGTGGACACGGCGCACTACCGTCCGGCGGCACCGGACGAGGCCGCGCGGGCGCGCGAGGCATTGCTGCCGCCGGCATTGCGGGACCGCCTGGTGGTCGGCAGCCACGCCGGCACGGCCAGCTACAAGAACTGGCTGGACATGGTCGCCGCCGTGGCCTTGCTGCCGCCGGACCAGCGCGGACAGATCGCCGTGCTGATCGCCGGCCTGCCGCCCGCCGCCGCCGATCTGCGGCGGGTCGAGGCGCTGGGCATGGCCGGCGCGGTGGTGTTCACCGGCCTGCTGCGCGACGTGCGGCCGCTGCTGGCGGCGATGGATGTGGGCTTCGTGCTGTCGTCGCGCCTGGAGACGATTTCCTTTGCCTGCCGCGAGATGATGGCGGCGGGCAAGCCGGTCATCGTCAGCGATACCGGCGGCCTGGCCGAGAACGTCACCGAAGGCGGCAATGGCTGGATCGTGCCGGTGTCGGCGCCGCCACGGGTGGCGGAGACGCTGGCCGAGATCCTGGAGAACCGCATCCTGCTCGACTGGATGGCGGCCGCCGCGCGCCGCAGGGCGGTGCGGGACTTTTCCCTGGAGGCCTTCGTGCGCGAGACCGAGCGGATCTATGACGAAGCCGGCCCGCTGCGCGCGCCGCGCCTGCGCTACAAACTGATGTCGGCGGGGTGCTGGTGAGCACGGCCGTGCAGAACAGCGCGGCCCGCCTGGGCTAGGGCTCCGGCCGCGCCGTGATAGCGCGGCCGGAGCGCCGGCTCACTCGCTGTACGTCTTGGTGCTGTACAGGCTGATCGGCAGCAGGTTCAGCACCGGCAGGCCGGACACGGGGTCCTTGGCCTGCTTGTCGATGTAGGCCTGCAGCACGTCGGCATCGAGCACGCCGATGTCCTGGCGGCGGGCCGCCGGCACGTTGGCCAGGGTCTTGTAGCCGTCGCCGCCGGTGGCGTTGAAGCTCAGGACGAACAGCTTGTAGGTGCGGTTCAGGTCCAGCGGCAGCCAGTTGCCGCTGACGTTGTCGCGCACCTCGATGTTCGACACGCGGCTGCCTTCGGCCAGCGCGGCGTTCACGTCCCAGCGCAAGCCGCCCGCGTAGGGGTACGGGCCGGTCGAACCGCCGGGGCCGTAGACCGCCTGCATGCCGTCTTCCAGCATGTTCTTGACCTCGGCGCCGGTGACATCCAGGCGCCACAGCATGTTGCCGAAGGGCACGACTTCGATCACGCTGGCCGCGGTCACGTTGCCCAGCAACGGCATGCGCACGCCGCCGCCGCTCTGCAACGAGATGTCGGCGCCGCCGTAGTTGGTGTTGGCCACTTCCAGATAGGCCTGCGCCACCAACTGCTGGATGTCGCCGCCGTGCAGGTTGACGTTGCCCAGGGTGTTGCAGGCGACGCTGGAACGGCTGTAGTCGCGCGAGCCGAGGCCGCCGGGGACGCGCCGCGAGCACAGTTCCTGCGGCACCGTCGCCACCAGGCTGGCGCTGAACGCGTCGACCTTGGTCTTGAAGGGCTGCAGCACGGCCGTGGCGTGCGCATCCGGCTGCTGCTGGCGCAGGAAGCCGCTGGCGGCCACGTCGGCCAGAATGGCGGTCTGGTCGGCGGCGGCGGGCGCGGCGCCGCCGATCTTGAAGGTGTCGCCCAGCAGCACATGGGGAGTGCCGGCGCAGGCCGTCACATCGCCATTGGCGTCGAAACTGACCTTCAGTTCGCCCACCACCTGCGAGTATTCCCAGGCCTGCACCAGGCAGACGCGCTTGCCGTCCTTGTTGCGCAGTTCGGTGGGGTACGCGCCGGCGGGCGAGCCGACGCCGTAGGTCGTCAGCGCGTCGGGGCCGAGCAGCGTGTGGGAGTCGCCGCCCACCACCACGTCGACGCCGCTGAGCTTGGGAATGATCTGCTTGTCGTAGTCATAGCCGATGTGGCTCATCACCACGATCTTGTTGACCCCCTGGGCGCGCAGCGCGTCGATCTGCTGCTGCGCGGCGGCGGTCTCGTCGGAGAACAGGGTGCCAGGGTCGGGGCTGGACGATTGCTGGGTCTTGTTGGCGATCGTCAGGCCGACCAGGCCGATCGGCTGGCCGTCGCGCTGCACCACGATGGCGGGCTTGACCATGCCCGGGGCGCGCGAGGGATTGAGCGCCGAGTTGGCGCCGAAGGTGACGTTGGCGCTGAGCACCGGCGTCTGGCAGGCGCCAGCATGCAGCAGATCGATGAAGCGCTTCAGGCCGCTGTCGCCTTTGTCGAATTCATGGTTGCCCAACGTCATGGCGTCGAAGCAGACCGTGTTCATCAGCGCTGCGTCGGCTTCGCCGGGTTCGCCCGCGCGGTTGAAGTACAGCGTGCCGGTGGTGGCGTCGCCGGCGTGCAGCTTGAGCACGTTGGGCGATGCCGCGGCCAGGGCGGCGAAGGCCGCGGTGACGCGCGGAAAGCCGCCGACGTCGGTGTTGACCGTCACGCGCGCGCCGGCGGCGTTCTTGAGCTTGAGATCCTTCTTCCTGCTGTCCAGGTTGGAATGATGATCGTTGATGTGCAGGATCGTCAGTTCCATGGGCCGGCTGGCGACCGGCGCCGGGCTGGCCGGCGTATCGTCGTCGTCGCTGCCGCCGCAACCGGCCAGCAGCGCCACCAGGCTCAATGCCGCCGCGCCGGCATTCCTCTTCCACGTGATCATTCGCGTGCATCCCTCTGTTTTCGGAGGGATGCATGGTCGCGGGCCAGGATTACGTGAAGATGAATGACAGACGTGTCATGATCGACGCGCGGATTGACTTGCCGCTGTCATGAAAAAAAGCCCGCCGCTTGCGCGACGGGCTTTTCAACCGCGCGGGGCGCGATCAGTAGTGGATCACGGTGCGGATCGACTTGCCTTCATGCATCAGGTCGAAGGCCTCGTTGATGCGGTCCAGCGGCAGCGTGTGGGTCACGAACGGATCCAGGTCGATCTTGCCGCTCATCGCGTCCTCGACCATGCCGGGCAGCTGGGTGCGGCCCTTGACGCCGCCGAAGGCCGAGCCGCGCCACACGCGGCCGGTGACCAGCTGGAACGGGCGCGTGCTGATTTCCTGGCCGGCGCCGGCCACGCCGATGATGATGCTCTCGCCCCAGCCCTTGTGGCAGCATTCGAGCGCGGCGCGCATCACGTGGACGTTGCCGATGCACTCGAACGAGAAGTCCACGCCGCCGTCGGTGAGTTCGACGATCACTTCCTGGATCGGCTTGTCGTAGTCCTTCGGGTTGATGCAATCGGTGGCGCCCATGGCGCTGGCCAGCACGAACTTGTTCGGGTTGGTGTCGACCGCGATGATGCGGCCGGCCTTGGCCTGCACCGCGCCCTGGATCACCGCCAGGCCGATGCCGCCCAGGCCGAACACGGCCACGGTGTCGCCTTCCTTGACCTTGGCGGTGTTGTGCACCGCGCCCAGGCCGGTGGTGACGCCGCAGCCCAGCAGGCAGACCTTCTCGTGCGGCGCGGCCGGGTTGATCTTGGCCAGCGAGATCTCGTTGACCACGGTGTATTCGCTGAAGGTCGAGCAGCCCATGTAGTGGTAGAGCGGCTTGCCCTCGTAGCTGAAGCGCGAGGTGCCGTCGGGCATCACGCCCTTGCCCTGGGTGGCGCGCACCTTCTGGCACAGGTTGGTCTTGCCGGACAGGCAGAACTTGCACTCGCGGCACTCGGCCGTGTAGAGCGGGATGACGTGGTCGCCCGGCTTGAGCGAGGTCACGCCTTCGCCGACTTCGACCACCACACCGGCGCCTTCATGGCCCAGCACGGCGGGGAACAGGCCTTCGGGGTCGTCGCCGCTGAGGGTGAAGGCGTCGGTGTGACAGACGCCGGTGTGGGTGATCTGCACCAGCACTTCACCGCGCTGCGGCGGCGCGACGTCGATTTCAACGATTTCCAGCGGCTTGCCGGGTCCGAATGCGACTGCTGCGCGTGATTTCATAGCTTTGCTCCACGAGGTCGATGGCGTTATTTCAGATAGGAACGGACGATGCGCATGATCTGATCGATTTCCGCTTCGGGTTCGATCGTGGCGCCGGGCCGTCCGCCCTGGGCGGATTGGAGGAAGGTCTCCCGGAGGTGGCTTTCGAGCACTTCGGCCATCAGGCCGGTGGCCGCGCCGCGCAGGGCGGCCAGCTGTTGCAGCAGCGCGCCGCATTCCGTGCCTTCGTTGACGGCGCGCTCCAGCGCCAGCGCCTGGCCCTGGATGCGGCGCAGGCGCGTGGTGACGCGCTTTTTCTCTGCGGGGGAATGGGGCACGGCGGGCTCCGGTAGATACAGGGGGGGGGGATACGCGGCCAGGCAGTCCGCGTCCAGCGCGGGCCGCCTGTCTGTACATGTCTAGTGGCCCCTATAATCGGTTTTCGTCCAACGGCACGACACAGGATATTCCGTGGCTTCCAATCCGCCCAGCCTGCCGGCCCAGGCCAACGCCCTGCCCGCGCCGCTTTATGCGCAACTCAAGCAGATGATCGCCCAGCAGATCCGCAGCGGCGCGTGGCCGGCGCATTACCGCGTGCCCTCGGAAAGCGAGCTGGTGCAGGAGCTGGGTTATTCCCGCATGACCATCAACCGCGCACTGCGCGAGCTGACGGCCGAGGGCCTGCTGGTGTGCATGCAGGGCGTGGGCACGTTCGTGGCCCAGCCCAAGACGCGTTCGGCGCTGTTCGCGGTCAACAATATCGCCGACGAGATCACGGCCCGCGGCCATCGCCACCACAGCCGCGTGGTGCGGCTGGCCGAGGAAGCCGCCGGCAGCGAACAGGCCGCCGCGCTCGACATCCGCGAAGGCCAGCCGGTGTTCCATTCGCTCATTGTGCACTTCGAGGACGACGTGCCGATCCAGCTCGAAGACCGCTACGTCAACGTGCGGTTGGCGCCCGACTACCTGAAGCAGGACTTCACCCGCCACACGCCCTATGAATACCTGACGCGGGTGGCGCCGCTGACCGAGGGCGAACATGTGGTCGAGGCCATCGTCGCCAAGCCGCGCGAATGCCAGCTGCTGCAGATCGACCGCAACGAGCCCTGCCTGCTGATCCGCCGGCGCACCTGGTCGGGCGAACGCGCCGTCACCCTGGCGCGCCTGATCCACCCCGGTTCGCGCCATCGCCTGGAAGGAAAATTCTCCACATGACTTCGCTTGACGTGCGCCTGTATCGGGCACAGGACTATCCCCGCATGCCGTGGCGCAATGGCGGCGGCACCACCCAGGAAGTGGCGTGCAACGCCGGCGGCAGCAGCGCCGCGTTCACCTGGCGCCTGTCGATCGCCGACGTGGCGCAGGCGGGCGGCTTTTCCGCGTTCAGCGGCCTGCAGCGCGTCATCACCGTGCTGGAAGGCGCGGGCATCGCGCTGACCGTCGACGGTCGCGAGAAGGCGCCGCTACTGGCGCGGCAGGCCTATGCGTTCTCCGGCGACGCGCGGGTCGATTGCCGGCTGCTGGATGGCCCTATCCGTGATTTCAACCTGATCTATTCGCCACGCCATTACCACGCGCGGCTGCAATGGATCGGCGGCGCGCGCGACTGGACCTTCCACAGCGCGGCCAGCATCGTGTTGCTGTTCAATGCCGGCGACGCGCTCACGGCGCGGCGCGATGGCCTGTTGCTGCCGTCGCCCGCGCGCTACGACTGCCTGCATCTGGACAGCGCGGAAGGCCTGGCCGAATACCGCCTGGAATCCGCCACGGTCCTGGACGCCTGCCTGATCGAGCTGCAGCCGCGCCAGGGCTGATGCCGCCTTGCGACGCCCGCCGAGCGCGGCGTCGTACGGGAAATCCCTGATCAGGAACCTGGTCCAATCAGCTTGTATATACAAGCATAGGCATCCTATGATTCCGCCAACAGGCCGCGCATCGCGCCGCGGCGTCGATCATGGAGACTGCCTTGGAACAATCGAACCGATACCGCGACGTCGAGATCCGCGCGCCGCGCGGCAACCAGCTCACCGCCAAGAGCTGGCTGACCGAAGCGCCGCTGCGCATGCTGATGAACAACCTCGATCCGGACGTGGCCGAGAATCCCAAGGAACTGGTGGTCTACGGCGGCATCGGCCGCGCCGCGCGCGATTGGGACTGCTACGACAAGATCGTCGAGACGCTCAAGCGCCTGGAGGACGACGAGACCCTGCTGGTGCAGTCGGGCAAGCCGGTCGGCGTGTTCAAGACCCACGCCAACGCGCCGCGCGTGCTGATCGCCAATTCCAACCTGGTGCCGCACTGGGCCACCTGGGAGCATTTCAACGAACTCGACGCCAAGGGCCTGGCCATGTACGGCCAGATGACCGCCGGCAGCTGGATCTACATCGGCAGCCAGGGCATCGTGCAGGGCACTTACGAGACCTTCGTCGAGGCGGGCCGCCAGCACTACGGCGACAAGCTGGCCGGCCGCTGGGTGCTGACCGCCGGCCTGGGCGGCATGGGCGGCGCGCAGCCGCTGGCGGCGACGCTGGCCGGCGCCTGCTCGCTGACGATCGAATGCCAGCAGGCCAGCATCGATTTCCGCCTGCGCACCCGCTATGTCGATGAACAGGCGGCCGACCTGGATGACGCGCTGGCCCGCATCGCCCGCTACACCCGGGAAGGCCGCGCGGTGTCGGTGGCGCTGTGCGGCAACGCCGCCGAGGTGCTGCCCGAGCTGGTGCGGCGCGGCGTGCGCCCGGACATGGTCACCGACCAGACCAGCGCCCACGATCCGCTCAACGGCTACCTGCCGGCCGGCTGGACCTGGGCCGAATACCGCGAACGCGCCAAGCGCGAGCCGGCCGCCGTGGTCAAGGCCGCCAAGCAGTCGATGGCCGTCCACGTCGAAGCCATGCTGGCGTTCCAGCGGCAGGGCGTGCCGACGTTCGACTACGGCAACAACATCCGCCAGATGGCCAAGGAGGAAGGCGTCGCCAACGCCTTCGATTTCCCGGGCTTCGTGCCCGCCTACATCCGCCCGCTGTTCTGCCGCGGCGTGGGGCCGTTCCGCTGGGCCGCGCTGTCGGGCGATCCGCAGGACATCTACAAGACGGACGCCAAGGTCAAGGAACTGATCCCCGATGACGCGCACCTGCATCGCTGGCTCGACATGGCGCGCGAGCGCATCCGCTTCCAGGGCCTGCCGGCGCGCATCTGCTGGGTCGGCCTGGGGCAGCGCGCCAAGCTGGGCCTGGCGTTCAACGAGATGGTTCGCAGCGGCGAGCTGTCGGCGCCGGTGGTGATCGGCCGCGACCATCTGGATTCCGGCTCCGTCGCCAGCCCCAACCGCGAAACCGAGGCCATGCGCGACGGTTCCGACGCGGTGTCCGACTGGCCGCTGCTCAACGCCCTGCTGAACACGGCGGGCGGCGCCACCTGGGTGTCGCTGCATCACGGCGGCGGCGTCGGCATGGGCTTCTCGCAGCATGCCGGCATGGTGATCGTGTGCGACGGCACCGATGCCGCGGCCGAACGCATCGCCCGCGTGCTGGCCAACGACCCGGGCACCGGCGTGATGCGTCATGCCGATGCCGGCTACCAGGCCGCGATCGACTGCGCCCGCGAGCAGGGCCTGGACCTGCCCATGGTCAACGCCCAGCGCTGAGCCGCGGCCGGCGCGCACCGCCAAGAACCGGGCGTCGCGGCGCGGCGCCCGCAAGGAGACAACGCATGGGGCAGGACCGCGGGTCGCTGATCGAACGGCGCTCGATCGACTTCATTCCCGAGACCGAGCGCCACGGCCGGCTCTACAGCCAGTTCACGCTGTGGCTGGGCGCCAATCTGCAGATCACCGCCATCGTCACCGGCGCGCTGGCCGTGGTGCTGGGCGGCGACGTGTTCTGGTCGCTGATCGGGCTGTTCATCGGCCAGGTGTTCGGCGGCGCCGTCATGGCGCTGCACGCGGCCCAGGGCCCCAAGCTGGGCCTGCCGCAGATGATCTCCAGCCGGGTGCAGTTCGGCGTCTACGGCGCGGCCATCCCGATCGTGCTGGTGTGCCTGATGTACCTGGGGTTCACGGCCACCGGCACCGTGCTGTCGGGTCAGGCCATCGGCCAGCTGCTGGGCGTCAGCGACAGCGCCGGCATCCTGCTGTTCGCGGCCGTCATCGTGCTGGTGACGGTTTTCGGCTACCGCATGATCCACCTCATCGGGCGGGTCGCCAGCGTGCTGGGGCTGATCGCGTTTGTCTACCTCTTCAGCCGCGTGATCGCGCTGGGCGACGTCGGCCAGCTGCTGCAGATCCGTCATTTCAGCTGGGCCTCGTTCCTGCTGGCGGTGTCGCTGGCGGCCTCGTGGCAGATCGCCTATGGCCCGTACGTGGCGGACTACTCGCGTTACCTGCCCAGCCGCACCTCGTCGTTCAAGACCTTTCTGGCGGTGGGCCTGGGGTCGGTGGTGGGCGCGCAGATCGCGATGACGCTGGGCGTGCTGGCGGCGGCGATGGCGGCCGGGCAGTTCGCCGGCCGCGAGGTGGCCTACATCGTCGGCCTGGGCGGCGCCGGCGCCACCGCGGCGCTGCTGTACTTCAGCATCGCCTTTGGCAAGGTCACGATCTCGACGCTGAACTCGTACGGCAGCTTCATGTGCATCGCCACCATCATCAGCGGCTTTCGCGGCCATGTGGATATCTCGCGGCGCCAGCGGCTGGCGTTCGTGGTGCTGATCGTCGGCGCGGCCACTTGCGTGGCGCTGGCGGGCCAGCATTCGTTCCTGAACGCATTCAAGTCGTTCATCCTGTTCCTGCTGGCCTTCTTCACGCCCTGGAGCGCCGTCAACCTGGTGGACTATTACTTCATCAACCGCGAGCGCTACGATGTGGCGGCACTGTCGGATCCGGACGGCCGCTATGGCCGCTGGAACTGGCCCGGCATCCTGGTGTACGTGTTCGGGGTGCTGGTGCAGATGCCCTTCATCTCGACCAAGCTCTACACCGGCCCGATGGTCGCGCGCCTGGGCGGCGTCGACATTTCCTGGATCATCGGGCTGATCGTGCCCGGCCTGCTCTATTACGTGTTCGCCCGCCGCGGGCAGGCGCCCGCGCCCCGCCCGATCCGGCGCGGACACGACATCGCATGACACCGAACATCCGTCCTGGAGAATAAGAAATGGATCTGCACCTGAACCCCGGCCACCTGACCCTGGCGCAACTGCGCCAGGTGTACCAGCACGCGGGCCGCGTGACGCTGGACCCGGCCGCCTACGGCCCGATCGACGCCAGCGTCGCCTGCGTCGAGCGCATCATCGCCGAGGGCCGCACCGCCTACGGCATCAACACCGGCTTCGGCCTGCTGGCTTCCACCAAGATCGCGCGCGAGGACCTGCAGGCGCTGCAGAGCTCGCTGGTGCTGTCGCACGCGGCCGGCGTGGGCGAGCCGCTGGACGATGCCATGGTGCGGCTCATCATGGTGCTCAAGATCAACAGCCTGGCGCGCGGCCGCTCGGGCATCCGCCGCCAGGTCATCGACAGCCTGATCGCGCTGGTCAACGCCGGCGTCTATCCGCACATCCCGCTCAAGGGTTCGGTGGGCGCCTCGGGCGACCTGGCGCCGCTGGCCCACATGTCGCTGCTGTTGCTGGGCGAAAGCCGCGCCCGCTGCGACGGCGAGTGGCTGCCGGCTAAGGCCGCGCTGGCGCGCGCCGGGCTGGCCCCGCTGACGCTGGCCGCCAAGGAAGGCCTGGCCCTGTTGAACGGCACCCAGGTGTCGACCGCCTATGCGTTGCGCGGCCTGTTCGAGACCGAGGACCTGCTGGCCGCCGGCCTGGTCTGCGGCAGCCTGAGCGTGGAAGCCATGCTCGGCTCGCGCGTGCCGTTCGACGCCCGCATTCACGAGGCGCGCGGTCAGCCCGGCCAGATCGACGTGGCCGCCGTCTACCGCGACCTGCTGACCGAAGACAGCGAGGTCGGCCATTCGCACGTCGATTGCGACAAGGTCCAGGACCCCTACTCGCTGCGCTGCCAGCCGCAGGTCATGGGCGCGTGCCTGACGCAGATCCGCCACGTGGCGCAGGTGCTGCAGATCGAGGCCAATGCCGTGTCCGACAACCCGCTGGTGTTCGCCGAACAGGGCGACGTGCTGTCGGGCGGCAACTTCCATGCCGAGCCGGTGGCGCTGGTGGCCGACAACCTGGCCCTGGCGCTGGCCGAGATCGGCGCGCTGTCCGAACGCCGCATTTCGCTGATGATGGACAAGCACATGTCGCAGCTGCCGCCGTTCCTGGTGAGCAACGGCGGCGTCAATTCGGGCTTCATGATCGCGCAGGTCACGGCGGCCGCGCTGGCCAGCGACAACAAGGCGCTGGCGCATCCGGCCAGCGTCGACAGCCTGCCGACCTCGGCCAACCAGGAAGACCACGTGTCGATGGCGCCCAACGCCGGCAAGCGGCTTTGGCCGATGGCCGACAACGTGCGCGACATCCTGGCGATCGAGTGGCTGGGAGCCTGCCAGGGACTGGACTTCCGCGCGGGGTTGAAGACCTCGCCCAAGCTGGAGCGCGCGCGCGGCCTGCTGCGCGAGCAGGTCGCGCACTACGAGAAGGACCGTTTCTTCGCGCCCGACATCGAGGCCGCCAGCCGGTTGATCGCCGGCCGCCACCTGAATGCGCTGATGCCGGCCGGCCTCTTGCCCAGCCTGTGAGCGCATCGACGATGACGGGAGCACGCCCATGAAACAGATCTGGCGCAACTGCCACGTGGCGACGATGGCCGGCGGCGAATACGCCGCCGTCGAACGCGCCGCGCTGGTGACGCGCGGCCAACATATCGAGTGGGTCGGCCCGGAAGCCGACCTGCCGCGCGGCGACGAGGCGGCCGAGCACGACCTGGGCGGCGCCTGGGTGACGCCGGGGCTGATCGACTGCCACACCCACCTGGTGTTCGGCGGCGACCGCAGCCAGGAATTCGAACAGCGCCTGCAGGGCGTGGACTACGCGGTGATCGCGGCCCAGGGCGGCGGCATCGCCAGCACGGTGCGCGCCACCCGCGCCGCCACCGAGGCGCAGTTGTACGCCAGCGCGCGGCGGCGCGCGCTGCACCTGCTGCGCGATGGCGTGACCACGCTGGAGATCAAGTCCGGCTACGGCCTGGACCTGCCCAATGAACGCAAGATGCTGCGGGTGGCGCGCCACCTGGGGCAGACCCTGCCGTTGACCGTGCGCGCCACCTGCCTGGCGGCGCACGCGCTGCCGCCTGAATTCGCCGGCCGCGCCGATGACTATATCGACGAGGTCGCGCGCCGCATGCTGCCGGTGCTGGCGGCCGAGGGGCTGGTGGACGCGGTGGACGCCTTCTGCGAGCACCTGGCCTTTTCGCCGGCGCAGGTCGAGCGCGTGTTCCAGGCCGCGGCCCAGCTGGGCCTGCCGGTGAAGCTGCACGCCGAGCAGTTGTCGTCGCTGCATGGCGCCAGCCTGGCCGCGCGCCATGGCGCACTGTCGGCGGATCACCTGGAATACCTGACCGAGGCCGACGTGCGCGCCATGGCGGCGGCCGGCACGGTGGCGGTGCTGCTGCCGGGCGCGTTCTACGCGCTGCGCGAAACGCAGCTGCCGCCGATCGACCTGCTGCGGCGCCACGGCGTGCCGATCGCGATTTCCAGCGACCTCAACCCGGGCACCTCGCCCGCGTTGTCGCTGCGGCTGATGCTGAGCATGGCATGCACCCTGTTCCGCCTGACGCCGCAGGAGGCGCTGGCCGGCGCCACGATCCACGCGGCGCGCGCGCTGGGCCTGCAGGCCAGCCACGGCGTGTTGGCGCCGGGCAAGGTCGCCGACTTCGTGGCGTGGGACATCGCGCATCCCGCCGAGCTGGCGTACTGGATCGGCGGCGAACTGCCCAAGCGGGTCATCCGCCACGGCGAGCCGGTCTGCGCGACCGCGCTGGACTGACGCGGCGGCGCCGGCCCGAGGCCGGCGCCGCGCGCGGGGATCAGGCCGACAGCGCCAGGCGTTCACGCACCGGCAGGGCCGGCGGCGCGTATTCCTGCTGGCCGGCCGGCAGCCGGAAGGTGCTGACCGACTGCTGCAGGCGCTGCGCCTGCGATTCCAGCGAGGCCGCCGCGGCGGCGGCCTGTTCGACCAGCGCGGCGTTCTGCTGCGTCACCTGATCCATCTGCGTGACGGCGGTGTTGACCTGGTCGATGCCGGTCACCTGTTCGTGCGAGGCGCTGGCGATGTCGCCGACCAGCGTGGTCAGCCGCTCGATCGCCGCCTGGATTTCCTCCATGGTGCGGCCGGCGGTCTCGACCTGCACCGCGCCGGCCTGCACCGTCGCGCCCGAGGCGCCCAGCAGCTGCTTGATTTCCTTGGCCGCGCTGGCGCTGCGTTGCGCCAGCGAGCGCACCTCGCCGGCCACCACCGCGAAACCCTTGCCCTGCTCGCCGGCGCGCGCGGCCTCGACCGCCGCGTTCAACGCCAGGATGTTGGTCTGGAACGCGATGCCGTCGATCACGCCGACGATGTCCTCGATGCGCCCCGAGTCCTGCGCGATCTCGCGCATGGTGGCGACCGCGCTCTGCACCGCCGCGCCGCCGCGGCGGGCCACTTCCGAGGCCTCGGCGGCCATGGCGTTGGCCTGGCGCGCGTTGTCGGCGTTGCTGGTGACGGTGGACAGCAGCTGTTCCATGCTGGCCGCGGTCTCCTCGAGCGAGGCGGCCTGTTGCTCGGTGCGGCTGGACAGGTCCTGGTTGCCCGCGGCGATCTCGCTGGAGCCGGTGTTGATCTCGGCCACGCCGTCGCGCACCGAGTGCACCGTCTGGACCAGGCTGGCCTGCATTTCCTGCAGATACGGGATCAGTTGGCCGACGCAGTTGTTGCCGTAGGTCGCGATGGGCGCGGTCAGGTCGCCCGAGGCGATGTGCTGGAAGTGGCGCTTGACCACGTTCAGCGGCCGCTGCATGAAGAGCACGACATAGCGGTCGCCCAGCACCAGCAACAGCAGGCTGATGCCCAGCACGATGCCGATGCCGACATAGGCGTCGCGGCGTTCGACGCTGGATCGTGCGATCAGGTCTTCCTGGCGCTGCCTGGCGTAGGCCTGGTAGTTCTCGATGCTCTTGCCGAAGGCGCGGCTGGCGGTGACGACCGGCCCCGAAGCATGGGCGCGGGCCTTCTCGATGTCATCCTGCGCCAGGAAATTGCGCTGCACCGCGATGCCGCCGTTGACCAGCGCGTCGAAGTCGTTGCGCAACGGGTCGAGGATCGACGCGGGGGTATCGTTCTTGGCCGACTCCAGGAACGCCTGCTGGTTCTTGCGGGCTTCCTGCAGCGCCGCGTCGATCGCGCGGCCTTCTTCGGCGGCCGGCGCGGCCAGGCCGTCGCGGGCGTACTCCAGCTGCCGCGCCAGCCGCAGGCGGGCGCGCATGATCTGGTCGTTGATGAGGGACAGCGAGGAAACTTCGTTCAGCAGGTCGTTGCTGGCTTCGAGGGCGTCGCCGGCGTGGCGCAGGCCGTTGACGCTGATGGTCGCCTGGCCGGCGAACAGGACACTGATCATGAGCAGCGTGCTCAGGATCATGCGGCGGATGGTGATGTCTTTCAGGAACTGTGTCATACGCGTCTTTCTAGGGGGGTAGGAGACTGCCTCACCCCGGACAACGGCCCGGCCCCCTTTGATATTTAGCGCGTGTTGCACATCTTACGTATGTGTCGATTGATCCACGATATATAACGACATTAACTGTAATAAAAGTGTCTTTTCACCGTGCGGCGGGCGCTTCGGCCGGTTCGATCGCGCCAAAGCGCAGCCGCGCGAAGCTCGCCAGGCTGGCCAGGGCGGCGCACAAACCGCCCAGCCACAGCGCGATCACGGCGCCATGGGTGGTCGACACGTTGAAGCACGCCGCCACCAGCGCGGCGCCGGTGGCCTGCCCCAGCAGCCGCACCGTGCCGATCATGCCGCTGGCCCCGCCCGCGCGCGACGGCGGCGCCGAGGTCATGATGGCGCGCAGGTTGGGCGACTGGAAGAAGCCGAAGCCGGCGCCGCACAGCGCCATGCGCCACGAGATGTCCCAGGCCGAGGGCGCGGCCGGCAGCACGGCCAGCGACGCCATGCCCAGGGCCAGCAGCGCCAGCCCCACGCCGCCGAGGATGCCGGCCGGATAGCGGTCCGACAGGCGGCCGGCGATGGGCGCCATGATCGCCACCACCACCGGCCACGGCGTGATGAGAAAGCCGGTATGCACCTGGGTGTAGCCCAGCACCGTCTGGAACAGGAACGGCAGCGACACGAACGCCAGCGCCTGCGCCGCGAATGCGCACACGGCGGTGGCGGCGGACAGCGCGAACAGCGGCCGGCGCAACAGGTCCACCGCCAGGATCGGCGCGGGGTGGCCGGCCTGGCGCCGCATCAGCAGCCACAGGCTGGCCGCCGCCAGGCCCATTCCAGCGTCACGCGCGGCCACGGCGCGCTGTGCGCCAGTTCGTTCGAGCCGAGCACGAACAGGCCCAGCGTCAGCGCGCAGAGCGCCGCCGCCAGGCCGTCGAAGCCGTGCGGCGCGCGCGTGGTCAGGGGCAGGCCGCGCAGGCCCAGCGCCACCGCCAGCAGGCCGATCGGCACGTTGATCAGGAACAGCCAGTGCCACGATCCCAGCAGCAGGATGGTGGAGGCCGCGGTCGGCCCCGCGGCGAACGACAGGCCCACCACCATCGCGTTCAGGCCCATGCCGCGACCCAGCACCGGGGCCGGATAGATGAAGCGCAGCAGGGCCGCGTTCACGCTCATGACGCCAGCCGCGCCCAGGCCCTGCAGGATGCGGGCCGCCACCAGCACCGGCAGCGACGGCGCCAGCCCACAGGCCAGCGAGGACAGCGTGAACACCACGATGCCGACCATGTAGACGCGCCGGTGCCCCAGGATCTCGCCCAGCGCCGCCGCCGGCAGCAGGCCCGCGACCATCGCCAGCTGGTAGCCGCTGATGACCCAGATGGAGCCCGCGTCGCTGGCCTGCAGGTCGCGCGCGATGGTCGGCAGCGCGGTGTTGGCGATGGCGGTGTCGAGACTGGCCATGCAGACCGCCAGCATGACCGCCAGCAGCGCGCCCAGGCGTTCGGACGCCGGCAGGCCGCGGCCCGCCGGATGGATGGTGTTGCTTGAGAAGGAGAACATGAGGAGACGCGCGGCGAAACGCCGGGGCCGACGGCTGTGGGTGAGCGTTGATTCTAGTGCGACATGTCGATTCAACGCTTCGTCAGCCGGGCGCGCATGACCGCGCCGTCGACCGGGCGTGGCGCGCGCATGGCGGGCGGGCGCAATGGCGCGCGCGGGGTGATTATCGGCCGCTCGGCATTAATGCGACCGGGCGGTCACCCGTGGCGGCGGCGGAATAATCATCAAAGCATAATCTCGCCGCCGGCAATTCCCGCATTTTTCAGGACGTCTGTTACTAATTGAAATTCTCTAATGTGCTGAATTACAACAAAATATCCAATCCCGGATTAATCGTGTTTTCATAGAGACAATTCAATTCGTTGTCCGGGATTCTTAATCCGTTTGGTGAGAAGTGGTAAGCGATGCGGGTTTGAATTTAACCAAATTGTGCCCGCCTACTTTATTCGCCGTACCATGGTTGTTATGCAGGTCTGACAGTGCAGCAGTATTTCGTGGGAGTGATTCATGAAACGCTTGTCCTTGTGCGCGACGACTCTGACTTTGACACTGGCGGCGGCCGGCGCCCTGCCCCAGGTGGCGTTGGCCCAGACCACGGCCAACATGACGGTGACGCTGACCATTACGGCCAATTGCACCATTGCCGCGAATAACCTGAGCTTCGGCAGTCACGGCCTGCTCACCACCGCGGTGACGGGCAATACCACGGTCAACGTGACCTGCACCAATACCACGCCCTATACCGTCGGCCTGAGCGCCGGCAGCGGTTCGGGATCCACCTTCGCCACCCGTTATATGAACGGGACCGGGACGGGCAATACCGCCAGCACGGTGCAATACCAGTTGTACCAGCCGGCGCCCAACCAGACGGTGGTCTGGGGCGATACCGGCTCCACCGATCGCGTCGGCGGCGTCGGCAATGGCTCATCGCAGGCGCTGACCGTGAACGGCACGGTGCCCGTGCAGAGCACGCCGGCGCCCGATACGTATTCCTCGACCGTGACCGCGACGGTGTATTTCTAGTGGCCCGCCCATTCGCGGGCCGTCTTTTCCGCATACTGGTCGGTGCGGCGTTCGCCTGGAGCGTCCTGGCCGTGCCGGCGCGGGCGGCGACGCTGCAGATATCGCCCGTGCTGGTGGACCTGCCGCCGCAGCAGAGCGCCACCGGCATCATGCTGCGCAATCCGGGCATCACGCCCATTTACGGCCAGGTGCGCGTCTACGCCTGGGACCAGGCCCAGGGCGATGACGTGCTGGCGCCGACCGAGGCGATCCAGGCCAGTCCGCCCATCATCCAGGTGCCGCCCAAAGGCGAGCAATTGGTGCGGCTGGTGCGGGCAGGCAAGGACGTGGCGCCGCTGGAGCAGAGCTACCGGCTGGTGATCGACGAGATTCCCGATCCGTCCACGCCGCTGGTCAATGGCGTGGTGTTGCGCATGCGCTATTCGGTGCCGGTCTTCGTGGCCGGCGCCACGCCCGAACCGACGCCGGAGCTGGCCTGGCACCTGGCGCGCGACGGCAAGGAATGGGTATTGCGACTCGCCAATACCGGCACCCGCTATGCGCAGGTGGCGGCCCTGCAGGTCGTGGGCGGCGCCGATGCGCAGCTGGGCAAGGTCGACGGGCTGCTGGGTTATGCCCTGGCGCAGCGTCAGCGCGAGTGGCGCTTTCCCGCCAGGCAGGCCGCGCCCGGACAGGTAAGGATCAAAGCGCTGGTGAACGGCAATCCCGTCACCGTGACACCGCGAACCGACTGACTGATTGCGTCCCGCGCCGCCTTGTCGGCGGCCTCGGGGTAAGAGAAGGCAGCCCATGGCAGTACGCGCTATCCGTGCATGCGGGCGCTGCGCATGCCGCTTCGCGCTCGTGCTGTTCGGAGCGTCGGCGGTGGCGGCGGATTTGCCCATCCAACTGGTGTCGTTCGGCGATATCGCCGAACGCGATGTCTATTTGGAGGTGAGTATCAACGGCGTGAACACGACGCAGCTGTTGCGTTTCCGGGACGCGCAGGGCCGCCTGTCGGCCAGCCCGGGCGCGCTGGGGTCGGTCGGCGTGGACGTGAGCAAGATGGGCGCGGCGCGCGACAGCGAGATCCGGCTCGATGACGTCGCCGGGCTGCGCTACACCTACAACGCCGCCATGCAATCGGTGAACCTGGTGGTGCCCGACGGGCTGCGCCAACCGTTCCAGGTGGATACCCGCGGCCTGCCGCAGACGCCGCGCGCGACCGCGGGGCGCGGCCTGCTGGTGAACTACGAGGCCTATGCGCAGACCGATGCCTACAGCACCGTGTCGCTGTACAGCGAACAGCGCTATTTCGACAGCCATGGCACGCTCAGCAATACCGGCACCACCTATCTGGGCGGACGCGCCGACCGCTATGTGCGCTACGACACCTACTGGACCCATTCCAACCAGGACACGCTGCGCACGCTGCGGATCGGCGACACCATCACCTCGTCCCTGAACTGGTCGCGCTCGGTGCGGGTGGCCGGCATCCAGTGGGGGAGAAATTTCGCGTTGCGTCCGGACCTGGTGACGTTTCCGGTATCGTCGCTGAGCGCGTCGTCGGTGGTGCCGTCGTCGGTGTCGCTGTACGTCAACGGCGTGCAGCAGTATTCGGGCAATGTGCCGGCCGGGCCGTTCGTGGTCAACCAGATCCCGGGCATCACCGGCTCGGGCCAGGCCACGCTGGTCACGCGCGACGCGCTGGGGCGCAGCGTCAGCACTTCGGTGCCGCTCTACATCGACACGCGCATGCTGGCGGCCGGGCTTTCCAGCTATTCCATCGAGATGGGCGTGGCGCGGCGCCAGTTCAGCGTGCGCTCCTTCGACTACGACAAGCGTCCCGCCGTCACCGCCTCGGGCCGTTACGGCCTGGACGACGCGCTGACGCTGGAGGGCCATTCCGAAATGAGCGCCGGCGTCTACAACGTCGGCGCCGGCGCCCTGGTCCGGCTGGGCCAGGCGGGCGTGGTCAACGGCGCATTGTCGGGCAGCGCCGGGCACTACAACGGCGGCCAGGTGAGCGTGGGCTACCAGTATGTCGAGCCCGCGTTCAGCGTCGAACTGCAGACCGTGCGCGCGCTGGGCGACTATGGCGACCTGGGCTCGCGCGAGGACGCGCCGATGCCGCGCCAGACCGACCGCGTGACCTTCTCGCTGCCGCTGACGACCTCGCAGAGCGTCGCGTTCAGCTATATCGGATTCCGCATGCCGCAGACGCCCGCCGCCCGGATCGGATCGGCCTCGTACACCGCCAACCTGCACAGCCGCGTTTCGATGAACCTGAGCGCGTACAACGATTTCTCGCAAACCAATTCGCACGGTGTCTATCTTGGCTTTTCCATCCTGCTGGGCGACAACACCCAGGCCAGCGCCTCGGTGGGCCGGCAGGGCGACCAGAGCATCTACAGCGTCGGCGCGCAGCACAATGTGGACTATGACGGCGGCTGGGGCTGGGGCGTGGAGAACGGCCGCAGCGGCGGCCGGCAGTACAACCAGGGCAAGGTGCAGTTCCTGGGACGCTATGGCCAGCTGACCGCGCTGGGCCAGGACTACGGCGGCAAGAGCCAGGCGGCGTTGCAGGCCACCGGCGCCGTGGTGCTGATGGACGGCGCGCTGACGCCCTCGCGCCGCATCAACGATGGCTTCGCGCTGGTCAGCACCGACGGCACGCCGGATGTCTCGGTGCTGCACGAGAACCGCAAGCTCGGCCGCACCAACAGCGCCGGCCACCTGCTGGTGCCGGACCTGAATTCCTACCAGGTCAACCGGCTGTCCATCGACCCCGATGAACTGCCGGTGGACATGAAGCTGGAGACGACCAAGGCGGTGGCGGTGCCGCAGTCGGGTTCCGGCGTGCTGGTCAAGTTCGAACTGCAGCGCTACGCGGCGGCCTCGGTCATCCTGCGGCGGCCCGACGGCGCGGCGGTGCCGGTGGGCGCGCAGGTCGCGCACATCGAAAGCGGCAAGCAGTCGGTGGTGGGCTACGACGGCATCGCCTTTGTCGAGGACCTGCAGGCGGAGAACCATCTGCGGGTCAAGGGCGGCGGCGTGTCGTGCGTGGTGGAGTTCCCGTACCGGCACGATCCCGCGCGGCCGCTGCCCACGCTGGGGCCGTTCACTTGCCAGCCGTTGAAGGAGCCCGGCCAATGAAGTCCATCCTGTTCGCGCTGGGGGTGGCGTTGGGGGCGGGATGGTCGGCCGATGCCCAGGCGACCTCGTGTTCGCTGGGCGCCGCGACCACCAATACGACCAACTTCGGCCCGGTCAATCCGCTGCTGTCCACCGATACCTACGCCGACAGCAACACCGTGGCGGTGACGTGCAATTTCACCGCGCTCGCGTTTGGCGCGCGTCTGTGCTTTTCCGCCGGGGTGGGCACCACCAGCCCGTCGACGGCGGCGCGGGCGCTGGGCTCGGGCGCCTATCGCATGAACTACAACCTGTACACCGACAGCGGCCACAGCCAGGTCTGGGGCAATGCGACCACCTCGGCGCCGACCTCGGTGCTGCTGGCCGGGCCGGTGTTGTCGACAGGGTCGGCGTCGACGTCGTTCGCCTATTACGCCAAATTGCCGGGCAGCCAGACCACCGTGTCGACCGTCGGCAACGCCAACACGCTGTACAGCGAGAGCTACACCAACACGATACGCGTCGACATCTCCTGGGGGCTGTTGGCGAGCCTGCTGGTGAATTGTCCGATCGCCGCGCCCAGCCAGACGTTGTACGTGCCGCTGACGGTGCAGGCGACGGTGCAGAAAAACTGCTCCATCAATACGACCAACATGGCGTTCGCGCCGCAGGGGCTGCTCAAGCAGGCCGTGACGGCGACGGCCCAGATCACGGTGCTGTGCACCAACAACAATGCCTTCGCCGTCGCGCTCAACGGCGGCTCGGTGGCCGGCAACGTGCTGGCGCGCAAGATGAAGCACGCGACCGCCGCGGATACCGTCAGCTATCAGCTCTACCATGATTCGAACTACGCGACGGTCTGGGGCGATGGCGTGACCGGCGGCACCGCGCTCAACAGCACGGGCACGGGAGCCAACCAGCAGTTCACGGTCTATGGCCGCGTGCCGGCGCAGACTACGCCGCGGCCGGGCAACTACAGCGACACGATCCTGGTCACGATCACGTTCTGAGGGCCGGCGCCGGGATCGCCCCTACAGCGATTCGGGCTCGCGCCGCAGCGAGAAGCCCTGCGCCTCGTTCATCGCCAGGTAGCTGACGTTGCGCGACACCACCGGCGGCTTGTCGCCGTCATGCAGCGCCAGCAGGCCGTCCAGCACCATCTTGTCGGCCAGCGTCATGCGGTCGATCATGCGCAGGTACTGCATCCAGCTTTCCACCAGGAAGACCTCGCGCCAGACGCCCTCGCGCTCCAGGTCGCGGAACAGCTGCCATTGCTGCGCGCCATTGCGCAGCCGCAGCAGGCGCAAGGGCCGCGCCGCGTCGATCAGAGCCGACAGCTTTTCCTTGGGGATCAGGTATTCCACCGCCACCAGCACCGCGCCGTGCTGGGTGTTGAAGCCGGCGGCCGAGAGCGCCGGCTCGGTGGTGTCGGCGCGCGCCAGCGATTGCGTGTTGACCTGCTCCGGCAGCCGCGAGCGGTACAGCAGCGCGACGGTGATGGCCAGCATCACGCCCGCCGCCGACAGCGCGCCGGACACGCCCATGGTGCCGGCGAAGTGGCCCCACATGAACGAGCCCGCCGCCAGGCCGCCGAAGATCGCCGTCTGGTAGAGCGCCAGCGAGCGCGCCTTGACCCAGTCGGGCACCAGCATCTGCACGGTGGTGTTGTAGGTGGCCAGCACGCCGATCCAGCAGGCGCCGGACACCAGCAGCGCCGGAAACGCCAGCCACAGCGTGCTGGTCAGCCCCAGGATCAGCAGGCAGGCGGCCAGCAGCCCGGCCGCCACGCTCACCAGTCCGCTGGCGCCCCAGGCCGCCTGCAACCGGCGCACCACGGCGCTGCCGAGGATGGCGCCGACGCCGAGCGCGCCCAGCATGTAGCCGTACAGCAGCGCGTTGCCGTCCTCGTGGTCGTAGGCCAGCAGCGGCAGCAGCGCCCACAGCGCGCTGGCCGACAGGCCGAAGGCGAACGCACGCAGCATCACCACCCGCGTCACGGTGGAGTGCTGGGTGTAGCGCAGCGCGGCGACCACGCCTTCCAGCAGGCGTTCCGGCGGCAGCCGGCGCGGCGCCACGTCGCGGCGCCAGCGCCAGATGGCCCAGATCAGGCCGCCGTAGCAGACGCAGTTCAGCAGGAACACGACGGGCGCGCCGGCCGCGCCCAGCAGCAGGCCGCCGATGGCCGGCCCGACCGCGCGCGCCACGTTGTAGTTGACGCTGTTGAGCAGCACGGCGCTGCCGATGTGCTCGCGCGGCACCTGTTCGCCCACCGCCGCCTGCCACGCGGGGGTGACGATGGCGCTGCCGATGGCGATGCAGAAGACCGAGACGATCAGGGTGATGGGGTGCAGCAGGCCGATGAAGGCCAGCACGGTGATGAAGATGCCGCCGGCCAGCTCCAGCAGCATGCCGACCAGCATGACCTTGCGGCGATCGTAGTTGTCGGCCAGCACGCCGGTCAGGATCGACAGGGCCACCAGCGGGAAGGCGGCGGCCACCTGGATCATGGCGACCATCAGCGGGCTGCTCTGCTCGGTGGTGATGACCCAGGCCGCGGCCACCGACTGCGCCCAGGTGCCCAGGTTGGCGAACAGGTTGGCGATCCAGATGATGCGGAACGCCGGGAAGGCAAAGGGGGATAGCGTGCTGACCCGCAGGACCGGCTTGGGGGCGGCGGCGGGCGCGCCCGGCGATGTGGGGGGAAGATCGTTGTTGGCCGAGACGGGCTGGAGCATGGAGGCCTCTGTGATCACCCGGCGACGGCGGGTGGGGGCTGTCCAATGGTACGCCTATTGAGAGGCCGGGTTAAGGCAAGGCGCCGCGCGCCCCGGAGACGCGCGGCGCGCGGGACGCGCTCAGGGCTTGGCCGGGGCCGGGCCGGGGTAGGCCTGGTTCAGGTACTCGACGATCAGGGGCACCTGTTCGGCCGGAATCGGCGCGCCATAGGTGCCGACCATCTTCTTGACCTCGGCATCCCAGAAGCCCAGCGGCATGGGCGGCTGCGAAGACAGGTAATCGACCGAATGGCACATCAGGCACAGGGTGGCGCCCTGGGCGCCGGGGCCGGTGCCGGGATGCAGCGTGGCGGTTTCCTGGGGCAGCTGGATGTCCAGGGCGAACGCGGGCGCGGCGGCGCTGGCGGCGGCCAGCGCCAGGACCAGGCGGGCAAAGGGGATCATGGCGGGCTCCTGGCTCAGGCGGCGTCGATGCGCACGGTTTCGACCACGTTGCGCATGTAGCCGGCCGGATTCCACAGCGGCTCCAGCGGCTGGGTCTCGCCGGCCTGGTTGGTGGCGCGCGCCTTGAGCGCGTAGCGGCCGGCCTGGGTGGGCGTGAACTCGGCATGCCATTCGCGGAAGGAATAGCGTCCCAGGTCCTGGCCCAGCGTGGCGGCGCGCCAGGTCTTGCCGTCGTCGGCCGAGAACTGCACCTCGCGGATGCCGCGGCCGCCGTCGAAGGCGATGCCGCGCACCTGCACGCGCGCGCCCTTGGCGACGCGGGCGCCATCGGCCAGGCTGGTGATGAAGCTGCGCACGTTGTAGCGGCCGATGGGACGGGTCTTGTCCGGCGCCTTGCCCGCGGGCGTACAGGCGCAGTCGTTGTCGGGGATGCGGTAGGCCTTCTGCATCCAGAAGCCGTCGAACTCCTTGTCCAGCACCTGGATGTCCGCCAGGTGCTTGACCCAGTAGGTGCCGTAATAGCCGGGCACCACCAGCCGCACGGGATAGCCGTTGAGCATCGGCAGGTCGGCGCCGTTCATGGCGTAGGCCAGCATCACCTCGCCGTCCAGCGCATGGGCCGCGTCCAGCGCCTTGACGAAGGCGGGCGTGCCCTGCAGCACCGGCCGGTCCAGGCCCTGGAACGTGACCTGGCGCGCGCCGGCCTGGATGCCGGCCTTCTCCAGCACGCGCTTGAGCGGGATGCCGAGCCAGCGGGCGTTGCCCATGGCGCCGTTGCCGAGCTGGCCGCCGCCCACGCGCGGCTCGAAGAAGCCGCGGCTGTTGCCGGAGCACTGCGTCACGGCCACCAGCTCGACCGGCTGGCCGAATTGCTGCTTCAGGTCCGCCAGCGACAGTTCCAGCGGCGTGCCGACCGAGCCGCCGATGCGCAGCCGGTAGGCGGTGGCATCGATAGCGGTGGGGATGTTGCCCAGGTGGTAGCGCACGAAAAAGGCGTCGTTGGGCGTGATCACGCTGTCGTTGAACACCGCGAACGGCGTTTCCAGCTGCGGCGGCCGCGAGGTCTGGCGGATCAGGGGGCGTTTCTGGGGGTAGGCGATCAGGTCGCGCTCGCCATTGGCGAACGGCAGGGTGACGGTGGCGGGGGCCGCCAGGCTGGTGAGGGCGTGGCCGGCCAGCGTGCCGGTCGCGCCCAGGGTACAGGCCTGGCGCAGGAAGCGCCTGCGCCCATCCGTATCGAATGCGCTCATGCATGTCTCCTTGTGTTTTTCTAGTACCCTCGCCTGCGGCGTGGTCGAATCAGGCTACGCCCGCCGGCCTGACAAATGCGTTAACAGTTGCGTCGGCCGTTCCAATAACCGCGTTTTCCGCGCCCAGCGCGCCTGACCTCCCGATGCGACTGACCTTCAACCGATCGGCGTTCGCCGCCCTGCTCGCCGTGACCGTGGTGGAGGTGCTGATCGCCACCCTGGGCAAGCCCTACCCGCTGTTGCGCGGGTTCGTGGGCGATGTGCTGGCGGTGGGCTGGGCCTATCTGGTGTATCGCAGCTTCATCCGCGCGGGCGTGCTGCCGCTGGCGGTCGCGGCGCTGCTGACCGGCTACGCGGTCGAGTTCGGCCAGTACCTGGCGCGGCTGTTCGGTTGGCGCCTGGAACAGCCGGTGCTGCGCATCCTGCTGGGCAGCGTGCCGGACTGGTGGGACGTGCTGGCCTACACGCTGGGGTTCTTCCTGGTGCTGCTGCTGGCCGGGGCGCGGCGTCGGTGGCGCTCGGGCCGTCAACCGGTCGGCTCCCAGGCCGCCGGGACCTAGGCCATCGGGGCTGGCCGGGCGCGCGCAAGGCGCCCCGGATGGATCGCGCCCGTCCTGATGGAGGGCGACCGGCGTCAGCCCGCCTGGATGGCTGGCGTGCGCTTGTCGGCCTGGACCGACGGCGCGGCTTGCGGCCGCAGCCGGGCGTTGCGGAACGGCGCCAGGCATTCCGACCACGACGAGGGGAACAAGGGCGTGGCATGGCGCACGGCATCGCGGCCGGCGTAGTGAGCCAGCAGCTGCTGGCCGATGGGGGCGTCTCCCAGGGGATGGCGGGTGGTCATGGTATTTCCGTATTGCATTGAAAGTGTATTCATTGTACCAGTCGGCCGCCCATGCCGCCAACCCCGGTTGCCCACGCCAAGTCCTTGATATCAGAGGGACCGTCCCTTTTATGAGCGATCCGCAGCGGGAATACCCTAGTCGATCAAAACGGTAGACGGTATACAATGTTCATCATCGGTCGAAGACTTCGGCCGCCCCTCCCTCACCAGACCTGGAGCGCGTCATGGCTGAACTGATGAACCGAGATGAATTCCGTACCGCGTTGGAAAACGCAATCAAGGGCAAGAGCGCCAACGCCTCGCCGTTTTCGATCGCCTGGGCCGAAGGCAAGCTCAGCCGCGAACACCTGTCGCGCTGGGCCGAGAACCACTACCACTACGTCGGCCCGTTCGCCGACTACCTGGGCTACCTGTACGCCCGCACGCCCGACACCTACACCGAGGCCAAGGATTTCCTGCTGGCCAACATGTATGAAGAGGAAATCGGCGGCGACCGCCATACCGATCTGCTGATCCGCTTCGCCGAGGCCTGCGGCACCACCCGCGAACGGGTCACCAATCCGGACAACATGTCGCCCACGACGCGGGCGCTGCAAAGCTGGTGCTACGCCGTGGCGATGCGCGAAGACCCGATCGTGGCCGTGGCCGGCCTGGTGGTGGGCCTGGAATCGCAGGTGCCGTCGATCTACCGCAAGCAGACGCCGACCCTGCGCGAGAAATATGGCTTCACCGATGAGGAAGTCGAGTTCTTCGACCTGCACATCGTGTCCGACGAGATCCATGGCGAGCGCGGCTACCAGATCGTGCTGGAGCACGCCAACACGGTGGAGCTGCAGCAGCGCTGCCTGAAGATCTGCGAGATCGGCGCGCAGATGCGGCTGCTGTACACCACCGCGCTCTATACCGACTACGTGCAGCAGGAAATCGCGCTGCCCGAGCTGGGCCTGGCCGCCTGAGTTCCCTGCCCGCCGCCGCCGCCCGCGCCGTCCGCGCGGACCGCGGCGGGCGCCAACGGATACCTGATCCATGCCTACCGTCGTATTCCACAAAGACGGCCAGACCCATACCGGGGTGGTGCCGGACAACGCCAACCTGGTGGTGCGCGCCGGCATCCGGCAGTTTCCCTTTCCGCACCTGCGTTACGAATGCGGCATGGGCAAGTGCGCCAAATGCGCCTGCCGCGTGCTGTCGGGGGCGGAACACCTGCCGCCGGTGAACTGGAGGGAAAAGAAGCAGCTGGGCGAGCGCATCGACGCGGGTTACCGACTGGCCTGCCAGCTGTGGCTCGACCACGATATCGAACTGGCGCAGGACGTCGAGGCGGCGGCGCCGCGCGAGGTCGTTGCCGCCGCCGAGCAGCGCTAGCCGCCAGGCCCTTCCCGAACGCAATCTGCAAAGGAACCGCGCATGACCCGCGACGCGAATGACGCCGTGTTCGTGATCCTGACGTCCAAGCCTGGCGTATACCGCACCGAGGCGGACGCGCTGGCCGAGATCGTCGAGACCTACGACTACGCCTGCGATGGCCGCCTGCGCGCCGTCTTCAGCATCGCGCGGCTGCGCGGACCGAGCCGACTGGTGGTCACCGAGGAAACGCCGCCCTATGTGGTGAACCGGGTGCCGTCCAAGTTCCTGGAGGCCTTCGGTTCGCTGGAGGCCGCGCGCCAGGAGCTTATCCACCTGACCCGCTTCGGCAGCATCGATACCACCCTGACGCGGCATCCCGACCGCGTCGCCGCGGAGCAATGAGCAGCATGGTCAAGATCACGTTTCTATCGAATGGCGGCAAGGTGGCCCAGGCCCCGGAGAACAGCAATCTGCTGCGGGTGTCGCTGAAGGAAAAGGGCGGCATTCCGTTCAAGTGCGGCGGCGGCCTGTGCGGCACCTGCAAGTGCCGCATCGAGCAGGGGCTGGAAAACACCGACGCCATCAAGCCCAAGGAACGCAAGCACCTGCGGCCCGAAGACTTCGAGGCCGGCTATCGCATGGCCTGCCAGACCTTCGTGCTGGGCGACGTGGCCGTGTCCTGGGTGGTGCGCGACGGCAAGGGCGTGGTGACGGACGCTGAGGCGCAGCCGGCCGCGTCATGAGCGCCGCGCGGTCATCGTCACGGCGCCGCGACGGCCGCGCCTGATGGCCGCGGCCGCGCTCAGGCGGCCGACGAGTGCGCCTGGCGCGTCTCGGTGTAGGCCTTGGCGGCGTTGTGCACGTGCTGGCTGGCCAGCAGCGCGGCCAGGTCGCCGTTGCCGGCGATGACGGCGTTCAGGATCTGCGAGTGTTCGTCCCAGTTCTGCTTGGCGCGGTGCATGTTGCTGGGGGCGAACAAGAGCGCGGTGCGGTCGCGCAGCGAACGCATCAGGTCGGTCAGCACCACGTTGCCGCCGATGGTGGCCAGCATTTCGTGGAACTGCGAATTCAGCGCCAGGAACTTGTCCAGCTGCTCGCTGCGCGCGGCCTCGGTGCCTTCGCGCAGGAACGCCTGCAGGCGTTCGACGGTCTTGTCGTCGCGGCGCTGCGCGGCCAGCTTGGCGTTCAGGCCTTCCAGCGTGGCGCGCACTTCCACCATGTCGTAGGCCACCGCGTCCGACAGCACCGACACCGACGCGCCGCGGCGCGGTTCGATGGTGACCAGCCCTTCGGCGGCCAGCGCCCGCAGCGCTTCGCGCACCGGGATGCGCGACACGCCCATTTCTTCCGACAGACGGCCCTCGACCAGGCGGTCGCCGGGCGTGAATTCGCCGCTGAGGATGCGCTCGCGCAGCTTGTCGCGGATGACCGCGAACAACTGCGGATGCTGCTCGCCGATCTTCAGCGGAGCAGATTGCTGCGTGTCTACGGCTTGCGAGCTGACGGGCGAAGTGGTCATGGCGAGCAGGTCTGGCGGAATGGATACAGTCTTCATTGTATTACCGGGCGGGGCGCCCACGGCGTCGGCGGGCGGCGTCAGCCGGCCCACAGGGCCTTGGCGATCACGCCCAGCGCGCCGAGGGCGCAGGCGACCAGCAGCACGGCGCGCACCGCGCGCGGCGGCAGCCGCGAGCGCAGCCGGCCGGAAACGGCGAAGCCGGCCAGCAGGAACGGCGCCAGGCTGAGCGCCAGCGCGGCGTGGTAACCGGTGTAGCGGTCGGCCAGCGCCAGCATCGCCAGCGAGAAGATCGACCCCAGGAACAGCACCATGCCCAGCGTGGCGCGCAGCCGCGGCGGCTCGGCGTGCTGCAGCACCAGGGCGATCGGCGGGGCGCCGACCGAGGTCATGGTGCCCATGATGCCCGAGGCCACGCCAGCGCCCGAGACCCGGCCCGGGGTGGCGGCAAAGCGCAGGCCGGCGGCGCTGAGGACGACCGCCGCCAGGATCATGGCGGCGAACAGCAGGCCCAGCGCCTGCGGCGCGAAGCGCGCCATGGCGTAGATGGCGATCAAGGTGCCGGCGGCGCGCCCGGTCAGGGCATAGCCGACCGCCGGCCAGTCGATCGCGCCGCGTTCGCGCAGCGCGGTCAGCAGCGAGATGAAGCCGCCCAGCGTCAGCAGCGGGCCGGGGGCGAGCTGCGGGAAGCACAGCGCCGCCACCGGCGCGGCGAACATGGCGAAGCCGATGCCGCCCACGCCCTGCGCCAGCGCGGCGCCGAAGACGACCGCGGCCATGGCCGCGTAATGCCAGAGATCGGGAAGGGCGACGGGCATGTCAGAAGTCTCTTTTATGTATACGGTAGTCTGACTGAAAACCGGTCGTGCACCAAGATTGGGCTTGCGCCCCAACTTAATGCACTGATTTTCCTGGGATATTCATGGAAATTTCAGAATTATCGGTTTCCCTAGGCGGCGCATATTTCGGTTGGTATGGCGCATAACGAAATATAGTATACCGAAGTGGCGATCTCAACAGCCACGTCACAAGGGGAATAGCGCATGCAATCGGACGTCGTCCTCAACGCCGCTCACTGGATGTACCTGGCCAGCGTCGCCGCCATCATCCTGACGATGGTCCTGCGGGCCAACGTGGTGGTGCCGTCGGTCATCGGCACTTTTCTGGTGGTGCTGGCCATCACCGGCAACCCGATCAGCGCGCTGATCGGCATCTTCTCGGCCAGCTTCGTGGCCGCCAAAGAGCTTTTCAACATTTTCCTGGTCATCACCTTCATGACCGCCCTGCTCAACGCGCTCAAGACGCTGCAGGCGGACGTGCGCATGGTGCAGCCGTTCCGGCGAGTGATGCGCGGCGGCCATTCGTCGTTCGTCATCATCGCCCTCTGTACCTATGTGATCTCGCTGTTCTTCTGGCCGACGCCGGCGGTGCCGCTGGTGTCCGCGATCCTGCTGCCGGCGGCCATCGCGGCCGGGCTGCCGCCGCTGGCGGGCGCCATGGCCATCGCCATCGCCGGGCAGGGCATGGCGCTGTCGTCCGACTACGTGATCGGCGTGGCGCCGGGCATCAGCGCCAAGGCCGCCGGCGCGGCGGTCAGCGCCGCGGTGGTGGCGGACCGCGCGCTGGTGCTGTCGCTGATCACCGGCGCGGTGGCGCTGACCGTCGCCTACCTGCTGGTGCGCAAGCACATCGTGCCGGCCGACCCGGGCCTGTTGTCGGCCTGGCAGGCGCGCGCCCAGGACGGCAGCCTGGCCGAGATCGAGCAGTCCGGCTCGTTCGACAAGGCCGAGCTGGCGCGCGGCACCATGGGCGCCAACCCGGCGCTGCCGCGCGGGCCGGGGCTGGACGACGAGGAACGGCGCCGGGTGCGCTGGTCGCGCGTGTTCGCGGTGGTGACGCCGCTGGCCTTCCTGGGCGTGATCGCGGTGATGGTGCTGCCGCGGCTGTTCCCGTCGCTGCCGGCGCTGCGCGGCGGCGACGCGGCGGCCCTGGTGGGCGGCGTGGCGTTCGTGGTGATGATGCTGGTGACGCTGGCCGCCGAAGGGCCGCGCAAGATGCTGGACGTCTGCCCCGAGCACGTCACCGACGGCTTCGTGTTCGCCTTCAAGGCGATGGGCTCGGTGCTGCCGATCGCCGGCTTCTTCTTCGTCGGCGCCAACGAGACCGCCGCGCAGATCCTGGGCATGCCGCAGGCGCAGGCCCCGGGGCTGCTGTTCGAAGTGATCTCGGCGGGCCAGCACCTGATTCCCGAGAACCACTTCCTGGTGGCGTTCGGCGTGCTGCTGGTGGGGATGATCACCGGCATCGACGGCTCGGGTTTCGCCGGCCTGCCGCTGACGGGCACGCTGTCGGGCGCGCTGGGCCCGGTGGTGGGCGTGGACCCGGCCACGCTGGCGGCGGTGGGCCAGATGGGCGCGGTGTGGACCGGCGGCGGCACCCTGATCGCCTGGTCGTCATTGATCGCCGTGGCGGGGTTTGCGCGGGTCCACGTGCTGTCGCTGGTGCGGGCGCTGCTGCTGCCCGTGCTGCTGGCGCTGTTCGTGTCGACGATCTGCGCCGTGCTGATCTGGCATTGACGCCGGTTCGGGTTTACGCGGATCGAACCATTTAGATTAAAGTATACAATGTTCAGAAATTACCTCAGACGGCCAATTTCCGGGCATTCCGGCCAGCCCGGCAAAGGAAGGACTTCCGTGGACGAGCTTTCGCAGCAGGCATTTCTGAATCACATCGGCGGCGAATGGGTCGCCTGCGCCTCGGGCGCGACGGCGCCGAACCTGAACCCGGCCGACAGCGCCGACGTGGTGGGGCGGTTCCAGCAATCGGACGCCACCGATGGCGCCCGCGCCGTGGCGGCGGCGGCCGCCGCCTTTCCCGCCTGGCGCGACACGCCGATCTCCAAGCGCGCCGCCATCCTGTTCCGCGCTGCCCAACTGCTGGAGGACCGCGCCGACAGCGTCGCGCGCGAACTGACCCGCGAGGAAGGCAAGGGCCTGGCGCTGGCGCGAGACGAAGTGCTGCGCTCGGCCCAGACCCTGCGGTTCTATGCGGTGGAAGGGCAGTCGTTCACCGGCGAGACCTTCGTCAACGACGATCCGGACATGGTGGTCTACAGCCAGCGCGAGCCGCTGGGCGTGGTGACGGTGATCTCGCCGTGGAACTTCCCGATCTCGATTCCGGCGCGCAAGATCGCGCCGGCGCTGATCACCGGCAATACCGTGGTGTTCAAGCCGTCGTCGGACGCGCCGCTGTCCGGCTACCGCCTGGCGCAGGCGCTGATCGAGGCGGGGTTGCCGCCGGGCGTGCTGAATTTCGTGACGGGGCCGGCCTCGAAGGTGGGGCAGGCCATCACCACCGCGCCGGCGGTGCGCGCCATTTCCTTCACCGGCTCGACCTCCGCCGGCGAGCAGATCCACCGCGGCGCCGGCCTGACCACGCGCACGCAGATGGAGCTGGGCGGCAAGAACCCGCTGATCGTGCTGGCCGACGCCGACCTGGATCGCGCGGTGGACCTGGCGGTCAAGGGCGGGTTCTCGCTCAGCGGCCAGGCCTGCACCGGCACCAGCCGGCTGCTGGTCGATCGCAAGGTGCTGCCGGCGTTCACCGAGAAGCTGCTGGCGCGCATGGCCAAGCTGACCATCGGCAACGGCCTGGAGGGCAATTTCGACCTGGGGCCGCTGGCCACCCGCAAGCAGCTCGACACGGTGCTGAGCTACATCGCGCTGGGCAAGCAGGAAGCCACCCATCTGATCGGCGGCGAGCGCCTGGACGGTCCGGGCTTCGAGCGCGGCTATTACGTGACCCCGGCCCTGTTCACCGACGTGACGCAGCAGATGCGCATCGCGCGCGAGGAAATCTTCGGCCCGGTGCTGGCGCTGATCGCGGTGGACGGCTACGACGAGGCCATCGCCTGCGCCAACGACACCGAGTACGGCCTGGCCGCCGCCATCGCCACCCGCGACGCGCGCTACGCCCATCGCTTCGCGCGCGACATCCAGGCCGGCACCGTCAAGATCAACCGCACCACCACCGGCAATCTCATCAACGCGCCGTTCGGCGGCCTGAAAAGCTCCAGCACCTCGACCTTCCGCGAATCGGGCCGGGTCGGGCTGGAGTTCTACACCCAGATCAAGACCGTCTACCGCGCCGGCTGACGGCCCTTTGGAGAACAGACATGAAGCAGATCTATCGCCTGGAACTGGAAGAAGCGCGCGCCATGGTGCGCGCGGCCATCGCCCGATCGGAACAGATCGGCGTGCTGGAATCGGTGTGCATCGTCGATGACGGCGGCTACCCGATCGCGCTGGAGCGCATGGACGGCGCCCGCATCACCGGCCCGCAGATCGCCTGGAACAAGGCCTTCACCGCCGCCGGCCACAAGCGTTCGACGCACCTGTTCACCACGCCGCCAAACGGGCCGGCGCTGCCCGGCAACGAGGCCTTCGGCATCCAGTGGAGCTTCGAGGGCAAGTTCGCGGCGTTCGTGGGCGGCTTTCCCATCGTGGTCAACGACGAGGTCATCGGCGGCGTGGGCCTGAGCGGCGGCAACGGCGAACAGGACACCCAGGCGGGCCTGGCGGCGCTGACGGCGCTGGCCGAAATGCTGGAGCCGCGCGGCCTGAAGGTGCTGGTGCAGGCGGACATCAAGAAATAAGCGCCGGCAGGCGGGGAATTCCATGGCACATCGCATTCATCTGCTCGAGACCGGACAGACCTTCGAGGCCGAGCCCGGCGAATCCGTGCTGGCGGCGGCCGAGCGCGCCGCGGTCCGGCTGCCGCATGAATGCACCTTCGGCGGCTGCGGCACCTGCCGCATCAAGCTGGCCGAAGGGGCGGTCGATTACGAGGAGTTCCCGATGGCGCTGACGCCGGAAGAGGCGGCCCAGGGCTATGCCCTGGCCTGCCAGGCGCGGCCCCGCGGCGACCTGTGCATCAGCGTCGCCAACCGGCGCCAATTCGCCGAGCCGCGCCGGCTGGATGCCACCGTGCACCGCATCGCGTCGCTGTGCGACGACGTCATCCACCTGACGCTGGCGCTGCCGCCGGATGCGCCGCTGGACTACGCGCCCGGGCAGTACATGAACGTGGTGCTGCCGGACGGCGCCACCCGCAGTTTTTCGATGGCCTCGGCGCCCGCCGGCAACCTGGTGGATTTCCACGTGCGCCGCATTCCGGGCGGCCGCTACACCGACCAGTGGCTGGGCCAGGCGCGGCCGGGCGCGGCGCTCGAGATCGAGGCGCCGCTGGGGGTGTTCAGCTACCACGAGGAAGATTGGCGGCCGATGATCATGATGGCGACCGGCACCGGCATCGCGCCGATCAAGGCCATCCTGGAATCGCTGCTGGACAGCGACGATTGCCCGCCGGTGACGCTCTACTGGGGCATGCGGACCGAGGCCGACCTGTACCTGCGCGACCAGATCGCGGGCTGGGCCGGGCGCCTCTACGAGTTCAATTTCGTGCCGGTGCTGTCGCGCGCCGGCGCCGATTGGCAGGGGCGGCGCGGCCATGTGCAACAGGCGGTGCTGGCGGACCACGGCGACCTGTCCGAGCACGCCATCTACCTGTGCGGCGCGCCGGCGATGATCAGCGAGGCGACCGCGCTGCTGGCGGGGCGCGGGGCCAGCCTCGATCACGTCTACGCCGACAGCTTCACCTTCCAGCACGCGCCGGCCGCGGCGGCGATGCCATAGGGCGACACCACCGGCGACGCCCGCCTAGCGGAACACCAGCACCGGCAGCTTGGTGCGCGCCAGCACGCGCTGGGTCTCGCTGCCGAGCAGGAAGCCGGTCATGCCGTGGCGGCCATGCGATCCCATCACGATCAGGTCGCAGCCGCGCTGCTGCGCGGTGTCGACGATGGCCTCGTGTGGATGGTCGTTGACGGCGACGGCGGTCTCGCACGGCACCAGCGCGTGGCGCGCCTCGGTCTCCAGCCCGTCGAGATAGGCGCTGGCGTTCTTGCGGGCCTGGTCGGTGTGCTGGGCCTGGTGCGCGCCCAGCATCTCGGCCTGGTAGACCGTCAGGTGATCTTCCGGGATGGCGCGCAACAGGGTGATGGAGGCGTTCATTTCCTTGGCGAAAACGAGCGCCTTCTTGAACGCCGACTCGGACAGCAGGGAGCCGTCCACGGCGATGAGCAGATGCCTGTACATGTTGCGTCTCCTTTGAGAAAAGGAACGTCCAGCAAGGGCCAATCCAGTATAGGCCCGCCCCTGCCCGCAATCCAGTACCGCATTCGGATGAGCGCCGCGCCCCGCCCTGTCAGGCGCGGCGACGCAGGGTTTCCCCTTCCCCGTCCAGGCCGCGCGGCAGCGCCTCGATCAGGCTGCGCGTGTAGGGGTGACGGGCCTCGCGCCACAGGGTGGCGTTGGGGCCTTCCTCGACGATGCGGCCGGCGTGCATCACCAGCACCCGGTCGGCCAGATAGTGCACCACCGACAGGTCGTGCGAGATGAACAGGTACGACAGGTTGAACTCGGCCTTCAGGTCGACCAGCAGGTTCAGGATCTGCGCCTGCACCGAGACGTCCAGCGCCGATACCGGTTCGTCGCAGATCACCAGCGACGGCCGCAGCACCAGGGCGCGGGCGATGCCGATGCGCTGGCGCTGGCCGCCCGAGAATTCGCTGGGGTAGCGCGCCAGTGCGGCGTGCGGCAGGCCGACCGCGTCCAGCATGTGGGCGATGCGGCGGCGCCGTTCCTGGCGGTCGGTGACGTGGTGGATGCGCAGCGCCGACTCCAGGATGTCGCCGACCGTGTGGCGCGGGTTGAGCGAGGCGTAGGGGTCCTGGAAGATCATCTGCACGCTTTGGCGGTAGGCCGCCAGGCCGCGCCGGTCCAGGCGCGCGGTGTCCTGCCCGCGCAGCAGGATCTGCCCGGCGGCGGGCGCCAGCAGCCGCACCAGGGTGCGCGACAGGGTCGACTTGCCGCAGCCGGATTCGCCCACCAGGCCCAGCGTCTCGCCGGGCGCGATCTCGAACGACACGCCGTCCACGGCGCGCTTGGCGCCCTGGCGGGTGGCGTAGTCGACCCGCAGGTCGCGCACCTGCATCAGGGGCAGGGGGTGGGGGTCGCCCGCCGCCGCATCGTTGGCGGCGGTCAGGCGCGGCGGCGTCACTAGGCCGAAGACCGGCCGTCCCGAGGCCGGGTCCAGCCGGGTGCGGATCTCCGGCAGGCGCCGCTGGCGGTAGTGGGTGGCGTCGTCCAGGCGCAGCGAGGCGCCCAGCAGGCCCTGGGTGTAGGGATGGCGCGGCCGCGACAGTAGCGTGGCGGCGGCGCCTTCCTCGACCTTCTCGCCGTTCACCATGACCGCGACGCGGTCGGCCCAGTCGCCGACCACCGCCAGGTCATGGGTGATCAGCAGCAGGCCCATGCCCAGCGCCGAGCGCAGGTCGTCCAGCAGCCGCAGGATCTGCGCCTGCACCGTCACGTCGAGCGCGGTGGTGGGCTCGTCGGCCACCAGCAGCGCGGGCTCGCAGGCGATGGCGGCGGCGATCATGGCGCGCTGGCGCTGACCGCCCGACAGCAGGTGCGGATAGTCGTCGACGCGGCGCTGCGGTTCGGGCACGCGCACCAGGTCCAGCAGTTCGATCGCGCGTTGCCGCGCGGCCCGGGCCGAGGCGCCGCGATGCAGCCGCAGGGCCTCGCCGATCTGCTGGCCCAGCGTCAGCACCGGGTTCAGGCTGGTCATCGGCTCCTGGAAGATCATGGCGATGCGGTCGCCGCGCAGGGCGCAGCGCTGGCGTTCGGGCAGCGCCAGCAGGTCGCGGCCCTCGAACAGGATGCGGCCGCTGGCGCGGGCGTGGCGCGGCAGCAGGCCGAGCAGCGCCAGCGCGGTGGAGGACTTGCCGCAACCGGATTCGCCCACCAGCGCCAGGGTCTCGCCGGCGGCGATGCGCAGGTCCAGCCCGCTGACGGCCTGGTGGCCGGGGAAGGCCACGTTCAGCCCTTGGATGTCGATCAGTGTGCTCATGGGGAGGCGGTCGGTAGCGGGGCGGCGGGCGCTACGGCGGCGCGCCGCCGCAGCTTGGGATTGAGCGCGTCGTTGATGGCGTCGCTCAGCAGGTTCAGGGCCAGCACGGCCGCCATGATGGTCAGGCCCGGCAGGGCGGTCATGTACCAGGCGGTGCGCAGCGCTTCGCGGCCGGCGCCGACCATGCTGCCCCAGCTGACCACGTTGGGGTCGCCCAGGCCCAGGAACGACAGGCCGGCCTCGGACAGGATGGCGTTGGCCACCAGCACCGCGGTGGTGACGATGATGGGCGGCAGCGCGTTGGGCAGGATCTCGCGGAAGATGATGCGGGCGTGGCCGGCGCCCAGCGCCTGCGCGGCGCGCACGAATTCGCGCTCGCGCAGGGTGATGAACTCGCCGCGCGTCAGGCGCGCGATGCCGGTCCAGGAGGTCACGCCCAGCGCGAAGATGATGGTCGACAGCGACGGCCCCAGGATCGCCACCAGCACGATCGCCAGCAGGAACGAGGGCACCGTCTGGAACAGTTCGGTCAGGCGCATCAGCGCCGCGTCCACGCGCGGCCCGGCGTAGCCGGCGATGGCGCCCACCAGCAGCCCCAGCGCCAGCGCGATGGCGGCCGAGGCGCCGCCCACCAGCAGCGAGACGCGGGCGCCGTGGAACAGGCCGGCCAGGATGTCGCGGCCCATCAGGTCGGTGCCGGCCGGAAACGCCGCGTCGGTCCCGGGCCAGGTGAAGGGCGCGCCGACCATTTCCAGCGGGTCGCCCGGATACAGCCAGCCGGCCGTGGCGGCCGCGGCCACCAGCGCCAGCAGGACCGCCGCGCCGACGGCGGCGGACGGCGCGCGCAGCAGGCGCGCCAGGAACAGCAAGGCGGGTTTCATGTCTTCCTCACGCGGGGATCCAGCAGGCCGTAGCAGGCGTCCACGGCGATGTTCATGACGGCCACCAGCGCCGCGCTCATCAGCAGGATGCCCAGCAGCAGGTTGACGTCGCGGCTGGCGATGGCCTCGAACGACAGCTGTCCCAGGCCGGGCCAGGCGAACACGGTTTCGACCACGATGCTGCCGCCCAGCAGCGCGCTGCTCTGCAGGCCGAGCATGGTGACCACCGGCAGGATGGCGTTGCGCAGCGCGTGGCGCCAGATCACGCGGGCCTCGCCGTTGCCGCGGGCGCGGGCGGTGCGGATGTAGTCTTCCTGCAGCGTCTCGATCATGGAGGCGCGCGACAGCCGCGCGTAGATGGCGACGTAGTAGATCGCCACCGTGGCCACCGGCAGCGCCAGGTGGCGCGCATAGTCCAGCCACAGCGCCCAGCCGGTGTAGGCGGCGCCGACGTCGCGGATGCCGCCCACCGGCAGCCAGTCCAGGTGCACGCCGAAGCCGACGATCAGCATCAGCGCGGTCCAGAACATCGGCGCCGAATAGCCCGCCGTGGCCAGGCCCGACAGCAGCGTGTCCAGCAGGCCGTGCGGCCGTCGCGCCGCCAGCACGCCGAGCAGCACGCCCAGCGCCACCGACAGCGCCAGGCCGGTGCCGATCAGCGCCAGCGTGGCGGGCAGGCGGCCCAGGATCAGGTGGGCCACCGGTTCGCCGTAGCGGAACGAGTAGCCCAGGTCCAGCGACGCCAGGCTCTTGAGGTAGTACCCCAGCTGCGCCAGCACGCCCTGGTCCAGGCCGTAGGCCTGCCGCAGCTCGGCCACGTGGGCGGGGGTGATGCCGCTGTTCTCGGCGGCGATCACGTCCACCAGGTCGCCCGGCACCAGCTTGAGCAGGAAGAAGTTGGCCACCCCGGTGGCGGCCACCACGAACAGGATCTGCAGCAGGTAGCGGACGGGGCGGGGCAGGCGCGCAAGCATGACGGGGGCTTCCTCAGGCCTTGCCGAGCCAGACGTGGGCGAAGTTGTTGCGCGAGTGCGACGAGGCGTCGGTCACGTTGCGCAACTGCTTGTCCCACACGCCGAACCAGCGGAACTCGAACAGGCCGATCAGCGGCAGGTCGCGCTGCGCCAGGCGCTGCAGTTCGTTGTATTGCTCGATGCGCTTTTGCGGATCGGTCTCGACCTGGGCCGCCTCGATGACGCGGTCCATCTCGGGGTTGTTGTAGCCGGACACGTTGTACCAGGGCGTGCCGCGCGCTTCCGCCTTGCTCCAGTAGCGCGTCTCCACGCCCAGCTGCGGGTCGATCAGCACCGTGCCCCACGAGCTGATGAGCTGGAAGTTGTAGTCGGTGAAGACGTTGCGGGTCCAGGTGGCCAGGTCCAGGCCGCGCAGCGTCACGTCGATGCCGATCTTGCGCAGCGCCTGCCGCACGAACTCGCCGGTGCGGCGGTAATCATCGCCGAACGGGATGTAGTCGTGCGTCAGCGCGAAGCGCCAGCCGCCGGCGCCGCGCGGGTAGCCGGCCTCGTCCAGCAGCTTCTCGGCCAGCGCCGGGTCGTAGGGATACTGCTGCACGTTGGGGTTGTGATAGGGCTTGACCAGCGACGGCACCGGGCTGACGAAGGGCTCGGCGTAGCCGTTCCACACCGTCTTCACCAGCGCCCGCTTGTCGACGGCGTGGGCGATGGCCTGGCGCACCTTGAGGTTGGACAGGATCGGATCGCGCAGGTTGGCTTCCAGCCACAGCCAGGCGGCAAAGCCGTTGTAGCCGGCCGTGTCCACCGCCAGCTTGGGCAGCCTGGACAGGCGGGTGGCGTCGGTGAACGCCACTGGATTGCGCTCGCCGTACGAGACCGCGCCCGTCTCCAGCGCGGTGGCGCGGCCCGAGACGTCGGGCACGATCTTCCAGACGATGCGGTCCAGGAACGGGCGCTCGGGCTGCCAGTAGTGCTCGTTGCGCTCGAGCACGATGTAGTTGCCGCGGTTCCATTCCTTGAAGACGAACGGCCCGGTGCCCACCGGCTTGTTGTTGTACGGGTTGTTCTGGATGTCGGTGCCTTCGAACAGGTGGCGCGGCAGGATCGGCGCGCCCAGCGAGTCGATGGCGTTGAGCGCCACCGGCGTGGGCTGCGACAGGTGCAGCACCACCGTGTGGTCGTCGGGCGTCTCGACCCGCTGCAGGTACTGGAACACGCGGCGCGCGCTGGGCGCATGCTTGAGCCAGACTTCCTCGGCCGACCACTTGACGTCGGCGGCGGTGAACGGCTTGCCGTCGTGCCATTGCACGCCCTGGCGCAGCTTGAAGGTGATGGTCTTGCCGTCGTCGGCGACGCTCCAGCTTTCCGCCAGCGGCGGCCGCGGCTTCAGGTCGGGGCCGTATTCCACCAGGCCGTCGAAGATCTTGCTGGCCACGGCGCCGGTGGGGGGTGGACGAGTTCAGGTAGAAGGCCAGCGTGGGCGGCTCGGGATGCACCACCGCGTTCAGCACGCCGCCCTTGACCGCGCCCTGCACGGTGTTGGGCAGGCTCTGCGTGTCGGCATAGGCGGGCGCGAAGATCACATTGGGGAAGAGGGCGCCGGCGCCCATCAGCGCGCCGGCGCTCATCAGCCAGCGGCGCAGGGGGTTGACGTCATCCTGCGGCGCGTCGGTGGCGGGCGCCGGGGGCAAGGGCTGGGTCATGCGGGTTCCTTCGGTCGTGAGGGGGAGTGCGGCCGCGTCAGGCGGCCAGGCTGGTCAGGGCGGGCAGGTCGTCGGGCGCCACGCGCAGGAGGGTGGCGAGCAGTTCGCGCCGCCAGGCGTCGTACAGCGCGACGTGGCCGCGGGTGTCCAGGCCGGTGGCGCGCAGGTTCAGCTGCCAGGAGTCGCGCAGGTAGGGGCCGAGGAGGCGCTGCACGTCCTCGTCGGCCTGGATCAGGCCTTCGGTCCACTCGTGGCGTTCGGTCTCGCTGGCGCCGGCCAGCTTGCGCAGCCACCACTGCGTGATGCGGATGCGATGCGCCTCCTCGTCGGGCAGGATGCGGTTCTCGCCGAATTCGCGATGGCCGAAGTCCAGCACGCGCGCGGTGCGGCGGTTCACGAACAGGCGCGCCAGGATGTAGTGCTCGTAGTGGAACTGCCAGGCCAGGAAGTTCTGCCAGTTGCGCAGCGCGAAGCCGCCGACCAGGTCCCAGGCATCGCGCACGCCCTGTTCGACCTCCGATCTGGCGTCGCGATCCAGCAGCAGGGTGGCCCGCGCCAGCGAAAACTCGGCATGGGCGGCGTCGTCGCCCAGCTGGCGCGCCAGCGCGAACTGGAAATCGGTGTCATCGCGGAACAGGCTGGCGATGGCGTGCGCCGCCACCTGGGTGATGAACAGGTCGTGCACCGTGTTCCAGACGGCGTACTCGCCGGCGGCCTGGCGCTCGGCGGCGCCGGCCAGGTCGCGCGGCGGCTCGATGCGCGCGGCCGGAATGTTCGGCGCGACCGTCAGGCGGATGTCGTCGAACAGGCGCGCTTCCAGCGTGCCGTCGTAGTCCAGGGCAATGGGCAGATCCAGTTCGGGCATGAGGGCAACGCCAGGCGGTCAACGGAAAAGCTCGACTCTAAGCAAGCGCCGAAGCGCGCCGCAAACACTCTTTCGTGATTTGGATATGCCCGGGCGCGGGCCGCTAATGGAGGGCATGGGCGCGCTCCGGCGCATATACCGATTCCAAATATCCGCATGAGAAATCCGTCCTTCCGCGCGCCGCGGCGGGCCGATAGGCTGCACCTTTCCCTTCCGTCCGCATCGTCCCATGCCCCAAGCCGCGAGTTCCTCTCTCCCGATCGATGACGACGCGGCCCCGCGCGTGGTGCCCGCCGCCCGCATCCGCGGCGACGGCGAGGCCATCGACGCCGCGCACGCGCTGGCGGCGGACTTCGCCCAGGGCGCGGCGCAGCGCGACCAGGCGCGCAGCCTGCCGTGGCGCGAGATCGAACGCTATTCGGCCAGCGGCCTGGGCGGCATCACCGTGCCGCGCGAGTATGGCGGCGCGCAGGTCTCGCACGTGACGCTGGCCGACGTGTTCCGCATCATCAGCGCGGCCGACCCGTCGCTGGGCCAGATTCCGCAGAACCACTTCGGCGCGCTCAACCTGCTGCGGCAGGTCGGCACGCCGCAGCAGAAGCGGCGCTACTACGAGGGCGTGCTGGCCGGCCGGCGGCTGGGCAACGCCGGCCCCGAACGCCACACGCGCCATGCGCGCGACGTGCAGGCGCGGCTGGTGGCGGATGGCGACGGCTACCGGCTGTCGGGCCGCAAGTTCTATTCGACCGGCGCGCTGTACGCGCACTGGATTCCGACCAAGGCGCTGGATACCGAGGGCCGGCTGGTGACGGTGCTGCTCGAGCGCGGCGCGCCCGGCCTGACGGTGGTGGACGACTGGTCCAGCTTCGGCCAGCGCACCACCGCCAGCGGCACGGTGCTGCTGGACAACGTGCGGGTCGAGGCGGATACCGTGCTGCCGGCCTGGATGCTGCTGGAGACGCCCGCGCTGCAAGGCCCGTTCGCGCAGCTGATGCAGGCCGCCATCGACGCCGGCATCGCCGAGGCGGCCCTGAACGACACCGTGAAATTCCTGCGCGAACGCGCCCGGCCGTGGGCCGAGGCCGGGGTCGAGCGCGCCACCCAGGACCCCTACGTGATCGGCGACGTGGGCCGGCTGTTCATCGACCTGCACGCGGCGCAGGCGGTGCTGACCGAGGCCGCGGCGCACCTGGACGAGGCCACGCCGCGCGCGCTGGATACCGATGACGTGGCCGCCGCCTCGATCGCGGTGGCGCGGGCCAAGGCGCTGACCACCGAGATCGCCCTGGCGGCCAGCGAAACGCTGTTCGAACTGTCGGGCGCCCGCGCCTCGCTGGCGGAATTCAACCTGGACCGTCATTGGCGCAACGCCCGCACCCACACGCTGCACGACCCGGTGCGCTGGAAGTACCACGCGGTCGGCAATTACCTGTTGAACGGGCGCCGCCCCAACCGCCATTCCTGGATCTGAGGCCATGACCGACATCGCCATCTCGACCCTGGCGCCGCAGCGCGCCGCGATCATCGGCAGCGACGCCGAGGCGCTCGACGTCGCGCGCGAACTGGCCGCCGACTTCGCCCGCGACGCCGCCGTGCGCGACCGCGAACGGCGCCTGCCGCTGCCGGAGCTGGAGCGCTATTCGCAGTCCGGGCTGTGGGGCATCACGGTGCCGCGCGAACACGGCGGCGCCGGCGTGTCGCGGGTGACGCTGGCCCAGGTCACCGCGATCATCTCCGGCGCCGACGGCTCGCTCGGCCAGATCCCGCAGAACCACTACTACGCGCTGGAGGTGTTGCGGGTCAACGGCAACGCCGACCAGCAGCGCCGCTTCTACGCCCGCGCCCTGGCCGGCGAACGCTTCGGCAACGCGCTGGCCGAGATCGGCACGCGCACCGCGGCCGGGCGCCGCACCCGCCTGTCGGACGATGGCCAGGGCGGCTGGCGCATCAACGGCAGCAAGTTCTATTGCACCGGCGCGCTCTACGCGCAATGGATCCCCACCGCGACGGTGGGCGAGGACGGCCTGCAGCGGCTGGCCTTCGTGCGCCGCGACAGCCCCGGCGTGGAAGTGATCGACGACTGGTCCGGTTTCGGCCAGCGCGTGACGGGCAGCGGCACCGTGCTGTTCAAGGACGTGGCCGTGCCCGCCGCGGACGTGATGGTGCTGATCGATCCGGCCGCGCCGCCCAACACCATCAAGCCGCTGGCGCAGATCATCCACGCCGCGATCGACCTGGGCATCGGCCAGGCCGCCCTGGCGGATGCGCTGGATTTCGTGCGCAACCGCTCGCGGCCGTGGATCGACGCCGGCGTCGAGCGCGCCGCCGACGATCCGTTGACCGTCAGCGAGTTCGGCCGCCTGTCGATCCGCCTGGACGCGGCCCGCGCGCTGGTGGCCCGCGCCGGCCGCATCCTCGACATCGCCACCGCCGACCCGCAACCGCAGCTGGTGGCGGCCGCCGCCATCGCGGTGGCCGAGGCCCGCGCCCTGACGACGGAGTCGGCCCTGGCCGCCGGCACCAAGCTGTTCGAACTGGCCGGCACCCAGGCCACGCTCGATCAATTGAACCTGGACCGCCACTGGCGCAACGCCCGCACCCACACGCTGCACGATCCGGTGCGCTGGAAGCGCCACGCGGTCGGCAACTACTACCTGAACGACGCCGCGCCCGGCCGCGTCGGCACCACTTGATTCCCTCGGAACCGCACGCCATGGCGAAGAAGCAGATCCTCCTGAACGCGTTCAACATGAACTGCGTCGGCCACATCAACCACGGCCTGTGGACGCATCCGCGCGATACGTCGACGCGGTACAAGACGCTGGACTACTGGACCGACCTGGCGCGCCTGCTGGAGCGCGGCCTGTTCGACGGGCTGTTCCTGGCCGACATCGTCGGCGTCTACGACGTGTACCAGGACTCGGCCGACCTGACGCTGCGCGAGTCGATCCAGCTGCCGGTCAACGACCCGTTGCTGACGGTCTCCGCCATGGCCGCCGCCACCCGCCACCTGGGCTTCGGCGTGACGGTGAACCTGACCTACGAGGCGCCGTACCTGCTGGCGCGCCGCTTTTCGACGCTGGACCACCTGACCGATGGCCGTATCGGCTGGAACATCGTCACCGGCTACCTGGAGAGCGCGGCGCGCGCCATGGGCCTGTCGGAACAGATCGCGCACGACGAGCGCTACGACCGCGCCGACGAGTTCCTGGAGGTGGCCTACAAGCTGTGGGAAGGCAGCTGGGACGACGGCGCGGTGCGCGCCGACCGGCGCGCGCGCGTCTATGCCGATCCGGCGGCGGTGCGGCGCATCGATCACGAGGGCAAGTACTACAAGGTGCAGGGCTATCACCTGTCGGAACCGTCGCGCCAGCGCACGCCGGTGCTGTACCAGGCCGGCTCGTCGGGCCGCGGCCAGGCCTTCGCGGCGCGCCACGCGGAATGCGTGTTCGTGTCGAGCCAGACCAAGGAAGGCCTGCGCAAGCTGGTGGCGGGCGTGCGCGAGTCGGTGGCCCGCGAGGGCCGCGATCCGCGCGATATCAAGTTCTTCATGGGCGTGACGGCGGTGGTGGGCCGCACCGAGGCCGAGGCGCGCGAGAAGCACGCGGAGTACCTGCGCTACGCCAACCCGGAGGCGGGCCTGGCCCATTACGCCAGTTCGACCGGCATCGATTTTTCGCGCTATGCGGCGGACGAGCCGATCCGCTACGTGAAGAACAACGCGATCGAGTCGGCGGTGAAGAACCTGACGGTGGCCCGCACGGACCGCACGGTGCGCGACCTGCTGGCCGACATGGCGCTGGGCGGCCGCTACCCGGCGCTGGTAGGCAGCGCGTCGCAGGTGGCCGATGAACTGGCGTCGTGGGTGGAAGAAACGGATATCGACGGCTTCAACCTGGCGAGGACGGTGACGCCGGAGTGCTATGCGGATTTCGTGGATCTGGTGGTGCCGGAGTTGCAGGAACGGGGGGTGTACAAGACGGCTTATGCGGAGGGGACGTTGCGGGAGAAGTTGTTTGGGGCGGGGAGGGCGTTGTTGCCGGGGGAGCATGTGGCTGGGGAGTATCGGCGGGTGATTGCCTAGCTTTTTTTGCGTGGCGGATGTTGCTTCGTAGGTCGCCCCTCGGTCGGGCGGACCCGATGGCGGGCGCCCACGATTGCGGTCCGGAGCGTTCGCTCCGGACTTCCCCTTCCTCATCCTTGTATGGTGTGGGTGCACCTTCCGCAGTGGGAGGGTGCTGGGGTAGGGACGTGCTCAACCA